>NZ_HG322950.1:5531103-5847004 GCF_000689415.1 Pseudomonas knackmussii B13 | reverse complement strand
CCTCGGCGATCCTCGCCAGCAACACTTCCTATCTCGATATCGACGCCATCGCCGCCGTCACCAAACGTCCGTCGCAGGTGCTCGGCCTGCATTTCTTCAGCCCGGCGCACATCATGAAGCTGCTGGAGATCGTGCGTGGCGCCAGGACCGCGCCGGCCGTGCTCGACGCAGCGCTGGAGCTGGGCAAGCGCATGGGCAAGGTGAGCGTCGTCGCAGGCAACTGCCACGGCTTCATCGGCAACCGCATGCTGGAGAAGTACGTGCAGGAATCGCGCCGGCTGATCCTCGAAGGCTCGCTGCCGTACCAGGTGGATGCGGCCATCCAGGGCTTCGGCTTCGCCATGGGCCCGTTCCGCATGTTCGACGTGGTTGGCATTGACCTCGAATGGCGCGCCCGCGAGCTGGCCGGCAAGGGCCAGGACGCACCGACCGTGCAGGTCGACAACCGCCTGTGCGAGATGGGCCGCTTCGGCCAGAAGAGCGGCAACGGCTTCTACCACTACGAGCCGGGCAGCCGGCAGGCCGAGCACGACCCTGAGGTCGATGCGCTGGTGCTGCGCGAATCCGAGCGGCTGGGCTACGCGCGCCGCGACATCGGCCCGGAGGAAATCCTCGAGCGCTGCCTGCTGGCGCTGGTCAACGAGGGCGCGAAGATCCTCGACGAAGGCATCGCCTCGCGCAGCGCCGACATCGACACCGTCTACCTCAACGGCTACGGCTTCCCCGCCGACAAGGGCGGTCCCATGGCCTGGGCCGATGCCCAGGGCCTGCCGACCATTCTGGCGCGCTTGCGCGACCTCGCCGGGCAGCACGGTGCGCACTGGCAGCCGGCCGCGCTGATCGAGCGCCTGGCCGCCGCCGGCCAGCGCTTCGCCGACGTACAAAAGGAGCATTGATCGTGAGTTACCAGGCACCCCTGCGCGACATGCGCTTCGTCATCCATGAACTCTTCGACGCCACCGCTCACTGCGAACTGCTCGGCAACGGCCTCGACCGCGAGCTGATCGACGGCGTGCTGGAAGAGGGCGCGCGCTACACCGGCGAAGTCGTCGCGCCGCTGAACCGCAACAGCGACGAGCAGGGCGCGACCCTGCACGACGGCGAAGTCACCACGCCTGACGGTTTCCGCGAGGCCTACAAGCAGTACTGCGACAACGGCTGGGCGAGCATGACCGGCCCGGTCGAGTTTGGTGGCCAGGGTTTCCCGCAGCTGGTCGCGGCGAACTTCCACGAGATGCTGATGGCCGCCTCGCTGTCCTTCCGCGTCTATTCCGGCCTGACCGAGGGTGCTGTGCTGGCGCTGTACAAACACGGCAGCGCCGAATTGCAGCGCGATTACCTGGCGAAGATGGTCAGCGGTGTGTGGACCGGCACCATGTGCCTCACCGAACCGCAGGCCGGCACCGATCTCGCGCTGTTGCGCACCCGCGCCGAGCCGCAGGCCGACGGCAGCTACCAGGTCAGCGGCAGCAAGATCTTCATCAGCGGCGGCGAACAGGACCTCTCGGAAAACATCGTCCACCTGGTGCTGGCGCGCCTGCCGGACGCCCCGGCCGGGGTGAAGGGCATCAGCCTGTTCCTCGTGCCGAAATTCATCGCCAACCCCGACGGCACGCCCGGCGCGCGCAACGCGCTGAGCTGCGGCGCCATCGAGCACAAGATGGGCATCAAGGGCGCTTCCACCTGCGTGATGAACTTCGACGGCGCCACCGGCTGGCTGCTCGGCAACGCCAACCAGGGCCTGGCCTGCATGTTCACCATGATGAACGACGCGCGCTTCCAGGTCGGCCTGCAGGGCCTGGGCATCGCCGAGCGCAGCTTCCAGGGCGCCCTGGCCTATGCCCGCGAGCGCCTGCAATCGCGCGCGCTGACCGGCCCCGCGCAGCCGCAGAAGCCCGCCGATCCGATCATCGTCCACCCTGACGTGCGTCGGATGCTGCTGACGCAGAAGACCCTCACCGAAGGCAGCCGCATGCTCGCCGCGCTCTGCGCCCGCGAGCTGGACCTGGAGCACGGCCATCCCGATGCGGAGGCGCGCAAGGCTGCGTCCAAGCGCGCGGCGCTGCTGATCCCCTTCGTGAAGTCCTTCCTCACTGACATGGGCCAGGAAGTGGCCAGCCTCGGCGTGCAGGTCTACGGCGGCCATGGCTTCATCCGCGAATGGGGCATGGAGCAGCTGATGCGCGACAGCCGCATCACGCAGATCTACGAAGGCACCAACGGCATCCAGGCGCTCGACCTGATCCGCCGCAAGCTGCTGGGCGACGGCGGCGCCGAACTGACGGCGCTGATCGGCGAACTGGCCGCCGTGGCGGAAACCCAGGCTGCGCAACCGGCCCTGGCCGGCATGGCCGAGACGCTTCGCCAGCGCCTGCTGGAGTGGCGCGTGCTCACCGCCGAGGTGATCGCCGCCTGCCAGCGCGACCCGCAGGAGATTGGCGCGGTGTCGGTGGACTTCCTGCAGTACTCCGCCTACGTACTGCTCGGCGGGCTCTGGCTGCAGGCTGCCGGCGTGGCCCAGAAGGCACTGGATGCGGGGAGCGGCGAGGCCGACTTCTACCGCGCCAAGCTGGCCAGCGCCGACTTCTACCTCCGTCGCATCCTGCCGCGCGCGAGCATGCACCGCGAGGCCCTGCTGGGCGGCGCCGGTTGTCTGATGGCGCTGGACGAGGCGCACTTCGCCTTCTGAGGATGGAAAGAAAAATCGCCGCTCCGGGAAACCGGGGCGGCGTTCTTATTTGTGCGGTGCAAGGTTTCCTAAGAGGCGCTAGCATCGCTAATAGGGTTCTATGGTGCCTTGAATAGTGCTTTTACGAGTACTATATTTGGTGTCTTAATGTTCTGCCTACTCTACAGGCAGTACTGGATTCGGGCCAAGGATGGTTCACCACACCGGGCCGCATGACGCGGCAGGAGAATGAAATGGCACACGCTATGTTGGCTGACGTTGCGGCCTCCATCACTGAGCTGAAGAAAGACCCCATGGGGACGGTAGGGGCCGGTATGGGCCACGCTGTTGCGATCCTCAACCGCAATGAGCCGGTGTTCTATGTCGTTCCTGCGGATGAGTACGAGCGGATGGTCGAGTTGCTTGACGACATCTACCTGGGGCGCCTCGCAGATGAGCGTGCGGATGAATCGACGGTGACGGTAACCCTGGATGACCTCAAGGACTGGTGACGCAGAGAAGCACTACGAGCTCCGATTCAAGGCCTCGGCCAAGAAAGAATGGGACAAGCTCATTGGTCCCGTGAAACAACAGCTACATGCCAAGCTGGCCGAGCGGCTGAAGAACCCGCGGGTGGAGTCGGCCAAGCTACACGGCCAGGACCAGAAGGACCGCTACAAGATCAAATTGCGGTCATCTGGTTATCGGCTGGTCTATCAGGTCTACGACGACATCGTGGTCGTTGAGGTCATCGCGGTAGGCAAGCGCGAACGCGGCAGCGTCTACGAGAACGCTCGGAAGCGCTGAACGGAAGAGGCCGCTGTCCAGCGGCCTTTGGAATCTCCGCTCTCAGGCCAGTTCCCACACCTCGAAGGAGTAGGCCGGGGTTTCCGCCGTCGGCTCGTGGTCGATGCTCGAGGCCAGGCGCCAGCGGGTGGCTTCCACTTCGGGGAAGTGCGCGTCGCCTGCCGGGCTCAGCGCCACGCGGGTCAGGTACAGGCGCTCGGCCTGCGGCAGGGCTTCGCCGTAGAGCTGCGCGCCGCCGATCAGCATCAGTTCCTCGGCTTCCTCTTCGCGTGCCCAGGCGTCGGCGCGTTCCAGCGCGGCGTCCAGGCTGGTGAAGACTTCCGCGCCTTCCAGCTGCAAATCGGCCTGGCGGCTGACCACCAGGTTGAGCCGGCCCGGCAGCGGGCGGCCGAGGGAGTCCCAGGTCTTGCGGCCCATGATCACCGGCTTGCCCAGGGTCATCGCCTTGAAGTGCTTGAGGTCGGCCGGCAGGTGCCAGGGCAGGCGGTTGTCGACGCCGATCACGCGGTTTTCGGCGAGGGCGGCGATCATGGCCAGCGGCAGGCGGGAAGGGGCTTGGGACATCGTGGCTCCACTCTCGGTTTCAGGGGCGTGGGTTCAAGGTGATCCGACGGCGGCAGAGGATACCAGCCGGGCGGAGGTGGTGTCGTTGCTGTACGGCGGAACGCGCATGAAGAAGGTGCCGTCCTCGTTGACCTGGGTGATGCCGGTGGACAGCACCTTGCGGTAGTCCTTGAGGTTGAACACCAGCGTCTGGCCGGGCTGCTCGGCCTTGAGCAGCACCTGCGAGTAGGTGATGAGGATCTCGAAGATCTTCAGGTCGCCCGACTGCAGCCAGACGTACGACGGCCCGGCCTGGGTCGGTGGCTCGAAGCGCGGCGCCGGGCTGCCGGCCGGTCGGGCGAAGCGCAGGTGCAGGCCCTTGTCGTCGAGCCAGGCGGCGTCGACATGGCCGTCGATGCCCACCAGTGGGAACACCTGGTGGTAGTTCAGGCGCATGGCGTTGTCGCGCAGCAGGGCGCCGGGGCGCTCCAGTCTGACCAGCGAATCCAGGTGCAGGCCGACCAGGCTCATGGCGCCGTAGGCAGGTACGCCGAGGACCTTCACCTGGTCCGGCTGGTAGAGGATCTCGTCGCCTTCCAGCTTCACCCCGCCGGACAGCCGCAGCGGCAGCCAGGGGCCGATGCCAAGCGGCTGTACCTCGCCGCTGACCAGCAGGCGGTCGCCATCCAGGCTCATGCTGAAGTTACGCAGCATGCTCTGTGGATAAGCCAGGATGCGCTGGTTGAACAGGTTGGCCAGCTGCTGGGGGTTGAGGATCACCTCGCCTTCGCTGACTTCGATGCGCATGTCCTGCGGGCGGTCGAAGTCCACCGGTTCGCCGGTCTTGAGCGGCACCAGCCAGCCTTTCAGCTCGGGGCTGTGGAAGCCGATGCCGCCTTCGAAATACATGTCCACGTCGTGCAGCAGCAGGCCGACGCCGTCCTGGCCGGAATCGCGCATGCCGCCGGGGCGGCTGGCGGCGTGCCCGGCGTCCGGCGGGGTCTGCTGGAACCAGCCCTGGCGCAGCAGGTGCAGTTCTTCCTGCTGGCGCTCGATGGCGCTTTGCGCCTGGGCCATCAGCGGCAGGGCGAGGAGCAGGGGCAAGAGGCGCTTCATAGGGCTTTCTCCTCGGGCGCGGGCGCCTTCACCGGCGACACGGCGATGTGCACCATGCCGTCCTGGCGCAGGCGAATCTCGCCGTACTGCAACTGGCGGCGGTAGTCGTAGAGGTTGAACAGCAGCGGCTGCTCGGGGCTCAGGCTGGTGAACAGCGCATAGGCCTTGACCAGGATGGTGCGCGCCATCTTGATGTCGCCGCCCTGGATGAACATGTAGCTTTCCGGCGCGTTCAGCTGTGGCCATTGCAGGCTGGCCAGGTCGTCGCCGAGCAGCAGGTCCATGCCGCCGTCGGCCAGCTTCAGGCTGCGCACGGCGAACTCCAGGCGCGGCGGTGGGAAGAGGCCGTCGAGGTCGACCAGGATGCGGTTGCCGGTCAGTTGCATGTGCGCGGTGTGCAGTTGCAGCACCTCGGACATTTCGATGGAAGCGGCCTCGAGCGAGGGCGTGACGTCGATGCCATCGACGAAGATCTGCTTGGGCACCAGCGCCACCTTCAGCGGCCCGGCCTGCTCGATCCCGGTGAGCATCCGCAGTGGCCGCCAACGGCCCTTGCGCAGCAGCTCGCCGCGCACTTCCTGGCCGTTCTTGCGGGTGCTCAGCACCAGGTTGCGTACCGGTGCATTGGCGTTGCGCAGTTCCTCGTTGAGCAGGGTGGCGAGGGTGGCGTCGGCGACGAAGATGTCGCCGGCCTGGATGCGCGCGACCATCGCCTTGGGATCGTCGAGCAGCAGCGGCGTGCCCTTCGGCCCGTTGGAGCTCATGCGGATCAGCATGCGGCGAATGAAGAAGCCGATGTCGTCGTGGATGCGGAAGTCGGTATGGCTTATCCACAGCTTCGATTCGTCGCTGTCGGAGGCGCGCTGGCCGACCGTCGCGTCCAGCTTGCGCGGCGGCACCGCCTGCATCAGCGGGGTGTCGGGGCCCCAGTCGGAGGGGCGCACCGGCGGTGTTTCGACGGCAGCGGCGGTACCGCAGACGAGCAGCAGGAGCAGGGCGCAGGGCAGGATGCGCGGCATGGCGGGCCTCGTTGTTCTTATTCTGGCGAGTCTTCGCACCCTATACCCGCGCAGGCGCCGGGTAAGCCCCTCCTTGGTTGGGTCGCGGCGGGCCGGTGTTACCCCGCCGGGCGGACGAGTGGCGGTGCAGGGGTTATGCTTGCCGGCCAGGAACCCGCATCGGAGACCCCGTGAGCGACAGCGCCCCATCCTCCCCCTTCGATCGACTCTGGCTGTGCGAGGCCGTGCGCCTGCGCGAGGAGCAGGCCGGCGCGCTGGAAGACGCCGAGGCCAACCGCCGCGCCATTGCCGCCGGCGGCGAGCTGCCCCGGCGCATCGAATCCCGCGCCCTCTGGCTGGCCGCCCGCGACCAGCTCGACAGCGCCCTGCGCCTGTGGAAACAGGGCGCGCAACTGGCCTTCTACCTGCTCGTGGTCCTCGCCCTGCTCAGCGGCGGCGGCCTCGCCCTGGCCGCGCTCGGCGATGGCCAGCGTCCGGTCAACGTGTTCTGGGCATTGGCCAGCCTGCTCGGCCTGGACCTGCTGATGCTGCTCGGCTGGGCCTGCGGTTTTGCCCTTGGCGGCGGCGAGGCGGCCGGCGCGCTCGGGCGACTGTGGCTATGGCTGAGCGGCAAGCTCGCGCGCGATGCCCAGGCCGCGCAGCTGGCGCCGGCGCTTCTGGTGCTGCTCGGCCGCCAGCGCCTGACCCGCTGGGTGCTCGGCATGCTGGTCCACGGCCTCTGGCTGCTGGCCCTCGGCGCCGCGCTGGTGGTGCTGCTGGCGCTGCTGTCGACGCGGCGCTACGGCTTCGTCTGGGAGACCACCATCCTCGGCGGCGACACCTTCGTCTTCCTCACCCACGGCCTCGGCACGTTGCCGGCGCTGCTCGGCTTCCCGCTGCCGGACAGCGAGCTGGTGCGCGCCAGCGGCGATGCCCTGGTGGCCAGTGAAGCGGCGCGCCACGCCTGGGCCGGCTGGCTGGTGGGCATCCTGCTGGTCTACGGCCTGCTGCCGCGCCTGGTGCTCTGGCTGGTCTGCCTGTGGCGTTGGCGCAGTGGTCGCGCGGCGTTGCGCCTGGACCTCTCGCTGCCCGGCTACAGCCTGCTGCGCGAGCGCCTGCTGCCGAGCAGCGAGCGACTGGGTGTGAACGACGCCGCTCCCGCCAATCTGGTCGAGCCGCAGGCGCAGAACCCCGCTGCCAGTGCCGAGGGCGCGCTGCTAGTGGCCATCGAACTGGATGACAGCCAAGCCTGGCCGCCGAAGCTGCCGGCCGGAGTAGCCGATGCCGGCGTACTCGACGACGGTGCGCAGCGCCGCCGTCTGCTGGAGCAACTGACGCGCTATCCGCCGGCGCGCCTGGCCATCGCCTGCGACCCACGGCGCTCGCCGGATCGCGGCACCCTGGCGCTGATCGCCGAGCTGTCGCGCTGCGCCGGCGCCACCCGTGTCTGGCTGCTGCAACCGCCGGCTGGCGCTGCGCTGGACGGCGATCGCCTGGCCGACTGGCACGCGGCCATCGACAAACTCGGCCTGCGGCACAGCGGCGCGTCCCTGCTGGGCTGGCTGGAGAGCGGACATGACTGAGCCCCTGCGGCTGGCCGTGGTCGGCCACACCAACGTCGGCAAGACCTCGCTGCTGCGCACCCTGACCCGCGATGTCGGCTTCGGCGAGGTTTCCCATCGCCCCAGCACCACCCGTCACGTCGAAGGCGCGCGGCTGTCGGTGGACGGCCAGGCGCTGCTGGAGCTGTACGACACCCCCGGCCTGGAAGACGCCATCGCCCTGCGCGACTACCTCGATGCGCAGGAGCGCCCGGGCGAACGCCTCGACGGCCCGGAGAAGCTACGCCGCTTCCTCGACGGCAGCGAAGCGCGCGGGCGCTTCGAGCAGGAGGCCAAGGTGCTGCGCCAGTTGCTCGCGTCGGATGCCGGGCTCTATGTGATCGACGCCCGCGAGCCGGTGCTCGCCAAGTACCGCGACGAACTGGCAGTGCTCGCCGGCTGCGCGCGGCCATTGCTGCCAGTGCTGAACTTCGTCGCCGCCAATGAACATCGCGAGGAGCAGTGGCGCGAAGCGCTGTCGCGTCTTGGCCTGCACGCGCTGGTGCGCTTCGACAGCGTTGCGCCGCCGCTGGACGGCGAGCGTCGGCTCTACGAGAGCCTGGCCCTGCTGCTGGAGAAGTCGCGGCCGCAACTGGAGCGCCTGATCGACGACCACGAGGCCCAGGCCGTGGCCCGCCGCGAGGCCGGCGCGCGACTGATCGCCGAACTGCTGCTGGACGTGGCCGCCTGCCGCGACCTGGTACCCGGCGATGCCGCGGCGATCAGCCAGGCCACAGAGGCACTGCGCGACCGCGTGCGCAAGCGCGAGGAAGCCTGCGTGCAGGCGCTATTGCGGCTGTACGCGTTCCGCAAGGACGACGCCCGCGCCGCCGACCTGCCGCTGCTCGACGGTCGCTGGGGCGACGACCTGTTCAACCCGGAAACCCTGCGCCAGCTCGGCGTGCGCCTGGGCGGCGGCGTGGCAGCTGGTGCCGCTGCGGGCGCCGGCATCGACCTGCTGGTGGGTGGCCTGACCCTGGGCGCGGCCACCGCTCTCGGTGCATTGGCCGGCGGCGCCTGGCAGACCTTCGGCCACTACGGCCAGCGGTTGATGGGCAAATTGAAAGGGCAGCGCGAACTCTCGGTGGACGACAGCGTGCTGCGCCTGCTCGCCCTGCGGCAGCGCCAGTTGCTGGCGGCATTGCAGACCCGCGGGCACGCGGCGATGGAGGCTATCCGCGTGGCTTCGCCGGAGGACAAGCAATGGCGCGAGGGCAAGCTGCCGGAAGTCCTGCGTAAGGCACGCGCACACCCGGAGTGGTCGACGCTCAATGGCCACAAACGCGTGGAGAAGAGCGAGCGCCAGGAGCAGGTGGCGAAGCTCGCGGAGCAACTGCTGGAGCCTTGACCCTGTGTAGGAGCGCGCCATGCGCGCGAATCGCGGCCATGGGCCGCTCCTACAGGGTGATCATCTCCACCTCGGCACGTCCTTCACTGATCGTCAGGATCGCCAGCGAGATCGGCAGCTTGAACCGGCGCGGCCCGGCGCTGCCGGGGTTGAGGTAGAGCACCCCGTCGCGCACTTCGTTCAACGGCTTGTGCGAATGCCCGGCCAGCACCAGGTCGAAACCCTCGGCGCGCGGGTCGATGCTCAGCTGCTTGAGGTCGTGGATCAGGTATAGACGCAGCCCGCCGAATTCCAGGCAGAGGGTTTCCGGCAGTGCTTCGGCCCAGGCGTCGGTGTCGTTGTTGCCGCGCACCACGTTCAGCGGCGCCAGTTGGCGCAGGGCATTGAGGATTTCCGCTTTGCCGATGTCGCCCAGGTGCAGCAGCTGATGGCAGCCGCGCAACCGCTCCAGCGCCTCGGGCCGGAGCAGGTTGTGGGTGTCGGCGATCACGCCGATGCGCAGGGGTGGTTTGGTCATGCAGTCAGCCGAATACAGCCATCATCCAGGGGGCGCCGAGGGCCAGCAGCGTGAAGAGGAAGAGCGCGCCGAAGATCGACCCCAGGCGCCAGTAGTCCGCGCTCGGCAGGTAGCCGCTGCCGTAGTACACCGGGCTCGGCCCGGTGCCGTAGGGCGTGATGATACCCATCAGGCCGAGGGATGTGCCGAGCAGCAGGGCGAACACCTGCAGGTCGATGCCGGGAATGCCCATGCCGGCGGCGAGGATCACCGGCAGCAGCGCCGTGGTGTGCGCCGTGGAGCTGGCGAACAGGTAGTGCGCCAGATAGAACACGCTGACCAGCACCAGCATGGCCGTGGTGGGGCTGAGGCCGCTCATGTGGGTGGCCACCAGTTGGCCGAACCAGCTGACGAAGCCGACCTTGCTCAGGCCGCCGGCCAGCGCCACCAGGGTGGCGAACCAGGCGAAGGTGTTCCAGGCGGCGCGGTTGCCAAGCACGTCGTCCCAGGTCACCACGCCGGTCAGCAGCATCGCCACCAGCACCAGGATGCCGACCAGCGCAGGGTCGAGCCAGGCGGCGGCGAAGACCCAGGCCGCCAGCGCGGCGAGCACCAGCACCAGCAGAATGATTTCCTTGCGCGACAGCGGGCCGAGGGTGCGCAGCTCTTCGGCGGCCCAGGCCGGGACCTTGTCGTTGCGCTTGATCTGCGGCGGGTACAGCCAGTAGGCGAGCAGCGGCAGCAAGGCGAGCAGGAGGAAGCCCAGGGGCGCGAAGGCGACGAACCAGTTCCACCAGCTCAGGTGCACGTGCGCGGTCTTTTCCACCAGCGCGGCGGCCAGCAGGTTGGGCGCCAGGGCAGTGAGGAACATCGAGCTGGTCACGCAGGTGGAGGCGATGCCGACCCACATGATGTAGGAGCCGATCTTCCGCGCGCTCGGGTCGTTCGGCCGCGAGTCGTACAGCGGCGGCAGGTTGCTGATCACCGGGAACACGGTGCCGCCGCTGCGCGCGGTGTTCGACGGGGTGAAGGGCGCCAGGGCGAGGTCGGCGAGCATCACCGCGTAACCCAGGCTCAGGGTGCGTCGGCCCATGGCTTTCACCAGCAGCAGGGCGATGCGTCGGCCGAGGCCCGTGCGCTCGTAGCCGAGGGCGAACATGAAGGCGGCGAAGATCAGCCACACGGTGCTGTTGGAGAAGCCCGTCAGCGCCCAGGCGAGCGCCTCGGTGGCGGGCTTGAAACCGGGGCTCGCCAGTTGCTCGGGGCTGAACAGCACCCAGGGCGCGAGCGCGGCGACCACGGCGATGCCGATCAGGCCTAGCACCGCGCCGGGCAGCGGTTCGAGGATCAGCCCGAGCACGACTCCGGCGAATATCGCGAAGAAGTACCAGGCGTGCGGCGCCAGTCCGGCGGGCGCCGGGATGGCCGCCAGGGCCAGCGCGAGCAGCGCCGGGAGGAGGTAGTTCCAGGAGAGTTTCATGATGCGTCCTGAAGAATGAGCGAACCGATCAGCCGCCTCGCGGGTAGTCGAGCAGCTGCTGGCGATACTCGTCGCCGAATTGTTCGAGGGAGCTGCGCACCACCGTGACGGCGCCGTCCACCAGCGCGCAGCGGCCGCTGCCGGGGAGCAGCTCGCAGAGGCTTTCCAGGGCGCGCAGGTCCTTGGTCACGCCGCTGCCGGTGTCGATGCGGCGCAGCAGGCGCGAGAGCTGGTAGGTGCCGGTCTTGCACGGCGGGCACTGGCCGCAGGAGCCGGCGGCGAAGAAGTCGACGTACTCGGCGACCTTGCGCACGATGCTGGTGCCGGCGGAAATCACGATCATCGCGCCGGTGCCGAGGCTGGAGTGGCGGTCGCGCAGGCTGTCGAAGTCGAGCGCCACGTCGAGGTCGGCGGCGGTCAGCAGGGTGTTCGAAGGGCCGCCGGTGAACACTGCCTTGAAGGGCCGGTCGAGGAGCATGCCGCCGCCCTGGCCGAACACCAGTTCGCGCAGGCTGATGCCCATGGGCAATTCGTAGAGGCCCGGGCGCAGCACGTCGCCGGACAGCGAATAGAGCTTGCTGCCATGCGCTTGGCCACGGCCGAGGGCTGCGTACCAGTCGGCGCCATTGCGCAGGATGTGCGGGACGTTGGCCAGGGTCTCGACGTTGTTGACCAGCGTCGGTCGGCCGTCCACGCCCTGTTCGGCCGGGTAGGGCGGCTTGCTGCGGGGGAAGGGGAAGCCGCCTTCGATGCTGGCGATCACCGCCGTTTCCTCGCCACCGATGTAGAGCCCGGAGCTCTCCACCACGTGCAATTCCAGCGGGCGGCCAAGAGCGCCGCACAGCTCGTCCCAGAGGGCGTGCTGGCGCCATTGCTGGACGGCCTCGCGCAGGCTTGCCAGCGATGCCCTCTGGTGCGGGTTCACGTACAACCGAAGCTGATTGGCGCCGACCGCGAGCGCGGCGATCAGCGCGCCCTCGATGACCTGGTGCGGGCTGCGCTCCAGCAGGACGCGATCCTTGAAGGTGCCGGGCTCGTCCTCGTTGCCGTTGCACAGCACGTACTTGTCCTGTCCGCCGGGCTGCTCGGCGACGGCGGCCCATTTGCGCCAGGTGGGGAAGCCGGCGCCGCCCATGCCGCGCAGGTCTGCCTGGCGCAGCAGTGGGATGATCGCCGCAGGATCGCTGAGGGCGCGTCGTAGTCCCAGACCGCCGTTGCCGGCGAGCCAGGCCTGGAGGTTGGCGCCTACTTGCGCGGAAGGGGCGAGCAGGACGGGGGTGAACTCGCTCATGGCGCGGTCTCCGGGTTGCCGGGCAGGGCCGCGTGACGCTGGCCGGTCGCGGTGCCGCGCAGGCTGGCGTCGGCGCGCAGGTCGAAGTTGCCGTAGGGCGGGAACAGCAGGGGGCCGCGCACGTCCACCGGCAAGCCGGCGAGGGTCAGCTGGCGCTGCCAGTCGTAGAGGTGGAACAGCCCGACCTTGGGCGCCGGTTTGCTCTCGGCGGTGCTCGCCGCGTGGGCGCCGGCGCGGCGGCCGAAGGTGATGATCTCCAGCAGGGCGTTGCCCATCATGCGGTTGCGCCCGTGGATGCCGCCGCTGACTTCGCCGGCGCAATACAGGCCGGGCACCGTGGTGGCGCCGTACTCGTCGATCCCCACGCCGCCGTTCTGGTAGTGCAGTGTCGGGCGCACCAGCAGGGGTTCGCGGGTGGGGTTGATGTTGCTGCGCGCGGCCAGGTGGCAGAGGCTCACCAGGCGCTGGCGCAGCAGGCCGGGGAAGCGGCGCTCCAGGCCCGGGGTGTCGAGGAACACGCCAGCCAAACCGTCGCGCTCGATGCCGCGGCCTTCGGCGCATTCGCGGAGGATGGCGGCGGCCACCACGTCGCGCGGCTGCAGCTCGTCGATGAAGCGCTGGCCCTCGCCGTTGACCAGCCAGGCGCCGGCGGAGCGCGCTGCCTCGGAGATCAGCCCGCCGAGCAGGTGCGACGGCCAGGCCAGGCCCGTGGGGTGGTACTGGAAGGAGTCCAGCTCGCGCAGCCGGGCGCCGATGCGGTAGGCCAGCACCAGGCCGTCGGCGGTGGCGCCGTAGTGGTTGGAGGTGGGGAAGTCGTTCAGGTGCAGCCGCCCGGCGCCGCCGGTGGCGAGGATCACCCGGCTGGCGCGGACCAGGATGAAGCCGTGCCGTTCCAGGTTGTAGAGCACCGCGCCGACGCACTGGCCGTTCTCGTCGGACAGCAGCTCGACCAGCGGGCAGCGGTTCCACAGGGTGATGCGCGGTTCGAGCTCCACCGCCTCGCGCAGCACGCGCATCATTTCCAGGCCGGTGTAGTCGCGGTACGAGAGGATGCGCGCGCGGCTGGCGCCGCCGGGCTTCTTGCGCAGCAGCTTGCCGCCCATGGGGCCGCCTTCGGCGAGGTCGAAGAGCATGCCCTGGGAAATCAGCCAGCGAATGGTTTCCGGGCCCGATTCGGCCAGGCGTGCCACCAGGGTGCGGTCGGCGCAGAAGTGGCCGGTGCGCAGGGTGTCCTCGAAATGCTGCTGGAGGCTGTCGTCGTCACCGACAGCGGCCTGGATGCCACCTTCGGCCATCACCGTGTTGCTGTCGCCCGAGCGCAGTTTGGTCGCCAGCAGCACGCGAACGCCCTGTTCCGCGGCGGTGATGGCGGCCGCGCAACCGGCACCGCCGGCACCGATCACCAGGACATCGGTGTTGACCACCGGGGCGCCGGCGAGGTCGGCGTCGTCCACCTGGCTGTTGCTCTGCAGCAGGCGCGCCAATGCCAGCGGGCACTGCTCGCCACGGTTGGCGCCAATGGCCAGGGGCACGCGGCTGCCGGGGCGGTAGTCGGGGTGGTGGGCGTCGAGCAGGCCCTGCTTGTCGGCCAGCGCCGGTGGCTCGCCGCAATCGCCCTGGCGCAGCGCGTCCAGCGCCTGGAGGTAGGGAATGCCTTGGTCCATTTCAGTTCACCTCCGCGTCTGGGTCGACGCGTTGCTCGCCCTTGTCGATCTGCCAGAGGCGCTGCGTCAGGTCCGAGGGGCGGAACGCCACCGCCGCGCTCAGGCGGCGAACGTAGAGCCCCAGGTGGTTGGGCGAGATGTGCTCGGGGCAGGCGATGGTGCAGAGGTTGCACATGATGCATTCGTCGAACACCCAGGCCGCCGAGAGGTCGCCGGCCGCCGCGAGGTTCACGCCCTTCTGCACCTCCAGGCGCCCCGGGTGCTGGGGGCGGGCGCGGTCGCACCCGCCGCAGTGGCGGCAGTGGCTGGCTTCGGGGAAGGTCGCGTGCAGGCGCTCCTGGATGCTCCAGGTTTCCTGCCAGTCGGCGGGGCTGTAGGGGTGGTGGCGGGCGGAGGGCTGGTGGTCGAGGAAGCTGACCTGCATGCCGTCTTCGACCTGGGTTTCACAGGCCAGCGCGGTAGTGACCTCGGCCGAGCCGGCGCGGCGCAGCAGCACGCGGCACGAGCCGCAGACGCCCTGGCCCATGCAGCCGACGCCATCGGTCAGTGCGCGGCCGCCGTCGAGCAGGGCCTGCAGGATCGAGCGGCCTTGGCTGGTGCTGATGGTTTCGCCGTCGATGCTGACGGTCAGCGCGGCTTCCTGATTCATCGAACCCCCGTTTGGCACAGTGGGAGGGCTGCCCTGGGGCAGCGGGATGAAGAGCGTGGGCGCTTGTCGGCGGCCTTGTCCTGATCTGGCTCAAGGCATCTCGGATTTGCCCCCTGTGCGGGGCGCGCAGCCCCACGGATTGCCCGTGAGGCTGTCAGTCAGGTCTGATTTTCGCGTCAGGCCTGTGCCTTTGCCTCCGGCAGGAACCAGTTCAGCAGCAGGGCGCAGATGCCGCCAGTGGCGACACCGGACTCCAGCACGTTGCGCAGGGCGGCCGGCATGTGCGCGAGGAACTCTGGCACCTGCGACACGCCCAGGCCGAGGGCCAGGCTGACGGCGATGATCAGCAGCGCGCGACGGTCGAGCTGGATGCCGGCGAGGATGTTGATGCCCGAGGCTGCGACCGCGCCGAACATCACCATGGCCGCGCCGCCGAGCACCGGCTCGGGCACCGCCTGGATGATCCCGGCGACGCTGGGGAAGAGGCCGAGGACGATCAGCATCGCAGCGATCCACAGGCCGATGTGGCGGCTGGCCACGCCGGTCAGCTGGATCACGCCGTTGTTCTGCGCGAAGACCGAGCTGGGGAAGGTGTTGAACACCCCGGCCAGCAGCGAGTTGGCGCCGTTCACCAGCACCCCGCCCTTGATCCGCTGCATCCACAGCGGGCCTTCCACCGGCTGCTTCGACACCTTGCTGGTGGCGGTGACGTCGCCGATGGCTTCGAGCGAGGTGACCAGGTAGATCACCAGCATCGGGATGAACAGGCTCCAGGAGAAGCTCAGGCCGAAGTGCAGCGGGGTCGGCACCTGGAACAGCGCGGCCTGGTGCATGCCGGTGAAGTCCAGTCGGCCCAGGTAGCCGGCCAGCGCGTAGCCGACGGCGAGGGCGATGACGATGGCGCCGCTGCGCATCCACACCACCGGGATGCGGTTGAGCGCGACGATGATCGCCAGGACGCTGCCCGACAGCAGCAGGTTCTCGCTATTGGCGAAGGTGCCGTTGCTCATCGCCGAGAAGCCGCCGCCCATGCTGATCAGGCCAACCTTGATCAGGGTCAGGCCGATCATCAGCACGACGATGCCGGTCACCAGCGGGGTGATCAGGCGCTTCACGAACGGCAGGATGCGCGATACGCCCATCTCGATGAAGGAGCCGGCCATGACCACGCCGAAGATCGCCGCCATCACCTGCTCGACCGGCGTGCCCTGCTTGACCATCAGCGCGCCACCGGCGATCAGCGGGCCGACGAAGTTGAAGCTGGTGCCCTGGACGATCAGCAGCCCGGCGCCGAAGGGCCCGAAGCGCTTGCACTGGACGAAGGTGGCGATGCCAGAGATGACCAGCGACATCGACACGATCAGGTTGGTGTCGCGCGGCGACACGCCCAGCGCCTGGCAGATCAGCAGGCCGGGGGTGACGATGGGGACGATGATCGCCAGCAGGTGCTGCAACGCGGCGAGCAGGGCGATGGGCAGGGCGGGGCGGTCTTCCAGGCCGTAGACCAGGTCGCGCTGGTTCGTGTCGGCGAGGACGGGGGTTTCCTGGGAACTCATGGCGGCAGTCCGAAAAAAAGAGCGGAATTTTACGGGGCTGGGCTTCGATCGGACAGTGGCATAGGACAGGCGTGGGGATTTTCGTAGGAACGAAGGGGCGCCCCGTCCTTGCTCGCAAATGGCGACTCCCGGATGCGCGGGCGTTTCGCTCCTACGGGTTTCTGGGTGATTCCCCTTCGGGCCAGCGCAAGCGCTGTTCGCGATGAAGCCGGGTCCCGCGTTCGCGGGGATGACGCAGGAGAGTACGAATCTTAATCCCGTCACTCCCGCGAACGCGGGAGCCCAAAAGACAGTTGCTCCTACGCGTTCTCTGGGGGCAAGCGCTCGTTGCAGCAGGGAAAAGAAAAAGCCCGGCACTAGGCCGGGCTTCTTCGTGACGCGGGACGATCAGCCTTCCAGCATCGCCTTGTTGCGCACCGCGCCCTTGTCGGCGCTGGTGGCGAGCAGGGCGTAGGCCTTGAGCGCGGTGGTCACCTTGCGCGCGCGCGGGGCGGCCGGCTTCCAGCCTTTCTTGTCCTGCTCGGCGCGGCGGGCGGCCAGTTCTTCATCGCTCACCAGCAGGTTGATGCTGCGGTTGGGGATGTCGATCAGCACCTTGTCGCCGTCCTTCACCAGGCCGATGGCGCCGCCAGCGGCGGCTTCCGGCGAGGCGTGGCCGATCGACAGGCCCGAGGTGCCGCCGGAGAAGCGGCCGTCGGTGAGCAGGGCGCACGCCTTGCCCAGGCCCTTGGACTTCAGGTAGCTGGTCGGGTACAGCATTTCCTGCATGCCCGGGCCGCCTTTCGGGCCTTCGTAGCGGATGATCACGATGTCGCCGGCCTTCACCTCGTCGGCGAGGATGCCTTTCACGGCGCCGTCCTGGCTCTCGAAGATCTTCGCGGTGCCTTCGAACACGTGGATGGATTCGTCCACGCCGGCGGTCTTCACCACGCAGCCGTCGAGGGCGATGTTGCCGTACAGCACGGCCAGGCCGCCCTCCTGCGAGTACGCGTGCTCGACGCTGCGGATGCAACCTTCGGCGCGGTCATCGTCCAGGGTGTCCCAGCGGGTGCTCTGGCTGAACGCGACCTGGGTCGGGATGCCCGCGGGGCCGGCCTTGAAGAAGGTGTGGACCTTCTCGTCCTTGGTTTGGGTGATGTCCCACTGGGCGATGGCGTCGGCCATGCTCGGGCTGTGCACGGTGCTCACGTCGGTGTGCAGCAGGCCGCCACGGGCCAGCTCGCCGAGGATGGAGAAGATGCCGCCGGCGCGGTGCACGTCTTCCATGTGGTACTTCTGGATGTTCGGCGCGACCTTGCACAGCTGCGGCACCTTGCGCGACAGGCGATCGATGTCGCGCAGGTCGAAGGCCACTTCCGCCTCCTGGGCGGCGGCCAGCAGGTGCAGGATGGTGTTGGTCGAACCGCCCATGGCGATATCGAGGGTCATGGCGTTCTCGAATGCCTTGAAGTTGGCGATGTTGCGCGGCAGCACGCTGTCGTCGCCTTCGCCGTAGTAGCGCTGGCACAGCTCGACGGCCAGGCGGCCGGCACGCAGGAACAGTTGCTCGCGGTCAGCGTGGGTAGCCAGGGTGGAGCCGTTGCCCGGCAGCGACAGGCCCAGGGCCTCGGTCAGGCAGTTCATCGAGTTGGCGGTGAACATGCCGGAGCAGGAGCCGCAGGTCGGGCAGGCGCTGCGCTCGTACTCGGCGACCTTCTCGTCGGAGCAGGAGTCGTCGGCGGCGACGACCATGGCGTCGACCAGGTCCAGGCCGTGGTTGGCCAGCTTGGTCTTGCCGGCTTCCATCGGGCCGCCGGAGACGAACACCACCGGGATGTTCAGGCGCAGCGCGGCCATCAGCATGCCGGGGGTGATCTTGTCGCAGTTGGAGATGCAGACGATGGCGTCGGCGCAGTGGGCGTTGACCATGTACTCCACGGAGTCGGCGATGATCTCGCGGCTCGGCAGCGAATACAGCATGCCGTCATGGCCCATGGCGATGCCGTCGTCCACGGCGATGGTGTTGAATTCCTTGGCCACACCGCCGTGCTTCTCGATCTCGCGGGCGACCAGCTGGCCCAGGTCCTTCAGGTGCACGTGGCCGGGCACGAACTGGGTGAAGGAGTTGGCAATGGCGATGATCGGCTTCTTGAAGTCTTCGTCCTTCATCCCGGTGGCGCGCCAGAGGGCGCGGGCGCCGGCCATGTTGCGGCCGTGGGTGGAGGTTTTCGAGCGGTAATCGGGCATGACGAGTTCCTGCGGCTAATCAGGTAACGGTAAGAGTCTTATCGTGAGCGTCGTACGAAGGACATGCAAACGGCAGATGGAGCTGCATGTTCGGAGGGGGCTGCAAGGCGGGGCGGGGTCACCGCCCGCGCGGCCTGGGCTCACGGGCCCGCCGGGGGGTGTTGGCGAGGGATTGCGCGATTCTACGCCGGCCCCGACCGCCAGGGGAAGGCTGGCGGTCGGGAGCGTCGGGCCTTAGCTGTTGGGCAGCAGGCGCACGGTCAGGCTCTTGATGTAGCGGGTTTCCGGAATTGCCGGGTGTACCGGGTGGTCCGGGCCCTGGCCGCCGCGCTCGAGCAGCTGGATGTTGCGGTCCAGGTGGCGGGCGCTGCCGAGCAGGATGTTCTGCAGGTCGTCCTCGGGCAGGTGCATCGAGCAGGAGGCGCTGACCAGGATGCCGTCCTTGTTCAGCAGGCGCATGGCCTGTTCGTTGAGGCGGCGGTAGGCGGCCTCGCCGTTCTTCAGGTCCTTCTTGCGCTTGATGAAGGCCGGCGGGTCGGCGACGACCACGTCGAAGCGCTCGTCGGCGGCCTTCAGCTCACGCAGGGCGTCGAACACGTCGCCCTCGACGCAGGCGACCTTCTCGGCCAGACCGTTGAGGGTGGCGTTGCGCTCGACGCCGTCGAGGGCGAAGCCCGATGCGTCCACGCACATCACTTCGCTGGCGCCGAAGGCCGCGGCCTGCACACCCCAGCCGCCGATGTAGCTGAACAGGTCGAGGACGCGCTTGCCCTTTACATAGGGTGCCAGGCGCGCGCGGTTCATGCGGTGGTCGTAGAACCAGCCGGTCTTCTGCCCGGCCAGCACCGGCGCCTCGAACTTCACGCCGTTCTCTTCCAGCGGCACCCACTCGGGTACTTCGCCGTAGGCGTTCTCCACGTAACGCTCCAGGCCTTCGGCATCACGCGCGCTGGAGTCGTTCTTCCACAGCACGGCGCTGGGCTTGAGCACCTGCAGCAGCGCGGCGAGGACGTCGTCGCGGTGGCGTTCCATGGTCGCCGAGGCGAGTTGCACTACCAGCACATCGCCGAAGCGGTCGACCACCAGGCCCGGGAGCAGGTCGGAATCGCCGTAGACCAGGCGGTAGAAGGGCTTGTCGAAGAGACGATCGCGCAGGCTCAGGGCGACATTGATGCGGTGAACCAGCAGCGATTTGTCGAGAACGTGCTTGGTATCGCGGGAAACCAGGCGCGCGCAGATCAGGTTGTTCGGGCTCAGCGCCACCACGCCCAGGGGCTTGCCGTTGGCCATCTCGAGGATCGCCTGGTCGCCGGCGGCGAAGGCGTTCAGCGGCGTGGCGTGGACATCCACCTCGTTGCTGTAGACCCACAGGTGGCCGGCGCGCAGGCGGCGCTCGGCATTGGCTTTCAGACGCAAGCTGGGCAGGGTCATGGCGGTGCTCCGGGAAAAAGAGCGAGATTATACCCAAGCCCCGGCGCAGCGCCGAGCCGTGCCGGCTGCGCGAGCCCCGCCGTCGGGCGGCTTTAGGCCGATGGGTAAAGTTACCTAGGGCGCGGTCGATAAAGTAATGTCAGAACGCCTGCTGCAGAGCCCTCGACTGTGGGTAAACTGTGCGCCCCGTCAACTTTTCCCAAGCCGCCCTCATGGCCCAAGAACTCACCGCCGAACAGATTCGTCAGGCCCTTCAGGGCATCAGCGTACCGCCGCAACCGCAGATCATGGTCGATCTGCAGATGGAGCAGTTCCTGCCCAATCCGGACTTGGCGACCATCGCCAAGCTGATCAGCCAGGACCCGGGGCTCTCGGGCGCGCTGCTCAAGCTGGTCAATTCGCCGTTCTTCGGCCTGGCCAACCGCATCACCTCGATCCAGCGCGCGGTCAACCTGCTGGGCAGCCGCTCGGTGATCAACCTGATCAACGCGCAGTCGATCAAGGGCGAGATGACCGACGACACCATCGTCATCCTCAACCGCTTCTGGGACACCGCGCAGGACGTGGCCATGAGCTGCCTGACCCTGGCCAAGCGCATCGGCTACGAGGCGGTGGACGAGGCCTATGCCCTGGGCCTGTTCCACAACTGCGGCATCCCGCTGATGCTCAAGCGCTTCCCGCATTACATGGCGGTGCTCGAAGAAGCCTACGCCAGTGCCAGCGACGAACGCCGCGTGGTGGACACCGAGAACCGCGTGCTGAACACCAACCACGCGGTGGTGGGCTACTTCACCGCGCGCTCCTGGCGCCTGCCGGAGCACGTCTGCGAGGCCATCGCCAACCATCACAACGCGCTGTCGATCTTCAGCGACGAGAGTTGCCGAAACACCCAACTGAAGAACCTGTTGGCGATCCTCAAGATGGCCGAGCACATCTGCGGCTCCTACCGCGTGCTGGGTAATCAGCCGGAGGATCACGAGTGGGAGAGCGTACGCAGCGTGGTGCTGGATTACGTGGGGCTGACCGAGTACGAGTTCGAGAACCTCAAGTCGAGCATCCTCGAGCTGGGTGTGGGGCAGGGGAGCTACTGAGTAGCCAGCCTGCACCAGTAGGAGCGGGCCTTGCCCGCGATTCGCGGACAGGGTCCGCTCCTACAAAGAGCGCGTCGTTCTGAACGAAAAAGCCGGGCAATCGCCCGGCTTTTTCACATCCGCGTATCGGCTCAGTCGAGCATGTCGCTGAAGCGCGCGTCCTTCTTGTACACCAGCGGCTGGGCGAAGCCCGGGACCTTCAGGCTTTCGGCAGTGATCTGGATGGCGTTGTCGTCGATCATGTCGTGACCGAAGTTGTAGATGATGTCGAAACGGCCCTGCAGCGCCTGCTCTTCGTAGTGCTGGGCGTTGGCACGGGTTTCGTCGCGGCGCGCCAGGTAGGCATCGAACGCGGCCTGGCCGTAGCGCTTGCGCAGCATCTTCTCGGCGACTTTCGGCGCCAGGAGCACGCCGGTGGCGTTGTTGCCGCCGAAGCCCTTGGAGTTGATGAAGCAGACTTCCAGGTCATCACGACGGCGGTCCTTGTTGGACAGCGCGATGCGGTCCTTGTGAACGTCGTCGGCGAAGCGCTCCACGGTCTTGATGCCCGGCAGGATGCCGTAATGGAAGGTACCCAGGGCGGAGATCAGCTGGTCGGCGCTGGCGGTGGCCAGGGAGTGGCCGACGAAGGCTTTTGCCGCGGCGACAGGCCAGTCGGCGATGTCGAAGGCCTTGGCCACGCGGTCGAGGATTTCCGACTCGGTGACGCGGTTGGCCGGGGTGCTGGAGCCGTGGGCGTGGACGAAGCTGTGCTGGCGTACGCTGTCTTCGCCGACGATCTGCGCGGCGGCGGCCACGGCCTTGGCCATGGTCAGGTAGTTGCCCGGGCCGGGTGCGGAAATGGATTTCTTGAAGCCGTCGGCATTGGTGAAGACGTCGGTCACTGCGCCGTGGATGTCGGCGCCCAGCTCCAGGGCCAGGGCGTCGTCCATCAGCACCACGTATTGGCTCGACTCGGCCAGGGTAAAGCCGCAGTTCTCGCCGAACGGGCGGCTGGCGCGGCGGAAGTCGACTTCCTCGCCTTCGCTACCGAGGTTGCGCAGGCCTTCTTCGGTGGCCAGCGCGCTCATGGCGGCGTAGCCCTCGACGATCTCCGGAGTGATCGGCGCTTCGCTGTTGCCGACCACGACCACGCGTGCCTGGCCCGAGGTGATCACCTCGATGCCTTTCTGCAGGTTGTAGAGGAAGGTCGCGCAGGCGCCGGTGACGCTGCCGGTCAGACCGACACTGCCCAGTACGTAGGCATTGATGAAGTCGGTGGGCATGCTGTTGAAGCCCAGCGGCAGCTGCTTGGCGCTGACGCGGTGGCCCTTCAGGCGCGACTGCAGCAGGCCGCCGAAGCCGTTCTCGTCGAGCTGGCTCATGATGCTGCTGGAGAACACCGCGATCTCGTCGGGCTGTACGCGGTCGACGATGCGCTTCCAGTCGATGCCGATCGAGCGGATCGCATCGGTGGCGCCGACCACGGCCATCTGCAGGCCACGCGGGTGGAAGCGCGAAGCGTACAGCTCGCCCGGCTCGAAGCCGGTGGGCAGTTGGCCGGCGGACTTCACCGGCATCTCGCGGTAGCTGTCGACCTTGAATTCGCAGCTGTCGTGCAGGGTCACGCGGACCTGGTTGTCGGCCAGTTCCTCCACCGACCAATTGGCCGGCAGCGGCTCGGGCAGTTGCTTGCGCGCGGTGGTGAAGCTCAGCGGCGCGGCGGCGTCGGCCTCGACGGTCAGGCTCTTGTGCCAGTGCGCGGCGTCGACATCGAAGTATTGCTTCTCGATGCGACGTATCAGGGTGGAGGCGAGGATCTGCGCACCGTGGCGCTGCTCGATGGCGGCCAGGTCGAGGTTGCTGCCGTCGGCGATGTCGCGGTAGTGACCGCCCTCGAACTTGACCAGTTTCATCATCACCGCCAGACCGGCGAGGGTCTGCTGGCGCGCGGCGGCGTCCAGCGATTCGAGGACGGTACGGCGGAAGGCGTGGTGGAACGAACTGCGACCCGCGGCGTTATAGCCACCAAAACCAACGATGACCGGTAGTCGAGACATCACTCGGGAACTCCTTCATTAAGTCCGTCCTGTGCGGGACCTCGATGACGCGGCGGGCGCTGTGCGCAAGGCTGGGCGGCGGCATCGCGGGCCAGGGCTGGAGCCCTTTGGCGGCACTGTGATTTGGAATGCTTAAGGTGACGTGAATGATGACTGCCGAGTCACGCCTTTGGCCAGGGATTGCCGGCGAAAGGCGACGAACCTGCATGTGAGGAGGGAGGCGGGAGGGGAGCCCGGAAGCCAGACGGCTTCCGGGGGGCAGAGAACTGCCGGGGGAGAATCAGCGGTATTCGATACCGGGTTTCTTGGTGCTGACGCGAGTGCCGGATTTGCCCTGGGTGATCGCCACGATGTTTTCCAGGGAGCCGATCACCGCATCCTTGCCGGTGGCAATGGCGAATTCCATCGCGGCCTGGACCTTCGGACCCATGGAGCCGGCGGCGAAGCCAAGGCGTACCAGTTCGTCCGGGTGGGCCTGGGCGATAGCTTTCTGGGTCGGTTTGCCCCAGTCGACGTAGGCCGCATCCACATCGGTGGCGATGATCAGCACATCGGCATCCAGTTCCTGGGCCAGCAGCGAGGAACACAGATCCTTGTCGATCACCGCTTCGACGCCGGAGAGCTTCTTGCCGGACTCGTCATACATGGTCGGGATGCCACCACCGCCGGCGCAGATGACGATGGTGCCTTTCTCCAGCAGCCATTTCACCGGGCGGATCTCGAAGATGCGCTTCGGACGGGGGCTAGCCACTACGCGGCGGAACTTGTCGCCGTCCGGGGCGATGCTCCAGCCCTTTTCCTTGGCCAGGGCTTCGGCTTCCGCTTTCGAGTAGACCGGGCCGATCGGCTTGGTCGGGTGCTGGAAGGCCGGGTCCTTGGCGTCCACTTCGACCTGGGTAAGGATGGTGGCGAAGGGCTGTTCGAAGGGCAGCAGGTTGCCCATTTCCTGTTCGATCATGTAGCCGATCATGCCTTCGGTCTCGGCGCCGAGAACGTCCAGCGGGTAAGTCGGGACCTTTTCGTAGGCGGCGCCCTGGAGGGCCAGTAGGCCGACCTGCGGGCCGTTGCCGTGGGCGATCACCAGCTCGTTGCCGGGTGCCACTTTCGATATCTGTTCGGCGGCGATCCGCACGTTTTCGCGTTGGTTTTCCGCGGTCATGGGCTCGCCACGACGCAGCAGGGCGTTACCGCCCAATGCGACGACGATTCGCATAATTCATCTCCCTCAAGAAAGGATTTCCACGCCTCCCGGGGCGATGCCCCGGGAGGAAAGCCGGATCAGACGTCGGCCAGGGTGGAGACGAGGATCGCCTTGATGGTGTGCATGCGGTTTTCCGCTTGCTCGAAGGCGATGTTGTAGGGGGATTCGAAGACGTCCTCGGTGACCTCGATGCCGTTCTTCAGGTTCGGATACTGCTCGGCGATCTGCTTGCCGACCTTGGTTTCGCTGTTGTGGAAGGCGGGCAGGCAGTGCATGAACTTCACGCGCGGGTTGCCGGCGGCCTTCATGATGTCGAGGTTGACCTGGTAGGGCAGCAGCTCCTTGATGCGCTCGCCCCAGGCTTCCACCGGTTCGCCCATGGATACCCAGACGTCGGTGTGGACGAAGTCCACGCCTTTCACTGCAGCCTTGGCATCTTCGGTGAGGGTGATTCGCGCGCCGCTTTCCTCGGCGAATTTCTTGCACTGGGCGACGAAGTCATCGTGTGGCCACAGGGCCTTCGGTGCGGCGATGCGCACGTCCATGCCTAGCTTGGCGCCGACCAGCAGCAGCGAGTTGCCCATGTTGTTGCGGGCGTCACCCAGGTAGGCGTAGGCGATGTCGTGCAGCGGCTTGTCGCTGTGCTCGCGCATGGTCAGTACGTCGGCGAGCATCTGGGTCGGGTGGTATTCGTCGGTCAGGCCGTTGAACACCGGCACGCCGGCATACTTGGCCAACTCCTCGACAATCTCCTGCTTGAAGCCGCGGTACTCGATGGCGTCGTACATGCGGCCGAGCACCCGGGCGGTGTCCTTCATGCTCTCCTTGTGGCCGATCTGCGAGGAGTTCGGGTCGATGTAGGTGACGTTCGCGCCCTGGTCATAAGCGGCCACTTCGAAGGCGCAGCGGGTACGGGTGGAGGTTTTCTCGAAGATCAGCGCGATGTTCTTGCGCTTGAGGTGCTGTTGCTCGGTGCCGGTGTACTTGGCTCGTTTCAGGTCGCGGGACAGATCGAGCAGGTAGCGCAACTCGCGGGTGCTGTGGTGCATCAGGCTGAGCAGGTTGCGGTTGTGCATGTTGAAAGCCATGTTCTTTCTCCTTGTGGGATGGAGTCTCGGCCTCGTCAGTACAGCTTATGGCTGGCGGGGCGGCGGCCCGGATGTGGGGGCCGCCTGGTTGTCTTGTGCTTGCGGATGAATCAGTAGTCGACCGGGTCGCGGATGATCGGGCAGGTCATGCAGTGACCGCCGCCACGGCCGCGGCCGAGCTCGCCGGCGCTGATGGTGACGACTTCCACACCGGCCTTGCGCAGCAGGGTGTTGGTGTAGGTGTTGCGGTCATAGCCAACCACCACGCCCGGCTCGATGCAGACCACGTTGTTGCCGTCGTCCCACTGCTCGCGTTCCGCGGCGAAGCTGTTGCCGCCAGTCTCGACCACGCGCAGCTTCGACAGGCCCAGGGCTTCGCCAACCACGGTGATGAAGTCCTTCTCCTCGCGGGCGATGTGCAGGCCATAGGGGCTCTTGTCGTCCGGACGCAGGGTGAAGGGCACGATTTCCCGGACCACTTCCGGGAAGACGGTTACCAGGTCGCGGTCGCAGAAGCTGAAGACGGTGTCCAGGTGCATCGCTGCGCGGGATTTCGGCAGGCCGGCAACGATGATGCGTTCGGCGGCACCCTTGGCGAAGAGGTTCTGCGCCAGTTGGCCGATTGCCTGGCGGGAGGTCCGCTCACCCATGCCGATCAGCACGATGCCCTTGCCGATGGGCATCACGTCGCCGCCTTCGAGGGTGGACATGCCGTGATCCTTGTCCGGATCGCCGTACCAGATCTGGAAGTCGGCGTTGGTGAATTCCGGGTGGAATTTGTAGATCGCGGTGGTCAGCAGGGTTTCCTGGCGTCGCGCCGGCCAGTACATCGGGTTCAGGGTGACGCCGCCATAGATCCAGCAGGTGGTGTCGCGGGTGAACTGGGTGTTGGGCAGCGGCGGCAGCAGGAAGCTGGAGTGACCCAGGTACTCGCGGTACATCTTGAGGATCTGGGCGCCTTCGCTGTCCGGGATGTCGTCGGCAGCCACGCCGCCGATCAGGAACTCGGCCAGCTTGCGCGGTTCCAGGCCTTCCAGCCAGGAGCGCAGCTCGTTGAGCAGGCCTACACCGACGGTGTCGGCGGTGATCTTGCGATCGAGAATCCACTTCAGCGCTGCCGGGTTCTGAACGGTTTCGGTCAGCAGGTTGTGCATTTCCAGCACATCCACACCACGTTCGCGCATTTTGGTGACGAAATCGAAGTGATCGCGCTTGGCCTGGTTAACCCAGATTACGTCGTCGAACAGCAACTCGTCGCAGTTGCTAGGGGTCAGGCGTTGGTGGGCTAGACCGGGCGAGCAGACCATCACTTTGCGCAATTTGCCAGCTTCGGAGTGGACGCCAAGTTTGGTTTTTTCCGTGCTCATGAGTGTCTCCAGTGATGTCACAGAGTAAGGAAGCCGTCGTAGAGGCCATACGCCGCGATCAATGCACCGACCACGACAACTGCGAAGATGAGCTTCTCGACGTTGGTGAAGACGGGTTGTCCGACTTCACGTTTCGCTTTTGCGAAGAGGATGGCGCCTGGCGCGTAAAGCAGCGCCGACAACAGCAGGTACTTCAATCCACCAGCGTAGATCAGCCAGATGGCGTAGATGAGCGAGATGGAGGCGATGAACAGATCCTTGCTGCGGTCGCGAGCGTCGGTCTCGTAGGTCTCCCCGCGCAGCGGCAGCAGGACGGCGTAGGCCGCGGACCAGAAGTACGGGATCAGGATCATCGAGGTGGCCAGGTAGATCAGCTTCAGATAGGTGCTGGCGCTGAACAGCGTGATGATCAGGAATACCTGCACGCAGCCGTTGGTCAGCCACAGTGCATTGGCCGGGACCTGCTTGCTGTTCTCCTTGCGGATGAACTCGGGCATGGTGTGGTCTTTGGCCGCGGCGAACATGATCTCGGCGCACAGCAGTACCCATGACAGCAGGGCGCCGAGCAGCGAGATGACCAGGCCGACGCTGATCAGCACAGCGCCCCAGTGGCCAACCACGTGCTCGAGCACGGCAGCCATCGACGGGTTCTGCAGTTTGGCCAATTCCGGCTGGGTCATGATGCCCAGGGAGAGGATGTTCACCAGAACGAGGAGTAGCAGCACGATGACGAAGCCGAGCAGGGTCGCCTTGCCGACGTCGGTGCGGCGTTCGGCACGTGCCGAGAAGATGCTTGCGCCTTCGATACCGATGAACACCCAGACGGTCACCAGCATCATGTTGCGCACCTGGTTCATCACGCTGCCGAGTTCGGGGTTGTTCAGGCCCCAGATATCAGCCGTGAAGATGTCCAGTTTGAACGCGAACAGGCAGATCAGGATGAACAGGAACAGCGGCACCATCTTGGCGATGGTGGTCACTACGTTGACGAAGGCCGCCTCCTTGATCCCGCGCAGCACCAGGAAGTGCACGGCCCAGAGCAGGACCGACGCGCCGATGATGGAGGCCAGGGTGTTGCCTTCGCCGAAGACCGGGAAGAAGTAACCTAGGGTGGAAAACAGCAGGACGAAGTAACCGACGTTGCCTAGCCAGGCGCTGATCCAGTAGCCCCAGGCCGAAGAGAAGCCCATGTAGTCGCCGAAACCGGCCTTGGCGTAGGCGTACACCCCGCCGTCGAGTTGCGGTTTGCGGTTGGCGAGGGTCTGGAACACGAAGGCCAGGGCGAGCATCCCCACTGCGGTGATGGCCCAGCCGATCAGGATGGCGCCGACGTCGGCGCTGGCTGCCATGTTCTGCGGCAGCGAGAAGATCCCCCCGCCTACCATGGAGCCGATCACGAGCGCGGTAAGCGCCCCTAATCGGAGTTTTTGGCTGCTTTCTTGCGACATTTTCGAATCTCCCTATAGGAGTTGGAGAGTGTAGTTATTAGGCGCCGACTGTCAGGGAGCTACACTGACGCAAATCAATAGCCTGCTAACAAATGTTTCCAACTGCGCGACGACCCTGTCTGTGTGTTCAGGAAAGATAGGAAAGAAATTGCGCTGATGCCCGATTTAGAGGCGGCGACGTGAAGGTTCGATAGCGGCGATTTGATATTTCAGTGGCGTTCCGGGCATTGCCGCCGAACGGCAAGGCCCTAGTCGCACTGCACTCTGTCGATGCAACTCAATGACGCCAAAGGCAAAAGACATGAAGCCCGGCGAGGCCGGGCTTCATGGAGGAAGTAGGTTTGCCGGCACGGGATCGCCGCGACGGCGCATCGACCCAGGACGGGCGACGAGAGGCACAATGGCCGAGAGGTCTCCCACGGGCTTGTGGCCCGCAGGGCGTGGCACGCATGCCACGAGGGAAAGAGTCGCACGAAGCGCTCGTGCCTGGACGAGCAAGCCGCGTGCCACCCCGTCGCCCGTGCACCGTGTCAGTGCTGGCGGGGTGTTGGTGCATATATAAGAAAGCGGATCGGCAAGAATCCGCCTAGGACTCGACCTCATCGGCGGGATTTCCGCCAGTGCCGGAGAGCATCAGGCCATGTTTGCGCAACTTGTCATGCAGGGTCTTGCGCGGCAGGCCTAGTGCTTCGGCCAGACTACGCAGGGAGGTATGCGAGCGGGCCATTTCGGCGGCGATCAGAGCACGCTCGAAGGCTTCCACCTGCTCGTTCAGCCCGGCGCCCGCAGGTGCGCTTCCCGAGTGTGCAGGGACCTCGTCCAGCCCCAGATCGAGCCCCAGGGCGAAGCGTTCGGCAACGTTTTGCAGCTCCCGGACATTGCCCGGCCAACTATGCGCCAGGAGCAGGGCGCGCTGCCCCGGCTCGACCTGGCGGGCCGGAAGGCCATGGCGTTGCGTTGCCTGTTCGGCGAAGTGCTGGAACAGCAGCAGGATGTCTTCCCCGCGCTCGCGCAGCGGCGGGATGCGCAGGCTGGCGACATTCAGCCGGTAATAAAGATCGGCACGGAAGCGGCCCTCGTCAGCGGCCAGGCGCAGGTCCTCCTTGGTCGCCGCAATGATGCGGATGTCCAGCGGGATCAACTGGTTCGAGCCGAGGCGCTCGACGACGCGTTCCTGCAGCAGACGCAGCAGCTTGACCTGCACGTCCAGGCTCATGCTCTCGATCTCGTCGAGGAACAGGGTGCCGCCATTGGCGAACTCGAACTTGCCGATGCGGCGTTTCTGCGCGCCGGTGAAGGCGCCCTGCTCATGGCCGAACAGCTCGCTTTCCACCACCGACTCAGCGAGGGCGCCGGCATTGATGGCGACGAAGGGGCCGTTGCGGCGATTGGACAGATCGTGCAGCGCGCGGGCGACCACTTCCTTGCCGGAGCCGGTCTCCCCGAGGATCAGTACGTCAGCCTGCAAACCGGCGAGTGCTGCCACCTGCTCCTGCAGGCGGCGCATGCCGGGCGACTGGCCTACCAGACGGCCGCGCACTTCCTTTCGCTCGGCCAGTGCCAGGCGCAGGCTGCGGTTTTCCAGCACCAGGCGGCGGACCTCCAGGGCGCGACGCACGCTGTCGAGCAGGGCGTCACTGGGGAAGGGCTTCTCGAGAAAATCGTAGGCGCCGGCGCGCATGGCTTTCACGGCCAGGGGCACGTCGCCGTGGCCGGTGATGAGGATCACCGGCAGGTCGGGATCCTGGCCGTGCAGCTGTTCGAGCAATTCCAGGCCATCGATGCCGGGCATTCGAATGTCGCTGACCACCACCCCAGGCCAGTCGCGGCAGCGAGTTGCATCCAGCTCGCGCGCATCGCCCAGGCTGATCGCCTTGAAGCCGGCGAGGTCGAGGGTCTGGCTGAGCGCCTGGCGCAAGTACGGGTCGTCGTCGATCAGGACGACCTGGTTGTCGGCGGCGAATGCGGCGCTCTGGGTCATGCGCGGGTTTCCTCCTGGGGCGTCGGCGTCACGCCGGGGATGCCCGGCAACAGGTGCAATTGTACGAGAGCGCCGCCCTCGGGGTGATTGCCCAGTTCCAGCCGGCCGCCGAGGGCGCGCAGCAGGGTGTCGCAGATCGCCAGGCCGAGGCCAAGGCCCTTTGCACTGGTCTTCGTGGTGAAGAACGGCTCGCGCGCATGCGCCAGAGCCTCTGCGGAGAATCCCGGACCGTTGTCGCGCAGGGACAGGATGACGCCTTCGGTTGTCTGCTCGGCGGTAAGCCAGATGCGCCGCGGCGGCGCTTTCTCACTGAGGGCGTCCAGGGCATTGGAAAGCAGATTGGCGAGGATCTGCCGTAACCGCGTTTCGCCGGCCTGGACCCAGAGGGGCGCATCGGGCAGGTCACGCTGCAATTCGACATTCATGGCCTGGCGGCGGCTGGCGACCAGCGCCAGGGCGTCATTGATCGCCGGCTGCAGGGCGACGTTCTCCGGCGCGCGCCGGGCGCCGCGGGCATAGGCCTTGAGGTGGGCGATGATCGAGGCCATGCGCTCGGTCAGCGAGCTGATCTGCTCGAGGTTGCCGCGAGCGTCATCCAGGCGCTGATGATCAAGCAGCACGCGCGCGTTGTCGGCATAGCTGCGGATCGCCCCGAGCGGCTGGTTCAGCTCGTGGCTGATGCTGGCCGACATGGTGCCCAGCGCGGTCAGCTTGCCAGCTTGCACCACTTCTTCCTGGGCGTGCATGAGTTCGCGCTGCGCCTGCTCGCGGTCATGGACTTCCTGCTGCAGGCGAGCGTTGGCGTCTTCCAGCTCCTGGGTGCGCTCGAGCACGCGCATCTCCAGTTGGCGCTTGGCCTGGGCCTCAAGGGCGATGCGCTCGATGTAGTGGCGGCGGCTGATGCTCAGCAGTGCCAATAACAGGAGCAAGGCCAGCAGGGTGGCACCGCCAATAAGCAGGACGCTGCGTACCGGGCGGTCGACCTGGCTGCGCGGCGAGTAGATGCTCACGGTCCAGCCGGTTTCCGGTAGCTCTCGGCTCAGGCTGATCCAGCTGCGCTCATTGATGCGCAACGGCTTCGGGTCCAGCACCGGATAGGGGATGTTCTGCGCAATTTCGCGCTGTTTGGCCGGCGATAGCGGTCGACTGGCATGGAAGCGCCAGACGTCGTTGGAGCTGAGGATGGCCACGCCGTTGGCGTCGGTCACCAGCAACTGCTCGGGGGTATTGCCCCAGAGCTGCTCCATGTGTTCGAGGTCCAGCTTGACCACCAGCACGCCGAGTACGCGATCGACTCCATGGACTTCGCTCGCGAAGTAGTAGCCCCGCCGATTGGAGGTGGTGCCCAGGCCAAAGAACCGCGCCGGCCGGCCCTGGATGGCGTCCTTGAAGTAGGGGCGAAAGGCGAAGTTGCGACCGACGAAACTGTCCGGCTGGTCCCAGTTCGAAGCGGCCTGAGTGGTGCCGTCCGGGCGCATCAGGTAGATGACGTCTGCACCGGTGCGCTGCTTTATTTCCGCTAGTCGCGAATTTGCCTTTGCCTGAAGAACCGTGTCGTCAGTGCGCTGCAGGGTGGCGTTCAGCAGCGGCAGTTCGCTGAGGATCGGCGGAAGGTCCTCGTAGCGGCGAAGCGTGCCGAGCAGAGTGGCGACGTAGAGGTCCAGGGTCTGCTGGTTCTGCTCGGCGAGTTGCTGGCTGTAGTAGCGCTCGGCGAAGAACTGCAGCGGCCAGAGCGACAGGACGAAGAGTACTGCCAGAGCGCCCAAGGAACGCCAGCGGGATAGGTAGCGGTTCAAGGTGGTTCACATCGCTCGAAGATTGCCGGCGATGCTACACCTTTCAGCGCGTCACTGGCTGGAGTTCCAGGTGGCCCATCAGTAGCGCGACGCTTTCGTCCAGGCTCAGGCGATCGGTGTCGATGCGATCGAAGGGTTGCAACGGTGCCTCATAGGGCGAGCTGATGCCGGTGAATTCGGCAAGTGCACCGGCGCGGGCTTTCTTGTACAGGCCCTTGGGATCGCGCTGCTCGCAGACGCTCAGATCAGTGCTCAGGTGAATTTCGCGGAAGCGCTCTTCGCCGACAATCTGTCGGGCCTGCTCGCGGTCCGCACGGAACGGCGAGATGAACGAGGTGATGACGATTAGCCCGGCGTCGTTCATCAGCCGTGCGACTTCGGCGACGCGACGGATGTTCTCCGAGCGGTCTTCCGCGGAAAAGCCCAGATCCTTGCATAACCCGTGGCGCACGTTGTCGCCATCGAGAACCACTGCCGAATAGCCATGCTCATGCAGGGCGTATTCCAGGGCAAAGGCCAGGGTCGACTTACCGGAGCCGCTCAGGCCGGTGAGCCAGAGAGTCGCCGGCTTCTGGCGCAGACGATTTGCGCGCTCCTCGATGCTGAGGCGGCCGGCGTGCCAGCGGATGTTTTCGTTCAGGCTCATCTATCGTGGTACTCCAGCAGGTCCGGGGTTCTCTCGTTCAGCTGACCAGTCCGCGACCGCAATAGTGGTCGTCAAGAACCAGTCGCTTCAATAGCTTCCGCTCCTCATCGTCGGGGCTGGCGCTGAAGGTCGACCAGATATCCACAGCCAGTGCGCGAGGCGGTAGGAAGTCGGCATGCAGCGTGGCTCGGACATCCAATACGTCCTGCAGGTAGGCCAGTGCGCCATTCTGGATCTGGTGACGGATCTCCCGGGCCGCCAGCTCCTGGTCGCTGAGTGCCTGGAAGTGTGCGACAGGCTCGCCGGTGTCGTTCAGGGTGTAATGGTTGATCTGGGCATCGTCTGCGCTGAGCAGTTGCTCGAGCATGAAGTTCTGGTCGAACAGGCTGCAATTACCGCGAGTTGCTCGGGAGACCCGGTCGGCGAAGCAACCATCGGCGAAGACCTTGCAGCTCTCACTGAAGGCGTCGACCAGTTCGTCGGTGACCATGTAGTAACCGTTGATTGGGTGCGCCAGGAAAGCGTTCAGGTGACGTTGGATGGTGCCGGAGTAACCGACGTCGACTACAGCGACTGCACCACCATCTGCCAACCCGGAATCCGCCAGGTAGCGTTGCAGGGCTGGAGCCTCATGTGCGGCCTGCTCCAGGATGCGCGGAAGCAGATGACGTAGGACGGGTTCGATGTGGCTGACGTCACCATTGCTGATGTCGAGCAGTTGCCCGGCTTTCCACAACCCCAGGTTGTCGAGCGCTTGCAGGTCGCTCTCGCTCAGTTGCACGCCAAAGCGAGCTTTGATCAGGTTCTCCAAGGTGCCGGAGAAGTAGTTGGGACGGGCGAGCGTCAGCACGTCCTTGAAGTCCTGAAGTTGCGGGACGCTGACCGCGCGCCGCGACAGCACCAGATAGTGCGATTGCACGGCGCTGGGCTCGCGCTCGGACCAGAGGTCGAAGGCCGACTTGAGCAGCTTGCCCTCACGGGCCAGGAAGTAGAGGCGATCGATACCGTCACGCTGTGCACGTTCACGCAGCCAGGTGACGAAGTGAGTGAGCAGCGGACCGATGACGTTGTAGCCAAGCAGCTCTGCGGAGCCTTGGGAAAACGCAGTAGGACGATAGGTACCGAAGGCGATCTTGGAGAAGTTGCGTCGCAGGAGCAGGCCCAGTGCCAGTTCGGCGCTGAGATCGCCTTGAGCCCGAACGCGCTCCACCAGTCGGTTCCAGTGCGGCAACCCTCGCGCGAGGTCGACCGGCTTCAGCATGTGCATCAGACCCATACCCATGTCGCCGGGTATCTGCACATCCGAGCGCTCGTTGTCGCCGATCATCAGCATCTGTTCCGGCAGCAACTGCTCCTCGCGCAATGCCAGTTCGTAGAGCTGGCCACTGTCCTTGCGGACACCGATTTCGCCGGAAAGGTACAGCTTGTCCCACTGCAGGATGCCGACCTTCTGCAGCATCGCGGTGATGACCGGCTGGGGCAGGAACATGTCGCTGAGCAACACGACCCGCTTGCCCAGGCGCTTTGCATAGCGAAGCAGGGCAATGCTTTGCGGGCGCGGCGCAACGCTGGCGAACTCGGTTTCTTCTTCGCGCTGGCGTAGAGCGAGAAGGGTGCCTTTCTCAATGCCGGATAGACGTCCCAGCTCATCGAAGATTTCGGCGGTGGTAATGTCGCGTCCGGCTTTCTCGCGTGCGCGAGCCTCGGCCACGGCGCGATAGCGCAGGTATTTCTCTCCGATGCTTGGGTCGACTCGTTGTGCAGTCAGGCGCTTTACCGACTCCGGGTCGAGCAGCGGGCGCAGCAGCAGGGTGTCGAAGATGTCAAAGGCGACCGTCTTGATGGCCGGATTGGCAATTTGCTGTTGCAGTTCCTGCTCGTCGCGGGCCAGGTAGCTGTCGAAGCGCCAGGCCGACCAGGAGTTGGTTCGTTGGCAACGCAGGATGGCCGGGGCCAGGCCTTGCTTCTGGCTGGTCAGGACCAGCAGGCGCTCCAGGCAGTGAGCGAAAGTGCCATCAGTCTGCCCGGCTTCCTCGGCGAAGTCTTCCAGGGTAATGCCTGCCTCGAAAAGTGGCGCCAAGGCCTGTCGGGAAGCCCAGAACATGCTGCCGGCCGGGAAGTGGAAATAGCTCTCCGGGATCTGCGTGATACCGAGGCGGTGGCACCATTGATGGCCCATCGCTCGGTTGGCCAGCCAGGTGTTGGCCACGTAGTGCAGTCGCTCGAAGTTCTGTGGATAGACGATACCAGCGCGACCCGATTGCAGAAGCTCGAAGATCGCACGCACCTGCCGCTCGCTGCCGCTCAGTGCCTGGCACAGGTACTCGCGCCAGCCGTCGGTGGCACCGTTATTGAACAGCGATTTCTTGCTGTGCAGGTGCAGCAGGTAGTCGTACTGACGTAGAGCGTCGCCGAACTGGCAGAACATGGGCGCTATGTCTCGACCTCGGTTTGGAACTACCTCGATTCGCAGGGCACCCAGTTGCGGCAAGTTGGCGAAAGCCTCCTGGCAGGTCTGCCTGCCAGCTTCGTCCTTCACCGAGACGAACAGGTCATAGGGGAAGGGCATGTTGCCGAGATAGCCGCGGAATTCATCCGCCAGGTCGCTGTAGTACATGTGCAGGTGGATAGCGACACTGCCATTTAGTGATTCGCAGGGGGCGACCTGATTGATATCGGTGAGCTCGGTTGGCCAAGTGAGTTCGGACAATGTCTGCTGCGAGTTCTGTCGTTTCCAGCGCTCGTAGTGCCCCAGCCCCTGGAAGGCGAAGCCCAGTCGGCGATAGGCGGTGAGCAGAAGCCGGTCGCGTTGCTTGGCCGGAATGCGCCAGTAGAGTGAGCGGCCGACCTGATGCAAGTAATTGCGCAGGCTGACAATGGCTTCGCTGCGCCGACCACGAGCTATCCGTGAGGCGAAGCGCAAGGGTTTGGTGACCACCCAGGAAGCTGATTGGCGGACTTCATCGAGCGAGGCCTGGGCACTCACCAGGTTGGCTTCAACCTGCGCCAGGTTGGCAGAAAGCCTCGCAATCTCGGTCAGGCGTTGCTGGGCGTCTTCCAGTTCCTGAGTCTGTTTGGCGACCACGAACTGCAGGCTATCGATGAGGGCGCGGGCCTCCTGCAGGGCCTCGTCATGCAGGCGATCCTGGCGATGCAGAGTGTGCAGTGTCGGTTCAAGTGCGCGGCAGTGCTCTGCCAAGGCTTCGGTGCGGAGAATTGCTTGAGGGCTGGCGAGTTGCAACTCGTCTGCAGCCAGGCTGTTAAGCAGTTCGAAGCACTCGATTACCTCTGCTGGAGCGGTGCCTGACAACTGCTCGATGTCATCGGTGGCACGATTGTGTTGTAGATCTGCACTGAGGAATCGCTCGACGTACTCCTCCAGTTCGGCTGCTGGCGGGGCATTCAGGCCAAGGTGCTCGCCTAGCCGAACTATCTGCTCGGCTGGTCTGTGCATCAGATTGTCGTAACTCAGCACCACAGCTCGTTGACCGCGGGAGTGCAGCAGGCTCTGCAGCATGTAGTCGAGCCAGAGGTAGAGACTCTTTGGGTGGCTGAAACCGTCGCGTTTCTCCAGGGACTGCGCCACGCTCAGCGGATGGCGCAGGCTGATGACGAATGCCGGGTCGATACCTGCGAGCTCGAAGACGCGCATCCAGAATGGCAGCAGTAACGAAATGCGCGGGTCCTTGAGGCCAAAAATCGGGTAGCCACTGAAGTGCTCGCGAAGGTAGTCCACTGCTCGCCGCATGAGTGGCGAGTCTTCGAGACTGGCGAGCCGTTCGCTGGCGAGCGGTTTCAGCGAGTGCCAGGAGTGTCCGAGTGTGTCCAGGACGTCGGTATTGATGTCGACGATTTCCTGGTCTTCCCAGAAGCCACGCTCGTTGTTGTTCTGCGCGGCAGGCATCAGGTTGCCACCCAGCTCCACGCCAAGCGTCGTGAGTCCCCTTGCAATTGCACTGGTCCCGCTACGGTGCATGCCCAGTACGACTACGGCTCTTTGGCGCTCTTGCACAACACTTCTCCGATTTTCTTCTTGGAATTGCGGTCGCGTCCGCGACCTGGCAGCAACAGCACTTGTTCAGTTGAATACTTCAGCTTCGCTCAGGCGTACGCCCAGGCGATCCTTGCCAGACAGTTCCGGCTCCCCTGGCGCCGGCCACTCAATGGCAAGATCCGGGTCATTCCAGGCAATGCAGCGCTCATGCTCCGGTGCCCAGAAGTCGGTGGTCTTGTAGAGAAACTCGGCGCTCTCGCTGAGCACCTGGAATCCATGCGCGAAGCCTTCGGGAATCCACAGCTGATGTTTGTTCTCGCCACTCAGGATCGCGCCGACCCATTGGCCGAAGGTAGGTGAGTCTCTCCGCAGATCGACGGCAACGTCGAAAACCTCGCCCTGGACCACCCGCACGAGTTTTCCCTGCGGCTGCTGGATCTGGTAATGCAAGCCGCGCAGTACGCCGCGCGCGGAGCGTGAGTGGTTGTCCTGGACGAAGGGGCGTACCGGACCAACGGCGGCCTCGAATTTGCGCTGGTTGAAGCTTTCGAAGAAGAAGCCGCGTTCATCGCCGAAGACCTGCGGTTCCAGCAAGACGACATCGGGAATTGCGAGACGTGTAGCTTTCATCAGAACACGGTGTCCACAAGCAGGCGTTTCAGATACTGGCCGTAGCCGTTCTTGCACAGAGGGGCCGCCAGTCTCTCCAGTTGCGCTGCGTCGATCCAGCGCTGGCGATAGGCTATCTCTTCCGGGCAGGCGACCTTCAGGCCCTGGCGATTCTCCAGGGTGGCGATGAAGTGGCTGGCTTCCAGCAGAGAGTCGTGGGTGCCGGTATCCAGCCAGGCGTAACCGCGGCCCATGATTTCGACCGAAAGCTCGTTCATGTCCAGGTAGGTCTGATTGATATCGGTGATTTCCAGCTCGCCGCGGGCCGATGGACGAATGCTCTTGGCGATGTCGACGACGCGCGTGTCGTAGAAATACAGGCCGGTTACCGCATAGTTGGATTTGGGCTTCTGGGGCTTTTCTTCGAGGCTGACAGCTCGTCCGGAGCCATCGAACTCCACAACGCCGTAACGTTCTGGGTCGTGCACGTGATAGGCGAAGACGCTGGCACCGTTCTGGCGATCCATGGCGCTTCGCAGCAGTTCCTGGAAATCGTGCCCGTGGTAGATGTTGTCGCCCAGAACCAGCGCGCTGAGATCATTGCCTAGGAATGACTCCCCAATCAGAAAGGCCTGCGCCAAGCCGCCCGGGTGCTCTTGCACGGCGTAGTGCAGATCTAGCCCCCATTGGCTGCCGTCGCCCAACAGTTGCTGGAAGCGTGGAGTGTCCTGAGGGGTCGAAATCACCAGGATCTCGCGGATGCCCGCCAGCATCAGCGTGCTCAGCGGGTAGTAGATCATCGGTTTGTCATACACCGGCAGGAGTTGCTTGGAGACTGCAAGGGTAGCCGGATGCAGACGTGTCCCGGCGCCGCCGGCGAGAATGATGCCTTTGCGCTTCATGGCGTTTTTCCTTGAGAGAGTTCCGCAAGCAGGCGCCGAACGTGGAATTGCCAATGCGGCAGCGTCAGCCCGAAAGTGCAGCGCAGCTTGGTGGTGTCCAGGCGCGAGTTCGCAGGTCTGCGCGCTGGCAGCGGGTAGTCGGCAGTTGTAATCGGATGAACGCGGTCGCTGGGGCATTTCAAAGTCATGCCCAGTCGTAGAGCCTCTTCGATAACGAAACTCGCATAGTCATGCCAGCTGGCTTCGCCGGCTGCGACGAGATGGTATAAGCCCGAAGCATTGCCCGTGACCTGGCCGCACAGCACCTGGCCAAGTATTTGTGCGGTGGTATCAGCGATCAGCTCGGCACTGGTAGGTGCGCCAAACTGATCCGCAATCACACGCAGTTCGTCTCGCTCGCTCGCCAGGCGCAGCATGGTCTTGGCGAAGTTTGCGCCACGTGCGGCGAATACCCAGCTGGTACGAAAAATCAGGTGTAGGCACCCACTGCGGAGAATCGCTTCCTCACCCTCACGCTTGGTCTGGCCGTAAACGCTGAGTGGGCCTGTGACATCTTCCTCGCGGAAGGCGCGCTCGCCGCTCCCATCGAAGACATAGTCGGTGGAGTAGTGAACCAGCCACGCATTCAGCGCCTTTGCTTCTTCAGCAAGGACTGCGACGGCCTCTGCGTTAATCCGCCGAGCGCATTGCTCGTCGCTTTCCGCTCTGTCCACTGCGGTATAGGCGGCAGCGTTTACGATGATGTCGGGTCGGTGCTCTCGCACCAGTGCGCGCAGGGCATCGAGATTCTCGAGGTCGCCGGAAGCGCGATTACAGATGGTCAGTTCGGCCAGTGGCGCCAACGCCCTCTGCAACTCCCAGCCGACCTGCCCTTCCGCGCCGAGAAGGAGAATTCCGCTCATTTGTATTGCTTGTCCAGCCACTCGCGGTAGGCACCGCTGGTTATGTTGTCGACCCAAGCCTGGTTGTCCAGATACCAACGGACCGTCTTGGCGATGCCGCTTTCGAAGGTTTCCGCCGGCTTCCAGCCCAGTTCACGCTCCAGACGCGAAGCGTCGATAGCGTAGCGCCGGTCATGTCCGGGACGGTCCTTGACGAACGTGATCTGATCTCGATAGCTCCGTCCATCGCTGCGCGGACTTTCCTGATCGAGGATGTCGCATAGCGTCTGGACCACGTCGAGGTTGGCCTTCTCGTTCCATCCCCCGACGTTGTAAGTCTCGCCCACTTTCCCCGCATCCAGGACCCTGCGGATGGCACTGCAGTGGTCCTTCACGTAGAGCCAGTCGCGGATCTGTTGGCCGTCGCCATAAATGGGTAGCGGCTTGCCAGTGAGCGCGTTGTGAATGACTAGCGGAATCAGCTTTTCCGGGAAGTGATAGGGGCCGTAGTTGTTCGAACAGTTGGTCGTCAGCACCGGCAGGCCGTACGTATGGTGATAGGCGCGGACAAGGTGATCCGAAGCAGCCTTGGAGGCTGAATAGGGGCTGTTGGGTTCGTACCTGTGCTGCTCTGTGAAAGCCGCAGCATCGGGCTCCAGCGAGCCATAGACCTCATCCGTGGAGACGTGTAGGAAGCGAAATGCGCTCCGACGTTCGCTATCCAGTCCCGCCCAATATTCCCGGACGGCCTGGAGGAGATGGAAAGTCCCGACCACGTTGGTCTGAATGAAGTCTTCCGGGCCATGAATCGAACGGTCGACGTGGGACTCGGCAGCGAAGTTCAACACAGCGCGCGGTTGATGTCGCTCGAGTAGCGCACTTACCGTAGCCAGGTCGCCAATGTCGCCGTGAACGAACAGATGGCGTTCGTCGCCTTCCAGATCCGCCAGATTCTGCAGATTGCCGGCATAGGTGAGTTTGTCGAGGCCGATTACCTTTTCATCGTGGTTGGCCAGCCAGTCGAGGACAAAGTTCGAGCCAATGAAGCCGGCGCTGCCGGTAACCAGAATCGTCATGAAGTTACAACCTTTGTAGGATCGCCGCTGCGACAAGGCCCAGGTTACCCGGCAGGGTCTGGCGGTAGATGCCCGATTTTCCAATCAGGTAAAGGCGCTTGGGCAGCGAAGCGCGTCGCGCGTTTTCAAACAATTGAAGCGTCGTCTGGCTTTCCTTCGTCAGCAGATGCCGAAGAGGGGAAATTGCTTTCAGGTTCTCGTCATTCCAGCCGCGGAAAGTGCCGGCAAGCATTCGGCGAAAACGCACATAGCGATCACGCAGGCTGGAATTCGAACCGATCAGGTTCTTTCCATGCTGGCGGTAACCGGTACGTGGAGACGGATCGTAGAATACCCGACCGCCACAGCCGGAAACGAGAATGTATGCCCACCAGTCGTGGGCAATGATGTTGCTGTCGCGCGGCGTCATGGCAAGTAGCCGCTTTGCTGCGCCATTGAAAACCATGGTGTTGCCGCCGGCCAGGCTTTGCACCAGCGCATTGGCGAAGCTGGGACGCTTGTCGAAGAGCGGTGAGAGTCCAATGTGCACACCTTCTCTGTCGACTAGTTGAGTGCGCGAGCAGTAGAGGGCTGGCACATTCGACGGAGCCTGACTTGCCCAGTCCAGGGCTCTTTCCAACTTGTCAGGTGCCCAGAGGTCGTCCTGGTCGCAAAAGGCGAAATAGCCCGCATCGTCGGGGGACTTGCGGATCAACGACAGGAAATTGGCCGCGAAACCACGGCGTGGTCCATCGAAGATGATGAGACGCTCTGCACCCAGTTGAGTGGCGTAGCGCTGAAGAATCGCTCGAGTGCTATCGGAAGAGCCGTCATCGGAGGCGTAGATGACCCAATTCTCATGGGTCTGCACCCGGATCGATTCGAGCTGCTCGACTAGGAAGTCTTCCCCTTGGAACGTGCTGAGAAGAATAGCTACGGAGGTCTGGGAGCGCTGAGTCGAAGGAGCGTTCTTTTCTGCGCTCGGATTGGAGATCGAGATTTTCAAATCCTTGCCCCCCTATTGTTGTCGAGTTATCGGGGTAATTGTTCTGGGCAGGATAGGGTGCTCCGCTACTCGTCAGCAAGTGCGGAGATCCTCGACCGATTAGTCATGTTTTTGTGTCGAACAATCCTACAGGGGGCAGGATTGCAGTTGCGGAATAAGGATCAGTTTCTTGCCAGGGAAGCAATGATTTGGCCGAACTGCTCGCGCACCCGGTCCTCAGAGAAAAGCTCCAGGAAACGCTGGTGGCCTCGCATACCTGCCTCTTCGAGATCAAGGCGGCCGGTGAACGCAGAGTGCATCAGTTTCGCCAAGGCGGCATCGTCCTCAGGGTTGAGCGTGAAGGCACCCTCTCCTTGGGGTGCCACCCAGTTCACGCCAGTTTCCAGCCAGCAGTTGATGATCGGGCGGCCACATGCCATGGCGTCGAGTTGGGTGATGCCGAATGCCTCGGAGTAATAGACCGACGGGAAGAGAAAAACTTTGCAGTTGCGAATCAGGTGGTATTTGTCGACGTCGGAAACAAACGCGTTGACGAAATGCAGGCGCTGCGGAAATTCGCGGGCCAACTGGCGAAAGCGATGCTCTTCAGGGCCGATTCCGAACACCAGGAGATTGACCTCCTTGCCCTCGGCCATCAAGCGACGGAAGGCGCGCTCGAGCGATTCGGTTCCCTTGTAGGTAACCAGGCGGCCAAAGAACAACAGATAGCCCTCCTGGCGGAAGTGCTCTGGAATAGAAACCTTGGGAAGCTCCTCCAGGCATTTCCGGACATACCGTTCATCTACGGAATAGGGGAGGGTTTGCATGGATCGCTGAATTGTTCCAAGCACTTCTGAATGCTGGCGCAAGGCAGGGCTGCCTGTGATGACAATGTCCGCGTTCCTAATGCTGTGCCGGTCGAAGAAATAGGTAAGGCGTTTCAGGTTGCGCTGCCGGTAGACATCGCAGTGGTAACTGACAATGGTTCGGGCGCGGATCAGCTTGGCGAAAAGACATAGCGCCAGGCTGGCAGCGGGAAACTGAAGATTGATGTGGACGATGTCCGCCTTCAGGGCCAGGCGCAGGAAGTGCCAGAAGAACGCGAAACTGATGGGGACGGACAGCAGATTGCCTAGGGAAGCACTGCGAATCAGCCGAATACCTTCGACGGATTCGTACCGGGAGCTTAGTTCTCTTTCGCTGGCACAGCACAGCACAGTGACATCGTTTCCGGCCTCTTGATACCAGTGAGCGTACTGATTCACGGCAGTTTCGATACCGCCAGTAGTGGGGGCGTAGAACTTGTTTACGAGTAGGACCTTACTGGTCATTACGTCTCTCGGCGCGATCGCGTTCGGGCGTTGGTGCTGGCCTGAATTCTAATTAGGTTCCCAGGATTGGCATCATGTCGATCGTGTAGCCAATACCTTGCGGTACACAGCGAGTGTCTGTTCAGCGCAGGCAGCCCAGGTGAACTCGAGGGCCCTCTGATGACCTCGCTGTACGCGCTGCATTGTCATATCCGGATCGGCCAGTAGCTCCTGCATGCCTCGGGCAATGTCCTGCTCGTCGAGCGGATCCACCAGCAGCGCGGCATCGCCCGCGACCTCTGGCAGTGAGCTGGAGTTAGAACAGATCACAGGTGTTTGCGCCGCAAAGGCTTCTACCACGGGCAATCCAAATCCTTCGTAAAGCGACGGGAAGAGCAGTGCCTGGGCCGATTGGAGCAGCGCCAGGACTTCGCTCTGGGGCAGGTATTTCAACCATCGCCCCTCACCCCGTTGCTCCAAGGCTTCCAACTCGGGCAGCAGGTGATCTACGCCCCAGCCATTACGCCCGACCACCACCAGCGGATGCTTCTTGCGCAATGCCGGTGGCAGGGACCGATGTGCGCGCAGGGCCCGTTCGAGATTCTTCCGTGGCTGCAAAGTGCCGATGAACAGGAAAAAACCTGGTTGCAGGCCATGGCCTCTTACGACCTCGTCTCGAACCTCGGGGGCGATGCGTTGGAAATACGATGGGTCCGCACCGAGCGTCGTAACCGATATATTTGCAGGGTCGATATTCAGGTGACGCACCATGTCCTGCTTGCTGTATTCGGAGATTGTGATGATGTGCTCGGCGGACAGGATGGATTCGCGGAAGATCCAGTTCTTCAGGCCCCTGATGCGGGACGTCACCCACTCTGGATGCAGCATGGGAATGAGGTCCATCACGGTGGCGACTACCGGAGTACCGGACAGATAGGGGATATGGTGATCTGTGGCGTGAAACAGGTCGACATTTTCCCCAATCGCCAAGGACGCGCGCAGCGATCGGTTCAGCAGTGCTCCTTGCAGCGCGCTTAGCGAAAAGCGCCCTGCCAGTCTCTCGGGACGCCCGCAAGGCATATCTGGGAATTCGTTGCCGAAGGCATAGGGAAGCAAGCTCGGGGCATCAGCTTGCTCCTGCAGGCAACGCCAAAGGGCCTGAGTGTAGACGCCGATACCATCGAACTGTCGATTCCGGACGCTACTCGCCCAGACGGTGGTGCTAAATCCGATACGCATGAAATCCCTTACTTTCCGTGTACGGATCGGAGCGTGTCGTACATGTCCTTGAGTGTCGACTTGAGCGAGCGTTGCGGAACTTGTCCGGTCAGCTCTTTCAGCAAGTCGTTTTCACCGCGCAGCACCTTGATTTCATTAGTGCGTACAAAGGCGGGATTGACCTGAACGTCGATGCGATAGCCGGCGATGTCTTCCATCAGGGAAATGACCTCTCGCAATGCGATGGCTCGACCAGAGCAAACATTAACCCGAAGACCGCTAGCGGGTGAGCGGAGCAGCCCCATATAGGCACCCACCACATCGCGGACATCGGAGAAGTCACGGCTAACGTCAATGTTGCCTAGCTCTATCGTCGATTTTCCTGCGGCGAAGTGGGAGACGATCTTCGGGATCAGGAATCGCTCGTCCTGGCCTGGCCCGGTGTAATTGAACGGGCGGGCGAGGACTATGGGCATACGCTCGAACCAGGTCGCACTCATGTGCTCCATGGCCAGCTTGCTGAAACCATAGTGATTGACGGGGGCGGGACAGATTCGCTCGTCGATCACTTCGATACCTGGCGAACCATAGATATTGGCGCTGCTGGCGATTAGCACCCGGGGCGGTGGGGTCGGCAGGTTCGCCAGTGCCTCCAGGAGGTTCTGGGTGCCAAAAACGTTCACCCGATAGAACGCCTCCTGGTCGGCATGACCGACGAAGGATAGTGCGGCAAGGTGCACGACCCAATCGGGTCTGGCATGGGCGACGGCCTTCGCGACGCTTGCCGCATCAGTGAGGTCGCATGCCAGCGTTTCGTCGGCCTGGGTGGCGGCGCTACCCAAGCCGATGACCGTGCAACCCTGCTGCTGCAGGGCCTGGATCATGTAGTGACCGGTAAAGCCCGAGGCGCCGGTCAGCAGAACAGTTGGCATGCGACTTTCCCCTTAGAACGAAAAACCTTGTTGATTACGACGAAGGTCAGCTTCGACCATCATCTTGCACAGTTGTTCGAGGGTAGTCTTGGGCTCCCAGCCCAGTTCTCGTTTGGCCTTGTCGGCGCTGCCGATAAGCAGTTCGACTTCGGCCGGACGATAGAACTTTGGATTGATGGACACCACGACCTTGCCGGTAGCGGCATCGATGCCTTGCTCCTGCTCTGCTGAACCTTTCCACTCCAGATCGACATCAACGGCCTTGAAGGCCATGTTGACGAAGTCGCGCACGGTCTCGGTGCGATTGGTGGCGAGCACGTAGGTGTCCGGTTTGTCGGCCTGGAGCATGCGCCACATGCCCTCGACGTACTCCTTGGCGAAGCCCCAGTCGCGCTTGGCGTCAAGGTTGCCCAACTCAAGAGTGTCAAGCTTGCCCAGTTTGATCTTGGCCACGCTGTCCGTGATCTTGCGGGTCACGAACTCGCGGCCGCGCAGCGGCGATTCGTGGTTGAAGAGGATGCCGCTGCTGCCGAATATGTCGTAGGACTCTCGGTAGTTGATGGTCATCCAGTGCGCATAGAGTTTGGCAACACCGTAGGGGCTGCGCGGGTAGAAGGGCGTGTCCTCGGTCTGCGGGATGGCCTGTACTTTGCCGAACATTTCCGAGGTGGAAGCCTGGTAGAAGCGTGCCTTCGGATTGACGATACGAATGGCTTCCAGCAGGTTCACGGCACCGATGCCGGTGATTTCTGCAGTGGTGACGGGCTGCTCGAAGGACACGCCGACGAAGCTCTGCGCAGCCAGGTTGTAGATCTCGGTTGCCTCGGTGGTTTGCAGCAGGCGGATGCTGGCGGAGAGATCGGTGAGATCGTATTCGACCAGGTGCAGGTTGGGATGCTTGTCGATACCCAGCTCTTCGATACGCCAGAAGTTGACGGAGCTGGTACGGCGGTAGGTGCCATAGACGGTGTAGCCCTTTTCCAGCAGGAGCTGAGCGAGATAGGCCCCATCCTGGCCGCTGATACCGGTAACAATTGCTTTCATCACTGCCTCTTCTTTCAATATTGGTTTGGCAAAAGTTTATCTTTAGGAATTACGCGCAGCAATCAATTCGCCCAAGCGCGCGCTGACCTCTGGGAACTGGTGATCCTTCAGCCAGCCTTCGAGTTGATTCATGACTTTCATGAAGCTTTCCGACTTAATGCTCGCCTGCTCGATGATTTCGAGTATTCCGGACGATATATCCTGCGGACTGGTGCCGGGGAGATAGAACACGGCATCTTTGACATCGTCGAAAATCGGCAGTGGTGTAACTGCAACTGGTCGCTTCGTTACTAGGCCCGTACGTACTGCGGCGCTGGAGGACTCGCCGGTTTTCTGATAGGGATACACCAACAGATCGGCCTCCTCCAGTAAAGCAAGGCTTTCCTCATCCGGCAGGTAGTCGTCGATGATTCGAATCTGCTCATGCAGATTTAGTCTGATGATCTGCTCCTTTGCCTTCTTGATCAGGTTCTCCGATTCGGGCGCAGGATAACGCGAATTCACCATGATGAGTTTGGCACTGACTCCGTGGGCACAAAGTATGGAAATGGCCTCTATCAGCTCCAATAAGCCCTTGTTAGGCAGGAAAAATCCATATGATGCTATCAAGAAGTCGCGTGCGTTAACGGCGCGAGCATTACGTGGGGTATGTTCAAGGACCCCGTGCGGGAAGATCGATACGTTTTCCAGACCAAGTTGCTGAAGGTGCTTGCGATCTTTCTTTGAGTGAACCAGTACACTATTGCACTTGGATAGGCTGCTGGTGAGTCGTTGCAGGCGCTTTTCCTCTACTCCATCGGGGTCAGTAGTTGAGTGTAATGTGATGATCACTTTCCTCTTGCGGTCGATCTGTTGCTCAAGGAAAGTGGAGAACATTTCAAAGTCGAAGAAACCATAATTAAACTGGATTACTAGGGTTTCGATCTCCAGTTCATCGATCCTTGCAGAGAGGATTTTTAGGGGGTCTCTCTCTTGGTGCCAGCATCGAATCACATTCCAATTATCCGGATGGGTAAGTTCGCGCGCATAGGGCGCGAAGATTACCGGTTGAACGGCTAGTGGCTTGACTAGCTGCTCTGAATAGGAAGCAATGCCGCAGCGGGAACTCCAAGTAGTGATGAATCCGACGTTCGTTTTGCCCCTAAGTAGCTGCTGCTGGGTGACGTAGCGAACTCTCTCCACTTCTTCCAGAGCTATCGCCAGGGCGATTAGGTCGCTGGTAGTAGCCTCTGCGGCCTCAGGGAGAGCGGTGACTTTGTTGATAAGTTCAATTGTCGTCGGGACACTTGCGGCATCAAGTTCGGAATGCAGGGGCTGGAATTGCTGCTCAATGGCCGCCAACGCTTTCTGGGCGGAGATATCCCATGAGAACTCTTTGGCCCGTATAATCCCGTGTTGGCGGATATCTTTGCGCAGTGACTCGTTGGTCAGAAGCTCAGCAATCTTCTGGCTGATGCTTTCGACGCTGTACGGGTCGAATAGCGCTTCGTCCAGGTCAATAACTTCGGGAATGCTGGTCACGTTTGAGCATATGACTGGTGTTCCGCACGACATGGCCTCCAGAACAGGTAGGCCAAAACCTTCTTGCAGGGAGGGGAACACAAAAAGGTGGCAGCAGTTATACAGAGCGAGTAGGTCCTGGTCGGGAACCTTGCCTGCAAACAAGATGTCGGCTGGTTCTAGGCCAGCTTCAGCCGCAATGGTACGTAGGCGCGAATACACACCATCCCATCCGTTACCCACAATGAGCAGCTGAATACCTTTGCGCGTCGCCAGGGAAAGCTGGGCAAATGCTTTGATCAGCGCGGCGTGGTTTTTCCTCTGGTCAAAGCTGCCGGTATACATAAGGAATTTGTCGGAAATTCCGTATTTATCTTTTACAGCCTTGATTTCCTCTTCCGGGAGTTCGGTTGGTTGAAACTTTTCATCCACGGCGGACGAGATATTTTTGATCTGGGAACTAGGCAGTTTCAGTAGTTCAATACCTTCCTGTCGTGAGAATTCTGAAATAGAAAGCAGGAGACCTGCTTTTTTCATTTCGTCGAGCTTTCTGAAGTAGTGTGCAGATGCTCTCGGATCATTCAGATATTTTTCCCGTTCTACCAGAGGGATGAGGTCGTACAGAATGACTGCAGTTGAACAGCTGGGGAAAATATTTCCGACTGATGTTATGACATCGTCCCCTAAGCCTTCGATTAGACTGGTGATGAAGAGTGCGTCAGGCTGCAAGCTAGATATCAGTGCCTCGCGAACGTACTCCGACGCGCGTGTGCGGAACTTGTTGGCGTCGTCGCTTTCGCGGGCTGGTACAACGGAAGAGAACATATGGATATGATCCACAGGGACTAGGCGCTGCAATTCTGCGTTCAGTTCCTGCAGATCTTCCGTAATGGACGAATTCAAGAGAAAATGAATTTCGTGGGCCCCCGAGTTTCTGACCATGGCTGATGCCAAGTTCATCGAGTATCGGCCGATTCCGCCATGTTTGCTGCCCGATTGGCACGACTGAAGGTCAATTAGAATCTTCATTTTATTTCCTTGCCAATATTCCGCTTCGACAGTGCATTCAAAATTTCGTCGAAGATTTCACGCCCACGAGGGCTCAGCATAGCAAGTTCATGAGCAGGGGCAGTCTTCTTTGGAATAGTGAATTGTCCATTTACTATTCCTTGGTTTGTCGCATAACCGAGAATTCGGTTACGCAAGTACGGATTCCGGTCCATCAGCTTTTTGACTTGTCGCTGAACGAAGGGAATTCTTGTGTACAGTTTGAGCGATTGTGTTATTAGGACCCTTAGCGGTTTGTGTGCGGCAGTAGGTACTCGACCGGTGAGGATTAAGCTCTTCGTAGCGGCGGCAATGCAGCGTGCGGGGGCAGTCATACGCCAGGCGCGGCTCGCATAAACGTTGTCCAACTCGTTGGAGCGGAGCCACCAAAGGTGCGCTTTCCCTTCAAGCTCCTCCAGCTGGCGCTGCAATTCTTCAATTCGCTGGTCTGCTCGGCTCTGAATTTGCTGAGCTGTCTGGTTGGCTCTATCCAATTGCTCAGACCAGTTGCTTTCCCGCTTAGCAAGTTCCTTCCAGTGATGGGCACAGGCTTTAGCCAGGTTGTCGTTGGTGCTCCGGGCCAAGGAGCGTGCTCGAGAGGCATCGCGCAGGACATCTGCCCTATCGAGGGATGGGGTTTCGCTTTCTACCGGGGCGCGCGGAGCGAATGTCAGACGCAGTTGGGTCAGGTCGTCGAGAGTCGACTGAGGGATGCCGCTAAGCAGGAGTAACCCATGGGCCTTGTCTTCCGTGCTTCTGAAGAACGAGGCATCCTCGGTTGTGTATTGAGTTTGAGGAATCCGGCAATTATCAAATTTGACACCGTCAACTCCAAGTTCATGCATCGAAGCCGCTAACTTCGCTGCGTATTCCGGGCTCTCGCTGAGCTTGTCGATATTGAGAAGAAGATTGGCGTGACTTAGCGCTTCGATCAGACTAAGGCACCAGAGTATGTAGAATGTCAGGTAACTCTCTTCGGAAGACAGTGGGCGGGATCGATACCACTCTATCTGCTCGTTAATCTCTTGTGTTGGACATGCATTAATTGAGGTTTCGTCCTTTAGTCGACGAATAACCTCCGGGCTGATGGGCGCTGCAGCTATGAGCTGCAAAATGGCTGGGAAGTAGTCGTTGATGTTTAGGGACCACCACTGGTCCCAGGGGTTTCTCCAGAGATAAAGATGGGTTCCGCCCAAGTTCTCTCTCAAGACGGAAATGCGAGAACTTGTGCGGCACTCTTGAATAACCGTTCTGCCTTGTGCCGCGTTGATCAATGCACGGAAGTAGTCGGTGCCGGCTTCTTCTGCATTTTTTGAGAAATAGGCCGTATATATGTAGGAGCTCTTCAGTTTCGGCAGGCATATTTCAGAAACCTGGTAGAGCTCCTGGAAGTATGGGGCGTCGAGTAGTGGGTGACGAAGTGAGAGAGAGGCAGTGTTGCGTATATCCAGTATTTTCTCTCTGTCGTTACGGCAGAAGTAAGGGTATTCATGCAGCGGCTCTTGGTAGCACCAATAGCCATTTGGCGAATGGCGAAACTGGTTGAACAGATATGTGCTGCCTGCGCGGAAAAGCGAATGGATGAATACAGGGGATAAAGTGCCCGCTGTCTTCTCATTTACTGAGTTCATACCTACTCCATCGAAAAACTGACGGGGGTGTTGATAAGGCCGATCTTGTCTTCGACCTCGTCACCCCTCTGAACACGGAAGATTAGAGCATCAACACGTCTGTGCAGGAACTCCGTACCGTTACTATTATTACGGCGAACACCGCAATTCACGTAGTAGGCTCCTGGAGCGAAGGCGTTATCGAGTGTGAAGCTCACAACGGTTGAGTCCCCGGCAGAGAAGCGTTTAGGCTCCACGTTGAGCAAATGATCCGTGTTCATTCCGACTAGAGAAACTCCCTCGCGAGTCTTGATCATGAAAGCGAAGGATATATCTTCCAATTCATAATTGAACCGGACGCGGTACTTGAGTATTAGCTTTTGTCCCGGCTTGAAGAGGTTGGCTATCGTGCCTTCATCTGTTTCGAGCCAGATGTCTTCTATTTCCGCGCGCCCGTCTCCATAGGAAACCTCGCAGTCGCTTTTGAGTGTGGGGTCAACTAATTTAGGCTTTTCGACCTGGCTCGGATGAGTGCTCGTCTTGCTTTCTTTTGCCGGCGCGCCTAGTAGTGCTCTCTCATAAGTATCGCAGACCGATTTTGCTGATCCATAGGCAGCGACTTTGCCGTCCTGGATATAGATGGCCTTATTACATGTTTTCTTAACAGTTTCAGTGTCGTGAGTGACTAGCAGTAACGTGGTCCCCAGAGCCTGATATTCCTGGATGCGGCGAAAACATTTGCGCTGGAAAGCCGCATCACCTACTGCAAGTGCTTCATCGACAATGAGAATGTCAGGGCGAATCGCGGTGGCCAGGGCAAATGCCAGGCGAACCTGCATGCCGCTTGAGTAGGTGCGGACTGCTTGTTCGAAATATTCACTAATATCGGCAAAGCTCTCGATTTCTGGTAGCAGTTGGCTTATCTGCTCCGAGTCGATTCCCATCAATCCCGCCACGTGGATAACATTTTGGCGCCCTGAAAGTTCCGGGCTGAAGCCCATGCCCAGCTCAAGGATGGCAGCAATCCTCCCTTGAATATGTACCGCTCCTTCACTGGGTTGAAGTGTGCCGGTAATCATTTTGAGCAGAGTTGATTTTCCCGCACCGTTCTTGCCGACGATAGCGATGGCTTCTCCCTGCTCAATGCTGAAACTAACGTCACGTATGACCCAGTGCTCCGAGCTGGGCTTGGTGGGAAAGTGAAACCAGCGGAGAATACGTTGCCACTCCGATCGATAGCTGCAGTAAGCTTTTCCAAGCCGGTCAGCGACAAGCAGCGTCATAGCACATCCACCATTTCAGGTGCTGATCTACGGAACATGAATAGCCCGAGCGCCATGAGTACTAGAGCAACAGCAGCGATTATGAAAATTCGCTTAAATTCGAGAGGGTTGCTATAGACTAGAGCCTCATGGTAGGAGGTGATCAGCGGATACATCGGATTGTAGGCTAAGTAGGTCTGGTATTTATCTGGAATTATGTTCGCTGGATAAACAACTGGTGTGAACCAGAACCAAATTTGTAAGACGATAGGGACTACTTGGCCAATATCGCGAACGAAGACGTTGAGAACCCCCAGGATAAGGCCGATACCGGATGCCAGAGCCACGGTGATAAGCGTCAGCGGAATGATTGATATCATTCCCGCGTGCGGAGGAGCTCCTAGGAGTGCAAAGACGAGCAGTAGTGCTACGAAAAGTAGAATGTTATTTAATAATGCAGCGCCGATGGTGATTGTAGGGAGTGTGATGCGGGGGAACTTCATTTTCTTCATCAAATTCCCCTGTTCGATGAATAGATTTAGCAGGCGCGATATGATTTCAGAGAAAAGGCTCCAGCCGAGCATGCCGGCCATGAGGTAAAGGGAGTATGCATATTTATTTTCTATGCCGGGAAGTTTTGTGGCTAATACATTGGAAAGTATTAGCGCGTATATGGCAACCTGCGAGAGTGGATGAATGATCATCCAGAGTCCGCCAAGCTTGCTTCTGGAAAAGCGTGCTGCAAACTCGTTGCGGATAGAGGATATGACGAACCCTCTATAGGTCCAGAGGCTGCGAAACATTCCAAGCATATATCTCTCCAACTTGGATAATTCTTATCCGGTGGCAAGTCTAGCGAAGCGGGTATTGAGTGATGCCATTTCGCCTGGCATTAATTCAAGAACGTTTGGCTTGCTGCGCTGGGTAGCAGATAGCGCATGGCAAGACGGAAAAATCTCTTGCCGAGTTATCGGCAAGAGATTTCATGGTGATAGGCTGATCGCGTTTCATGCAAGGTCCGCCAGGCCATTACCCGCTTTGGGGCGGGTATTCTTGAAATGCGTGGCTCAGCTACTGGTCCGCCCGTAGATATCTTCGTACCGCACGATATCGTCCTCGCCTAGATAATCGCCGCTCTGCACTTCGATTAACACCAAGTCGATTACGCCGGGGTTTTCCAAGCGATGCTGGTGGCCGGCCGGGATGAAGGTCGATTCGTTGCTGTTCAGCATGATGCTCTGCTCGCCGTTGACCACTTTGGCCATGCCGGTTACGACGATCCAGTGCTCGCTGCGGTGGTGGTGCATCTGCAGCGACAGCGATGCGCCGGGCTTGACCACGATGCGCTTGATCTTGAACCGATGGCCTTCTTCCAAGGTGGTGTAGGTGCCCCAGGGGCGGTGAACGGTCCTGTGCAGCAAGTGTGCGCTGTGACCATTCTTCTTGAGCTGGCTGACGATCTGCTTGACGTCTTGCGTGTGCTCTTTATGTGCGATCAGCAAGGCGTCGGGGGTGTCGACCACGATCAAGTTCTGTACGCCTACCAGCGCGGCCAGCCGCTCCGGGCTTTGCACGTAGTTGTTGTGCGCGCCGTGGGAAAGTACTTCGCCTTCGAAGCGGTTGCCGTTGCTGTCTTCGGCTGTCAGCTCGCTCAGGGCATTCCACGAGCCGATGTCGCTCCAGCCCAGGTCGCAGGGGACGGTGGCGACCTTGTTCGAGCGCTCCATCAGGGCGTAGTCGATGGAGATGTCCGGAACATTCGCGAACAGTTCCGCATCCAGCGACAGGCAGCGGTGGGCTTTGGCCTCGGTCAGGCGGGATGCGGCAATGGTGGCGGCTACCGCTTCGCTGACGTCCGGGGCATTGGCCTCCATTTCATCGACCAGCGTGCCGACGCGGAAGCAGAACATGCCCGAGTTCCAGAAGTAGTTGCCTGCTGCCAGGTACTCCTGCGCTTTCTCGAGGTTCGGCTTCTCGACGAAGCGTTTGACTTGCAAGCCGCCATCGAGAGTGCCGGTAGCGCTTTCGATGTAGCCGAAGCCGGTTTCCGGGTACTGCGGTTGGATGCCAAAGGTGACCAACCAGCCGGTGCTGGCCAGCTTGGCCGCATTGGCCACGGCTTGGGCAAAAGCATCGGTGTTCTTGATCAGGTGGTCAGCCGGCAGGACCAGCATGAGAGCGTCGGGGCCGTGTGTCTGTTGCAGTTGCATGGCTGCGGCGAGAACGGCGGCAGCTGTGTTGCGGCCGAACGGCTCCAGAACATAGCTGAGGCAGTTCCCGTTGTTTGCCTTGAGTGCGCGGTATTCGTCTTCCGTCTTGAAGAAGAGCTCGCGATTGGTGACCGTCATGACCTCCGACACGCTGTCCAGGGCGAGGGCGCGCAGCAGTGTTTTCTGCAGCAGGTTCTGCCCATCCGGGAGGGGCATGAACGGTTTGGGATGCGCCTCGCGCGAAACTGGCCACAGGCGAGTGCCTGCGCCGCCGCAAATGATCACCGGGATCAACATCGATCAAAGGTCCTTTGTAGGTTACTTGTCCTGCCTCGCGTGGCCTGGGTGCTCTATGTAAAGCCGGCGCAGCGGGTGCGGAAGATTACCGCAAGCGTGCGCGCGGGTCATAGTGCAGTTGGTCAATTCACGACTGGCAAGGATTAATGCGAGAAAAAGACCACGTTGCCAAGGTTTTGTTCCCGGCAGGAAAAGAAAAAGCCCCGCATCGCTGCGAGGCCTTTTGAAGATGGTGCCGGCACCAGGAGTCGTACCAGATGGCCATAAGCCCAGGGCCGTGAGGCTTCTCTGAGTTGCAGCTGAGTCAAGGATACTCAAAAAGGTACTCGGCTGAGCTACGCCAATCTGAGAGACAGCCCCTCAAAGGGGCGGATGGTAGCTCTTCGATACGGGGCGGTCTATGCCAAGGCGACCACTGAGGTAGCCAGGCGACGTTTTCCCGAATCCCTCAAGCGCGAGGCGGTAAGTCTGGTGCTCGCTGGTACGCCGCTTCGCCATGTGGCTGAGTCGCTCGGCATCGCTGAACGCCTCTTGGGCGAATGGAAGGGGCAGTACGAGCAGCAAGGTGGCGATGGATATGAAGCCTTCGGTTGAAGTGAGTCAGAATTGTAGTTGAGTGATGGAGTCGAAACGCCAAATGATGACCATGCTGACGTTCGCTGAACCTGTGCTCCTGAAAGATCACTTCCTCATGCCGGCAGATACCACTCCGTGGCCGGCGGTCGGGACCGGCGCGGCATATGTGGGGACGAAGCCGGGGATGACGCCAGCTCGTGATCGTGCCCCGTTCAGAACCCAGGCGCACGGTATGCTGCCAAGGTCCGAGTATGGAGAGAGCCTGGCGAAGACATACGGGCTGTATGTGCTGGCTTTCGGGGGAGGGCAGGGCTTAACGCCCTCGATCTATGTCGGCATCACGGTGCGAGAGAGCGTCCTAGTGCGCATTCGCAAGCACAGGGTTAAAGCCACTGGTTCCCATGTTGGTGGGAGGGCAGATGTCTATGGTGGGGTCAATCACACCGAAAGGTGGCGACCATTTGCGGAGCAGCGCCATATTGAGCATGCCGGCAGACCCGATCAGTGTGCGGACGTACGGCTCTTGGTGGGCCAGCTTAGTTTGCCGGTCGCGGAAGGTGCACCGTTGCGCCGATTCGAAGCCAGCCTTTGCAGTGACCAGGATGGTGTCCTGAAGCAGCTCAAGGAGATGCTGTGGTCGGGTGCTGCCAGGAGGGTTTCCCTGCTGACGGAAAAGCACGGCAAGGCGTTTGCCGGCGACGGTATGCGCATCGTGTTCTGGAATGGACAGACCAAGGTATTTTCTTAAAACGGAGCTCATCTCAACGACATTTGGATAGGGGGCTCTGATGCCGTTCTAGTGCCCCTCCCTATGCCGTTCCTACGCCCCTGGCTGCCGTTCTTGCTCTCCAAGAGTCCGTCCCGTCACCCCTGACATTACCGTTCCGGGACTCTGCATTACAGGCGTACCCCGGCGATTTTCAAGGTGGTTGTCGCGTGAGCGTGTCACGCTGCCTTTGCTGACCGGGGAACCGGTGTCCGAATCGGCGTGGGCTGAGTGGCCGAATGGCGTGGAATCCGCAGGGCAGCGCATCCACACTCTAGTCTCTAAAACGGTTGTTTTGCGGACACTGGCGACTCACCCCCTGATCAGTCTGGAAAGCCCCTTTGTCATTGTTTTTTACTCGTCTTTATATCAAAATACGTAAACATTTCATTATGACGAGAATACGGACTGATGAAGATTGGGTATGCGCGAGTATCTCGGGATGATCAGCAGCTCGACCTTCAGCATGACGCGCTGACCGCAGCCGGCTGTGAGCGGATCTTCAGTGACAAGATGAGTGGTGCAAAAGCATCACGCCCAGGGCTCGATGAAGCGCTGGCTTTTGCCAGGCCAGGCGATGTCCTGGTTGTTTGGCGGCTTGATCGCCTAGGCCGGTCAATGTCCGAACTGCTGCGCCTCACTGCCGACCTCGAAGCCAGTGGCGTGGGCCTGGAAAGCCTGAAGGAACAGATTGATACCACCAGTGCTGCTGGCCGACTGGTATTTCACGTGTTCGCCGCAATGGCGGAGTTCGAGAGAAACCTGATTCGAGAACGCACATTTGCCGGCCTTGAAGCGGCACGTGCCAGGGGGCGGCAGGGCGGGCGGCCCGGGGTCCCGCCAGAGACGATTGCTGCAATCCAAGCCCTTGCAGGTGATCAAAGCCGCTCGCCTGATGAGATATGCAAGGCGCTGAAGATCAGTCGAAGCACCCTCTACAAGTATCGCCAACAGGTCAGCAAGTCGTGATGGAAGCCGAACTCGAAGTGCTCTACCTCGGCGCGCTACTGCTCTCGGTTGACTGTATCTGTTGCCTCGTCGCTGCATACCGCAAAACCCCTGTGCTTGGGGCAATCGCCGGGGGCGGCACTGCCAGCGCACTCGCTCTTGTTCTGTTCACCAGAATGATGCCGTTTACCCTGGCGGCAGTTGCCAGTATCGCCATCGGTGGCGTGATTGCCTGGATGAAAGCGAAATCTCTCGAATCTTGTGATAGTGAGGCAGCTCATGGATAAGAATCTGAGTACGGCAGCGGAAACATCGGTGCTCTTGTCTGATGGGATGACTGACGCTGAGATTGAAGTTCGCCTGGCCATAGCCGGCTATCTGATCCCTAGACTTGTTGGGACTCCGGCCGCGCGCGAGGCCTTCAATGCGCTGGTCGCCAAGTTTCAAGATCGCTACCCGTACCACAAGCTGCTCACTCGTCTACTGATTGCACCTGAATACCTGGAGTGCGCCCCTGACGCCCAGTCGTGATCATGTAGCAACGCTTTGGCCTTTCACCGAAAGCTCAGATAGCGAGGAACCTATGCGGAACCGGAAGCGCACCTACAGCGGATGCCCTGTGCTGACCGTTGCTACACAGATCTCCTCCTATCTGGATAACGGGGCCGTCCCGGCCAACGCGCAATACCTGCCGGTTCCTCCTGGCAAGGTAGTACGCAAGCGTGGATTCTGGCTGCACCCTGGCTATCGCATGCACCACACCGCGGTGCTGTTCTTGATAAGCACCGATGTGTACGCGATGAACGCCGACGACTTCTACGAACGTCGGGATCAGTTCTATTGCTACCTCAGCCACAAGGCCGGTACCGCCTATATCGGAAGGGTCGAGCAGGCCGGCGAGTCTCAGCAGCTACTGCACCCCCTCATGCCCGATTTGCACGAGCCTCTCGATGTCCAGCTCGATGGGCTGACGTACGTAGGACACGTGATTTCTGCCATCTGAGGTGCGCCATGCTTGTAGGAATCCTCACGGACGATTACCGCCGTCGCAGGGCGAGGCTGCTAGGCCTACCTGAGGACGCGACCGATGCGGACGTGCATACGCACACCCTCTCGCCCAGTTGGCAAAGCTCCTCAGGAACGGTGACATTGATGCCCATGCGTGTGAGCAGATCACACCAGGGCCTGCGCCAAAGGGGTGCCTGGCTGACAGGATGACTATTTCGGGCGTCTCACCAGATGATCGACTGTCTGCGAATGACAGCGACCGGCTTTTTCGCGTCGTGCATACCCTCGTGGTGGCCGAACTACTGTTCGGCTCTCGTGATAAAGCAAAGCGCTGGCTCTCGAAGCCGAAGAATCGGTTCTCCGGTAATTCACCACTACAAATGCTGACGACTACGGCAGGAGCTCAGCTTGTCGAGGAACTGATGGTTCAGTTGGCAGAGGGCTTCGTTCTGTAGTCATCGGCCTGCCGTACCCGAACCGTGGGTGGGCACACCAATGATGTTCGGAATTCGCTTCGCTGTTGGCAGCGTAAACTCTGGTGTCAGGCTCGACACGTAAACTCAATCTTATTGGCACGCTACGCAGCCATTTTCAGGTCGCGGTGTATCACCCTTTTCGTCTACCCGTAATAGTCTCGCACTGATTTTTTGGGCGTGCAGCATGTGATACAGGGGGGCGTGCAGCATGTGATACAGGCAAAGCGTGCAGCATGTGATACAGCGACATTTATGCCAGGCACCTGTGACGAATCTGCCAGATTAGTGGATCAGAATTTCCTGAAGTGTTTGAAATTTTCAACATCGCGTGCCGAATAGCAGAGAGACTAGCTCGGTTGTGGTCTAAATGATTCAGGTTTGGTTTAACGCCGCCATTAAATGCCAATGGACGCCATTCATTGCCATTTAATGGCGCGTAATCATTGGCGTGTTTTTTTGACTACGCCATTCCGTGCCAATGGACGCCATTAAATGGCAATGAATGGCGTCTATTACGCCCTGTAGGCGTTTCCGACTGTCAGCATCGCCGTTATGTTGGGCGGGAGAATGGCTGCGATGATCCCGGTAGCGCACGGGGCGTGCAGCTGGGGCTCGATTTGCGGTCACTGGCAGCCTCGACGGTGACTTGCGGCTGGGCATTCAGCCAGGTTTCGAGGCGCCGCCACTCGGATTCGGTGAGATCGGCGACCCGCTCCCCGCGCCGGCCGAAGTTCATACGCAGACCAAAGCCCTCTGGCATAACGGGACCGAAGGCGCCGAAGCGCCAAGCGTGATCGAACACGAGGACGTTCAGCCCGCCGGTATCACGATCTTGGGCCTCAGGCCCGTGAACGAGGTTGGGTTGCCAAGTGAATAGGCCGTTGCCGACAGGCTTATAGAAGTTGTCCGGTACGACGGTACGGTCAGGCTTCTTCGAGGCGAAACGACGGTCCTTCCAGTATTCGGTGAAGGTCTGTACCTCGTGCGTAATTGCACTGACTTGACCACCCGATTGCATTCCTCCTGACCAAGCATTTGCATTCGTGCTGACCACCGCTTGCATGCGGCTTAACCAGTCACACCGTAGTCACGACCGGCTGCAATCGACCCAAGGCTGTCGTTCACGCTGCGCCTGCCATGACCAGAACTCCGAGGCAACGCTGCGCGGCAGGGGCTCAATCAAAAGGGCGATTCACTTGGATGGCTGCATTCTTAGTGCCTGTGTTCGCAGCACCTAGAATGACAGGTGGCAACACGAAAACCGGCAGTCCCCAGCTCGATCCAGAGTTGAATCGCAAATGGCCGAAAACACCAAGCACAAGCGCGTTCACCTTCCCATTCTGCAAGGCCTGCTGCCGATTGACCCGAAGCAGATACCCGCCGAAATCGTCGCCGGTCTGACGCTGGCGGCGCTCGCCATTCCCGAGGTCATGGGCTACACGAAGATCGCCGGCACGCCGGTGGTCACCGGCCTCTACACCATGCTCGTGCCAACGACGCTGTTCGCCCTGTTCGGCTCCTCGCGGCACCTGGTGGTGGGCGCCGACTCCGCGACGGCCGCCATTCTTGCTGCCGCCCTAGTGGGGCTTGCCGCTACCGGGTCGGATGAATACCTGGCGCTTGCCCAGTTGCTGGCCCTGATGGCGGCTGGGCTATTGATCCTGGCCCGCCTGGTGCGCCTGGGATTCATGGCGGATTTCCTGTCGCGCACGGTGCTGGTCGGCTTCCTCACGGGGGTGGGGATTCAGGTTGCCCTGGGCCAACTGGACGGCATGCTCGGCTTGCCAGGCGAGGGGCATGGCGTGCTTGGCAAGCTCTGGTCGACGCTGCAGCGCTTGAATCAGGTCAACGGCTATGCCATCGCCGTGGCCTCGCTCGTACTGATTGTGATCCTTGGCTGCAGGAAGCTCTCGCACAAGATCCCCGGAGCCCTGATCGCCGTCGTTGGCGCCGTTGCGCTCAGCTGGGCGTTGAATTTCGCCGCCTACATGCCCGTCCTTGGCGAGGTGCCGAGCGGCTTGCCGCACTTTGGAATACCCAAGGTGCAGTGGAGCCTGGAGTTGCTCTATCGGTTGCTGCCGACGGCCTTCGCGATGTTCGTGGTGATCCTGGCCCAGAGCGCCGCGACCTCGCGCGCCTATGCCAGCCGCTACAACGAGCCCTTCAGTGAAAACATCGACCTCGTCGGCCTGGCCGTTGCGAACGTCGGCGCTGCGCTGTCGGGGACCTTCGTGGTCAATGGCAGCCCGACCAAGACGCAGATGGTCGACAGTGCGGGGGGGCGAAGCCAGTTCTCGCTGCTGGTGACCGCGCTGATCGTGCTGATGGTGCTGCTGTTCCTCACCGCGCCCCTGGCCTACATGCCGGAGGCGACGTTGGCGGCGGTGGTGTTCATGATCGGCATCGAGCTGACCGATTTCAAAACCCTGAAGCGGATCTACGTGGAGCGCCGGGATGAGTTCTGGGTCGCGCTGATCACCCTGGTCACCGTGGTGCTGGTGGGGGTCAAGCAGGGCATCATCCTGGCGATGGTGCTGTCCATCATCGACCATCTGCGGCGGGGCTATCACCCGAAGAATGTGCTCTTGGCCGCGACCGAAGGGGGCAAGCTGCACCCCGTGGTGCTGTCCAGTGGCGCCCAGGCGAGGCCCGGGCTGCTCATCTATCGCTTCACCCACAGCATGTACTACGCCAATTCCCGCCAGCTGAGCGAAGAGGTCACCGAGCTGGTCGCGAAGGCGATACCGGGCCTGTGCTGGTTCTGCATCGATTGCTCGGCGATCGACGATGTCGACTACTCGGCCGCGGAAACCATTCGCAGCCTGGCCGCTACCTTGAAGGCCGAGGGCGTGCGCATGGTGTTCGTCAACGTCATGCCGGATCTGGAGGCCCAATCCCGCTACAAGATCAAGCAGCTGCTGGGCGAGGGCGCGATCTTTGCGCAGCTGGACGATCTGCTGGGCGCGTACGAACGCGATGTCCAGGCGGCCCGCTGAGGCAGGGCCGCCGCTTCATTCCTCGATCATCACCTTGATCCGCCCCGTGCGCGCCGCCTTGAGCAGTATCCCGTGGTCGCTCTCGGTCTGGTCGGCATACAGCAGGGCGAAGTCGCCCAGGGCCTCGTCGAAGGCATCGCTCTTGCCCAGGTAGCCGGAGAGGGTGGCGGCATCGCCAGACTTGGCGTGGGCCCGCGCCAGGGTCAGGCCGCAGAAGTCCGCGTAGCGCTCCAGCTGGTCCGTGCTGATGTGTTCGACCGGCACCGAAAGCTTCATGTCACGCAACTGCCGCACGTAGTAGTCATGGCCGGCGCGGCCGTGCGTCCAGCCAAGGAAGATGTCGCTGGACGACTGCATCAGGCGCTGCCCCATGACCACGCGCTGGCCCTGGCTCTCGTACTGGCATTTGCCGGTGTAGGGTTCAAGCACGGAACGGCAGGACTCCTTGAACTGCAGGATCAACGGGTGGTTCTCCTCGGAGTACATCAGGGCGATGAAGCAGCGCGTGCCGACGCTGCCGATGCCGACGACCTTGAGCGCGGCATCCACCAGGCGATAGCGGTCGAGCAGCACGCGGCGCTCGTCGGAGAGACTGGCACGGTAGTCGGCCAGGCTTTCCCTGACCCGGTCCATGAAGTCCGCTTCGGCCACATGGTGGATGAGCGGGGGCTGGTCGAGGATGCGCGGATGACCGGCGACCTGCTCGACGATCTTGGGGCAGACGCCTTCCACGACCTGCTCGCGCGCCTGCTCGATGAGCTGCTTGCGTATCTTGCGCACCTCGGCGTCGGGCGCCATTTCCAGCAGCGTCTGTGCGTCGAGACGCGAATACCAGACTTCCAGCGGGCTCATCTTCGAGTAGGTGCGCAGGTTCTCGCGATAGGAACGCACGCAGGCGACGACCACGTCACGGGCACGGCGGTCCGGATCGCCGTTATCGCGCGCCGCCACCGCGAAGCTGGCGGCCAGGCGCTTGATGTCCCACTCCCAGGGCGCGGGCAGGGTTTCGTCGAAGTCGTTGAGGTCGAACACCAGGTTGCGTTCGGGCGTGGCGAACAGGCCGAAGTTGAGCAGGTGGCAATCGCCGCAGGCTTGCACCTGCACATCGATGTCCGGCCCCAGGGACAGGTCGTACGCCATCAGTGCGGCCGAGCCGCGCAGGAAGGTGAAGGGGCTGCGCAGCATGCGCCCATAGCGGATCGGCACCAGTTCCTTCAGCCGTTCGCGGTTGGATTTTTCCAGGATGGCGATGACGTCGCGCTGGCGACCGGGGGACTTCCACGTGGCGTGGGCCTCGCGAGCCACCTTTTCACGCAATGCCTTGCCTTGGGCCAGGCGCTCTTCTCTGGAGCGGAATTCGGGAAGGGGTTCGTTCGCGCCTGCTTGCAAGCGCGATGCAGTTTTGCGGGAAGCCATGATGCGGTCATCACCAATGGGAATGGAGTCCAACGGCGGGCGCAGAACGATGACGTAGATGCGCGGACAGCCGGCCCGGCGCGTTCTCGGGAACGCCGCACGAGCCCATGTCCTTTACGCTAGATCAAATCCGTCGAGGCGTTCGGGCGTCACGTTGGCCACGTTCGATGGATAAAGCCCGGCCAGTCGAGCGATCACGACGCCCACGTAGAAGACCCCTGAAAACTCTTCGATCATCACCAGCGAGCGGGCGTGATTGGTCAATGGAATGACATCGTCGTAGCCGGTGGTCGTCAGGGTCGTGAGGCTGAAATAGATCAGCCTGAAGAAAATCCCAGTCTGCGAGAAATCGAGCTGGCCGGGGCCGAACGAGCCGGCGTTGGCTATTTCCAGCAGGGCGTAGATGAAGGACCAGACGAAGGCCAGCATGATGTACCCCGCCAGGGCGCCATGCAGCGTGTCGGTCGTGATGGGGCCGCGTTGCAGAATGTAGCGAAGCACGCCGCTGAACGAGACCGCCAGAGAGGCCACATAAGCCAACCCGGCCAGGATGAGCAGTGCGATGTTTCCGCTCCACAGCGCCGACCATTTAAGGCCCACCCCGACCAACGCCAGGCCCAGCTTGAGGATGAACCCCCTGTGCGTCTGCCGGGTGGCGAAAGCGCCCACGAGCAGCACTATCGAAAACAGCAGGCCGAGCAGCGTGCGGGCGAATATGCCTTCCTCGAGGAACGGAAACAGAAGGATCAGGCCAAGCAAGAGCAGCAATAGATAGGTACAGGGCCCCAGGCCTATTACCAGCTGCGCCAGATCCTCCTCGGTCTCGCTCTTGTCCTGCGGATTCGGCATGTCGGCTTCTTGGTGGTTCTACGAACGCCAAGGCCCTGAAGGCGCCGGGTTGCAGTTCGACCTGGCTCTGGAGGTTTCGGTAACTGGCAAGTTTAGTTGAGGGGGGCTAGGGAGGAGCGCAAACGGCTCAGCTGTCTCCGAAAGGCTGCTTCTGGCCGACAGCTACCAGTCTGGCCTGTCGAAAAAGTGTCGAAGGACCAAAGCAACGCTGGATTCAAATCAGGCTTCGGGCTTTTTCTCAGAGGACTTCGTCCAAAGCGGCGGCCGCTTGTAGCCAGTCTTACCAGCAGGAATCTTCTGAATTTCTCCACCTAGGGATAAAAATAATTCAGTTTTATCGTTTATCTCCGATCGTGCACGATCTAAAAGTTCGGTGGACATGTTTTCACCCTTTCATGATGGGCGGCCTAATTGGCAACCTTCTTGACTATACATGTGTTGTAACTGCATCTGGTGGGAATCCTGACCATCTATCAGGATAATCAGTGATTGAACGAAAATTCTATCAATTTAGCCGCAGAGCGGTATTCTATTAACCTGCCTGCTCGGTCTAGCGGCCCCGTCTTGATGTTCTTTCATTGATTCTCATCTCCTCGGCACCTCTTTACTTTGCATTCAGTCAGTCTCAGTCCTGACGACTGGGTATTCCTGCCTTGGAGAAAAATCATGGAAAGTCGCCAAACGGGTACCGTCAAATGGTTCAACGCAGTGAAGGGCTTTGGCTTCATCACCCCCGAAAGTGGTCCCGACGTCTTCGTGCACTATCATGAGATCGAGACGAGCGGTTTTAAAAGCTTGGAGGAAGGCCAGCGCGTAAGCTTCCTGGTGGCTCCAGGGGCCAAGGGGCTTCAGGCCGAGCAAGTACAAATTCTGTAATCGATCCAAGCGGAAAGAAACCCGCAATTCACACATTGCGGGTTTTTATATGAAAAAGTGAGCAACAAATCAGTTGCTATAAATTTGAATAGAGAGGATGGTGGAAGAATTTCACGTCCGAGCCTTGGCGGGATAAGCCACCACCGTTCGGTCGTCAACCGAGGTTGATATGGATGACGAACGATTTAATCGGGGGTTAAGCATCGCTTGTTGCTGCTTGTCGCTGGCACTGGATGATCTTGAAATTGCAGAGAAAAAAACTGAATCCAACGACACGCTGAAAAAAATTCAAGAAATAATGCGTCACGTTGAGAGTTGCGTGTTGATCCTGGAATCTCTGCAAAAGTATCGAGCTTTGGCTGGAGTTAAAGTCGATACGTTGCACTAGACGTGATCGCCCCTGAATTCCTAGACGCTTAGTGACCACTACTGGCCGATTGCTGGCGTTCGCGATCGTCAGCGTCCGACCCGAAGCTGCCGGCCGCGAAGGGCAGGGGGCGGCCAACCGCAGCCCTTCGCATCTCCTTGCCAGCGCATCGCACGCCTTGCCCGCCATCCGAGTGCTTGGGCGACTCCATGCAGGGCGCGCGTGAGTTCAGTCCGCGCTCTGTTCCTCTGGGGTATCGGCGGGTGGGGCTGGGACACGCGATTTTTGCTTTGCTCGATTTCGTCGGTCCTGGCTACGCTGCCGCGATGCCTGCTGCCTCGCATACTGTGCCTGAGTGGCCGTCACGGTACCCTCTGTTTGACCATTCAAGTCCAGGCGCGGCGCATTCTCCACCATGCATGCCCAGTAACGTGTTCCCTTGCACCAGGAGGTAATGCCCAGCTTGAGCTGTTCGCTGGTTATTCCGAGCAACTCCAGGTGTTGCTCAGCATCCTGGAGGATGCCCAGCTTGAGCGGAACCTTGGGCGCCGGATTGACAGGGAAAGCCAAGGGGAAGTGCTTCTGCAATCGCCAGATCGCTTCCACCGCGGGGTCCTGGTCACGCGGCTTCGCCTTCGGGGCGGGCTTCTGCTTGGGGCGCTTCGCGCTATCGGTCTTTGCCTGCTCTTTTTCAGCCCGCAGGCGGTCACGTAGTTCAGCTAGTTGTTCAAAACCCATCGTTCAATTCACAGCTTCGAGGTTGATTCGTGGCGCAAGGGTATTCCAAATGGCCCTTGGGATCAGATGAATCAGGACGATCAGCCCACCACTACCTCACTGATCTGCAGAACTGGCGTCTGGTCGGTGTAATTCGCGATGTCCGCCAGAATCTCTTTTGCGTGTGGACCGAAGCCTGCCTGAAAGGCCTCCACGGAGTCACAGAAGATGTGGCACATCCCAACGTATGTCGCCGGCGCTCCGGGCTCTCCACCAGCCAGTCCCTTATCGATCGTGTAGTGCTTGCATTTGTCCCCCATGCGTTCCTTCACCAGAGGCATATGGATGTCTCGGTAATGAGATTCTGGCGTCTGGTCGGTGTAATTCGCGATGTCCGCCAGAATCTCTTTTGCGTGTGGACCGAAGCCTGCCTGAAAGGCCTCCACGGAGTCACAGAAGATGTGGCACATCCCAACGTATGTCGCCGGCGCTCCGGGCTCTCCACCAGCCAGTCCCTTATCGATCGTGTAGTGCTTGCATTTGTCCCCCATGCGTTCCTTCACCAGAGGCATATGGATGTCTCGGTAATAGTCGTGGTCGAATCGAGCGCCTGGGGCATTGGGGTACATCACGCTAACTTTGATCATGGGCAAGTCTCCAACGATTAAGACTGGGTTGCATTCCTGCCTATCATGCCCGCTTGCGGCGGCGGGTGGGAGCAACCTGGCCTTTGCCCTCACGAGCCAGCCTGCCATCCCCTGCGTCAAGGCGGCTTCAGTGACCGTTTCTGGCCGATATCTGCCTGTCTCGACAGGCCTGCTTCCGGTCGTGGTGACCGTGGTTCGTTTGCTAAGGACGAACCATGGTCATCGGTTTCTATCGATCTGAAACGGCCACTGAAGGTCGGACGAGCTTCCTTTACTCGCCGAGTCAGGCGGTCTCTTGCAATCTGTGAATTCCATTCGACGGCCCAGATCTTGATGAACTGGGTTCTATTCCCGCTCGGTGCAACGACACCTACTCGCCTTGAATCGCAAGGATCGACAGAATACTGGCGCCGATGCAGGACAATTGTCAGCAACGCCTCACCGAAGTGGGCCTCCTCGTGGTCCTATGCGACTCGTAGATTGGGGTATTGGTGATGTGCCATGCGGGCAAAATTGTGCTAGCCCGAGCGGTGGTTCGGCAGGCGGGGACTTCTTGATGGGTGAAGTTCGGATTCCGACGTATGGATTGCGTCTGGAAGCGCCTCGGCCATCTTAGATTCGGACTGTCAGAGCGTGGCACTTCGCCTGAATCGATAGACCACCAGGCCGACTGCCAGGAGCGGCAACAGGTGGATGAGCCCGCCCATGTAGAACGCGGTGATGAGTCCCACGGCCCAGAGGGTGAGCAGCGTGATGATGAGTGCTTCGAACATTGGGAGCCTCCTGCTTCGTTGCGTTGGTTGTTTGCCTAGCTACAGGTTGCACCTGGCCGGGGAGGGGGTCTGTGCGGCATCGCACCCAGGGCTATTGGCTATCCGCGCCTGGAGGAGGGCGGGCTCGCCGAGCGCCTGATGGCATTGCCCGGTGCCGACCTTACCAAGACTCCTGCCGGCCAAGCCTTCGCCTGGGCATAAGTGCGGCAACGCACCGACTCAGCCTGGGAGGGCTGCCATCTTGGGCGGGCCGACGACGGGCAATCGGGTTTGTCGCCGGCTCGATCCCGAGGTTCATATGAACGATCCCATCGACAGCGGCCCGCGTCGGGAGACCACCGAGCCCCTGCCTGCACCCAAGGCATCCGGGGCGCAGAGGGACGATCCGGCCCCTGGCGCAACTGCCGGCCAGTCGCCCTTCGATCTGGCTGCCGCGGGCATCGCCAAGCCGTCCCCGCGCCCCGAGGAGTCCAGGCGGCTCACCCAATGGCGGCAGCGTGTCGATGCCGTGAGGCTGGCCTGGAGCAAGGTCGCCGGACGTGCGCGCTTCCCGCGGGTTGGCCAGGTGCGGCAGGCCCTGTGTGCCGTGCAGAAGCGCTATTCCATGACGCGCGAAGAAGCCAGCCGGATGGCGAGCAAACTGTTCCACCGGGACCCGTCCTGAGTTGGCGCGCGTGGCAGTCATGTACCGAGCCAGCGCCACCCTGGACTACCGGATCGGACCTTGCGCGTGCCGACAGTCGCGCAAGCGTAGGGAGCGCAGCTCGTGATTTCGATCTTCCGCCGCAGCCGCTCGCTTCCCCCCTGGGACAGCCTGGCGCCCGTGCGCGAGGAGCTGTTCGGCATCGAACGGCTCGAACAGCACGCGCAGAGCCTGGCCCTTGCCCAGCAGGTAACCGACCGGCCGCCGCGGGTGTTGCCGCTGCATGTGCGCCTGAGCGACAACGCCGCTGTCCTGCTGGCGGCCTACCGGGCCAGCGCCGCGGAACTGGAAGACGGCCACGAGGTGGTGCCGGCGGCCGAATGGCTGCTGGACAACTACCACATCGTCGAAGAGCAGATCCGCGAAGTCCGCGATGACCTGCCGCCGGGTTACTACCGGCAATTGCCCAAGCTCGCCGCCGGGCCGTTCGCCGGCTACCCGCGGGTCTTCGGCCTGGCCTGGGCCTTTGTCGCGCACACCGACAGCCACGTCGATCTGGACCAGTTGCGCGGCTTCATCTGCGCCTACCAGCACGTCCAGCCGCTGACCATCGGCGAGCTCTGGGCGGTGGCGATCACCCTGCGCATCGTCCTGCTCGAAAACCTGCGCCGCCTCGCCGAGCAGATCGACAGTGGCCGGGCTGCGCGCGCCGAAGCCGACGCACTTGCCGACAGGCTGCTGGTTCCCGGACAGGCACGCTCTGCCTTGGAGGCCGACATCGCAGCACGCCCGTCGGGCCCGCTGTCCGAGCTGTTCGCGGCGCAACTGGCCAAGCGCCTGCGCGACCAGGACCCGCGCACCACCCCCGCACTCGGCTGGCTGGAGGAGCGCCTCAAAGCCCAGGGCGTGGCCATCGACGAAGTGGTGCAGCACGCGCAGCAACGCCAGGGCGCCTCGAACGTCACGGTGCGCAATGTGATCACCAGCATGCGGCTGATTTCCGCCGTCGACTGGGTGAAGTGGTTCGAGAGCGTCAGCCTGGTGGACGCGCGGCTGCGTGCCGGCAGCGCCTTCGCCAGCATGGATTTTCCCACCCGCAACCTCTACCGCACCGCCATCGAGCAGCTGGCGCGCGGCTCCGCGCTCAGCGAGTTGCAAGTCGTCGAGCGCGTGCTGGAAGCCACCCATGCGGCGGCGGGCAGCGCATCTACCGATATCGACGCTTTGCGCTTCAGCGATCCCGGCTACCACCTGATCGCCGAGGGGCGTCCGGCGCTGGAGCGCGTCATCGCCTTCCGCGCGCCGCTGCGCCTAAACCTGAGCCGCTTCAACGTGCGCCTGGGCATCGGTGGCTATATCGGCAGCATCCTCTTGCTCGGCGCCTTGCTGCTGGCCTCGGTCTACCTGGTCCTGGCCCGGCCCGCGCTGCCCTGGGGCTGGATGCTGGCGTTCCTCCTGTGCCTGTGCGTGCCGCTGACCGAGGTGGCCACGGCGCTGATCAACCGTCTGGTCACCTGGAGCATGGGTGCGATCACCTTGCCGGCGCTGGAGCTGCTGGACGGCGTTCCGGCCGAGCTGCGCACGCTGGTCGCGGTGCCGACCTTGCTGAGCAGCGAGGCGGACCTGCAGGAGCAGGTCGAGCGGCTGGAAGTGCACCACCTTGCTGGCATTGGTGGCGACCTAGCCTTTGTCCTGTTGCTCGATGGCGCCGATGCGCCGCAGGAGGTCATGGACAGCGATGCGCCGCTGCTCGCGGTGGCGGCCGAGGCGATCGAGCGCCTGAACCAGCGCTATGGCCCGGGCCCCGGCGGGCAGCGCTTCTTCCTGCTCTACCGGCGCCGTTGCTTCAATCCTGGCGAGGGCTGCTGGATGGGCTGGGAGCGCAAGCGCGGCAAGCTGCAGGAGCTCAACCGTCTGCTGCGCGGTGCCAGCGACACCAGCTTCGTGGCGGTCGCCGGGCAGCCGCCACGGGTGCCGGCGGATGTGCGCCTGGTCATTACCCTCGATGCCGATACCCGCCTGCCACGGGAGGCGGCCTTGCGCCTGATCGGCAAGATGGCCCACCCGCTGAACCGGCCGCACTTCGACCCGCTGCGTCAGCGCGTGGTCAACGGCCATGCGGTGCTCCAGCCACGGGTGACGCCCTCGCTGCCGATGGGCGGCGAGGGCTCGCTGTACCAACGGATATTCTCCGGCCCGGCCGGCATGGACCCCTATGCAGCGGCGGTCTCAGACGTCTACCAAGACCTGTTCGGCGAAGGCTCTTTCACCGGCAAGGGCATCTACGACGTGGATGCCTTCGAGGCCGCGCTGGACGGCCGCGTCGCCGACAATTGCCTGCTCAGCCACGACCTCTTCGAGGGCATCTTCGCCCGCGCCGGGCTGGCCTCGGACGTCGAGGTGGTGGAGGAATCGCCGTCGCGCTTCGACGTCGCGACCAAGCGCACGCACCGCTGGACCCGTGGCGACTGGCAGCTGCTGCCGTGGATGCTCGGGCATTGGGCCGGGCCGCGCGCGGTGCCGCTGATCGGCCGCTGCAAGATGCTCGACAACCTGCGCCGCTCGCTGATCGCGCCTTTCACCCTGGCCAGCCTGCTGCTGTGCTGGTGGCTGCCGCTGCCCCAGGCGTTGCTCGCCACCGTGCTGGTGCTGGCTACTCAGGCGATCCCGCCGGTGCTGCCGATCATCTGCGCGCTGCCGCCGCCCCAGCGCAGCATCCGCCTGCGCAGCCACTTCGCCATGCTCGGCGGCGACTTCTGTCGCGCCGCGCTGCAGGTGCTGATGTCCGTTGCGTTCCTGGCGAACCAGGCGTGGAGCATGGGCGACGCCATCCTTCGCACCCTGTGGAGGCTGTACGTCAGCCACCGGCATCTACTGGAGTGGACCACCGCCGCGCAATCCTCCAGCCGGCCGCTGCCGGGCTGGCTCGGCAGCTACCGGCTGATGGCCGGCGGCACCGCGCTGGCGCTGCTGGCGGGGGTGGCCGGGCTGCTCCTGGCGCCGGCGAACTGGCCGCTGATCCTGCCGCTGACGCTGCTCTGGCTGGGCGCGCCGGTCATCGCCCTGCGCAGCAGCCGGCCCGCGCGGCCGGCCCGCCGGCTGGAGCTCTCGGCGGCGGATGTCGACGCCCTGCGCCTGACGGCCCGGCGCACCTGGCGGTTCTTCGAGACTTTCGTCACCCCGGCGGACAATCTGCTGCCGCCGGACAACTTCCAGGAACAACCCAAGCCGCAGCTGGCGCATCGCACCTCGCCGACCAACATCGGCCTCTACCTGCTCTCGGCGGTGGCCGCGCGGGACTTCGGCTGGGCCGGCGGCGGCGAGACGCTGGAGCGCCTGGAAGGCACCCTGGCGGTGCTGGAAAAACTGCCGCGCAGCCACGGGCACTTCTACAACTGGTACGGCACTCGCGACCTGCGACCGCTGGAGCCGATGTACCTGTCGTCGGTGGACAGCGGCAACCTCGCCGGGCACCTGATCGTGCTCGCCAACGCCTGCGAGCAATGGCGCGACAACCCGCGGGTCGAAGCGGCGCGCCAGGGGCTGCTGGACGACCTGCAACTGGCGCTGGAGATCATCGACGGGCCGGACCTGGTCGGTGGCGAGGCGTTGCGCAAGCTGAAGGCCGAGCTGAAGGAGATCCATGTCGCCCTGAGCGGGCCGCAGGCGCTCGATGCGCTGTTGCCGAGCCTCGGGCGCCTGGCCGAGAAGGCCGCCAGGGCCGCCACCAGCCTGGTGCCCGCCGACGACCAGGGTACTGCCGGCGACCTGCTGTTCTGGATCGAGGCGCTGCGCAAGGCGTTGGCCGAGCACCACCGCGACCGCCAGCCCGGGCAGGTGCAATGCCTGGCGCAGCGCCTGCAGATGGTGGCCGACACGGCGCGCCGGCTGGCGCTGGAAATGGACTTCGGCTTCCTGCTCAACCAGGAGCGCAAGCTGCTGTCGATCGGCTACAGCCTGGCCGACAACCGCCTGGACCCCAGCTGCTACGACCTGCTGGCCTCCGAGGCGCGCTTGGCCAGCCTGTTCGCCATCGCCAAGGGCGATCTGCCGACCCGCCACTGGTTCCGCCTGGGGCGCACGGCGACTCCGGTTGCCGGCGGCTCGGCGCTGATTTCCTGGTCCGGTTCGATGTTCGAATACCTGATGCCGTCGCTGGTCATGCGCGCGCCGGCCGGCAGCCTGCTGGAGCAGAGCACGCGTCTGGCGGTGGCGCGGCAGGAGGCGTATGGCACCGCGCTCGGCATTCCCTGGGGGATTTCGGAGTCTGCCTATAACGCCCGCGACCTGGAGTTCACCTACCAGTATTCGAACTTCGGCGTGCCCGGGCTCGGCCTCAAGCGCGGGCTGGCCGAGAACGTGGTGATCGCGCCCTATGCCACCGCGCTGGCGACGATGGTCGATCCGCAGGCGGCGCAACGCAATTTCGATCGCCTGGCGCAACTGGGCGCGCTGGGCCGCTACGGCTTCTACGAGGCGCTGGACTTCACCCGCTCGCGCCTGCAGGAAGACGAGCGGATGGCCATCGTGTACAGCTTTATGGCCCACCACCAGGGCATGAGCATCGTCGCCATCGCCAATACCCTGCAGGGCGGGCGCATGCGCTGCCGGCTGCACCGCGAGCCAATGATCCAGGCCAGCGAACTGCTGCTGCAGGAGCGCGTGCCGCGCGATGTGGCGCTGGGGCATCCGCGTGCCGAGGAGGTCAAGGTGGCGGCCAGCGAGGGCGCCGAGGAGGCCTCGACGCTGCGCCGCATCGACGCCACGCGCGGCGGCCGTGCCCCGCTGGCGCGAGGACGCCACCTGCGACGACTGGGGCAGCTTCATTTTCCTGCGCGACATGCAGAGCGGTCAGGCCTGGTCGCCGACCCTGCAGCCCAGCGGTCAGCCGGTGGAGAACGGCGAGGTGCTGTTCGACGAGGACCACGCAGAGTTCATCCAGCGTGACGCCGCGCTTGCGACCAGCCTGGAAGTGCTGGTCTCCGGCGAGGACGACGGCGAGGTGCGGCGGGTGTCGCTAACCAACCATGGACGGCGGGCGCGGGAGATCGAGCTGACCTCCTATGCCGAGGTGGTGCTCGCCACGCCCGCTGCCGACAGCGCCCATCCAGTGTTCTCGCGGATGTTCGTGCAGACCGAATACCTTGCCGAATTCGGCGCCCTGGTCGCCACCCGTCGCCCGCGCTCGCCGGACGAGACGCCGGTGTGGGCGGCGCATTTCACCGTGGTCGAGGGCGAGGTGATCGCCGCGCCGCAGTACGAGTCCGACCGCGCCCGCTTCCTCGGCCGTGGCCGCGGCCTGCGCGAGGCGCACGCGCTGGTCGCCCACCAGCCGCTGGAGAACAGCCAGGGCAGTGTCCTCGACCCGATCTTCTCGCTGCGCCAGCGCGTGCGGGTGGCGCCCGGCAAAGTCGCGCGGGTGGCCTTCTGGACCCTGGTGGCGAGCTCCCGCGAGGCGCTGCTCGACCTGATCGACCAGCACCACGAGCGCAACGCCTTCGAGCGCGCAAAGACCCTGGCCTGGACCCAGGCCCAGGTGCAGCTGCGCGACCTCGGCATCGCCCCCGAGGAAGCCGCGGACTTCCAGCGCCTGGCCGCCCCCATCCTGTATGCCGATGCGCGTTTCCGCGCACCGCCCGAGGCCATCCGCCGGGGCGCCGGGCGCCAGTCGGGGTTGTGGCCGCTGGCGATTTCCGGCGACCTGCCGATCGTCCTGCTGCGCATCGACGAGGTCGAGGACCTGGTCCTGGTCCGGCAGCTGCTGCGGGCTTGCGAGTACTGGCGGATGAAGGGCCTGGACGTCGACCTGGTCATCGTCAACGAGCGGTCTTCGTCCTACGTACAGGACCTGCAGGTGGCCATCGAGACTTCGGTGCGCAGTTGCCAGGTGCGTCCGCATAGCCCCGGGCAGTCGCCCTGCGGCGGGGTGCATACGCTGCGCGCCGACCTGATGACCCTGGAGGCGCGCGAGCTGCTGTACGCGGTGGCGCGGGTCAGTCTGCTGGCCCGGCATGGTTCGATCGCCGCTCAGCTCGGCCGGTTGCTGCAGGGGCCGCGTCGCCCGCTGCCGAACCGGCGCGCGCAGGCGCTGGCACCGCTATGGCCGGCGCCGGCCGCCGAGAGCGGCGAGGGCCTGGAGTTCTTCAACGGCCTGGGCGGTTTCGAGCGTGGCGGCGCGCAATACCGGATCAGCCTGGAGGGCGAGCGCAACACCCCGGCGCCCTGGATCAACGTGATCGCCAACCCGCAGTTCGGCTTCCAGGTTTCGGCGCAGGGCAGCGGTTACACCTGGGCCGGCAACAGCCGCGACAACCAGCTCAGCCCCTGGTCCAACGACCCGGTCGTCGACCCGCCCGGCGAGGCCTTCTACATCCGCGACGAAGACAGCCGCGCGTTGTGGAGCCCGACCGCCCAGCCGATCTGCGACAGCGGCGTGTACCGCTGCACCCATGGTTTTGGCTACAGCCGCTTCAGCCACGCCGCGCACGGCATCGAGACGGAGTTACTGCAGTACGTGCCGCTGGACGATCCGCTGAAGATTTCCCGTCTGACCCTGCGCAACACCTCCGGACGCGCACGCCGCCTCTCGGTCACGGCATACGTGGAGTGGGTCCTGGGAACCTCCAGAGGCGCATCGGCGCCCTTCATCCAGACCGAAGTGGATGCCGACAGCGGCGCGCTGCTGGCGCGCAACCCGTGGAGCATTGCCTTCGCCGAGCCGGTGGCATTCGCCGACCTCGGTGGCCGGCAGAGCACCTGGAGCGCCGATCGCCGCGAGTTCCTCGGCTATACGGGCAGTGTGGCGGCGCCCCAGGCGCTGTCGGCGGGTACGCCCCTGTCCGGGGCCTGCGGCGCTGGCCTCGACCCGTGCGCGGCGCTGCAGTGCGTGGTCGAACTGGCCGCCGGCGAGTCAGTCGAGGTGCTGGCGATGCTCGGCCAGGCGGGCTCGGCCGATGCGGCGCGGGAACTGGTGGAGCGATACCGCACGGCCGACCTCGATGCGCTGCTGGCCAGGGTGACGCAGCACTGGGACACACTGCTTGGCGCCTTACAGGTACGCACGCCGGATCGCGCCATGGACCTGCTGCTCAACGGCTGGCTGCTCTACCAGACCCTGGCCTGCCGCCTCTGCGCGCGCTCGGCGTTCTACCAGGCCAGCGGCGCCTACGGCTTCCGCGACCAGCTGCAGGATTGCCTGGCGCTGTCCTTCGCCTGTCCCGCCGAGACCCGCCGCCATCTGCTGCGCGTCGCCGGCCGCCAGTTCGTCGAGGGTGACGTGCAGCATTGGTGGCTGCCGCAGACCGGGCAGGGCGTGCGCACGCGAATCTCCGACGACCGCGTCTGGCTGGCCTATGCCTGCGCCAGCTACATCGAGTCGTCGGCGGACGTCGGCGTGCTGGACGAGATCGTGGCGTTCATCGAAGGACCGCAACTGCATCCGGGCGAGAGCGATGCGTTCTTCCAGCCGCTGCCGGCGGAGACGAGCGCCTCGTTGTTCGAGCACTGCGCCCGAGGCCTCGACCAGAGCCTGGAACTCTCCGGCGTGCACGGCCTGCCGCTGATCGGCAGCGGCGACTGGAACGACGGCATGAACCGCGTCGGCGCCGGCGGGCAGGGTGAAAGCGTCTGGCTCGGCTGGCTGCTGCTGCACACCCTGGAGCGCTTCGCGCCCCTGGCCGACGGCCGCGACGACACGCGCGCCGCGCACTGGCGGGCCCGCGCCGAGGCGCTGCGCCAGGCCTTGGAACGCAGCGCCTGGGACGGCGAGTGGTATCGCCGGGCGACCTTCGACGACGGCACCTGGCTCGGCTCGGCGGCCAGCGAGGAGTGCCGGATCGACGCCATCGCGCAGTCCTGGGCGGTGCTCTCCGGCGGCGCCGAACCGGTGCGCGCGGCCATCGCCATGGACTCGCTGGAGCACTGGCTGATCCGTCGCGAAGAGGGCCTGGCGCTGCTATTCACCCCGCCGTTCGAGCACACGCCGCTCGACCCGGGCTACATCAAGGGCTATCCGCCGGGCATGCGCGAGAACGGCGGCCAGTACAGCCACGCGGCGATGTGGAGCATCCTCGCGCTGACCCGCCTGGGCGAAGGCGACAAGGCCGCCGCGCTGTTCGCGCTGCTCAACCCGATCAACCATGCGCGCACGCCGGACGAGGTGCAGCGCTACAAGGTCGAGCCCTATGTGATCGCCGCCGACGTCTACTCGGTCGCGCCGCACGTCGGTCGTGGCGGCTGGACCTGGTACACCGGCTCGGCCGGGTGGATGTACCGGGCCGGCGTGGAAGGCATCCTCGGCCTACGCCGGGCGCGCACGGACCTGCTGATCGACCCCTGCATCCCGCGCGACTGGCCGGGCTTCGAGGTCAGCCTGAGGCTGGGCGAGAGTCGCTACGACATCGTCCTGGTGTCCGCCGGGCAGCGCTGCCGGGGGCTGCAGCGGGCGCTGCTCGACGACGCGCCGCTGGCCTGCGACGAAGGCACGGTGCGCGTCCGCCTGCAGGCTGGCGAGCACCGTCTACAGCTGTTCCTTTGACTTCGTCGGTTCACGCTGAGCGGCCTGGCGGGGTTCGTCGAGAGCCTCGCCGTTGCCCTTGGCCCGTTCGTGCGCCGACCGGGCACCGGCGTAGACCACGCCGGGATGCGCCGCCAGGGACACGGCGACGGCGGCGGGGTTCATGCTGTCGACCATCGAGCTGGGAATCAGGATGGTCGTCCCGCGTTCCTTGGTGGTCTCGTAGATGATGTTCATCGCCCGCAGTTGCAGGGCCGAGGGTTGGCTGGCGTAGACCTTGGCCGCCTCGACGAATCGCCCGGCGATTTCCGCCTCCGCCGAGCCGAGGATGATCCGCGCCTGCTTCTCGCGTTCGGCCTGGGCCTGGCGCGACATGGCGTCCTGCAACGCCACCGGGATGGCCACGTCGCGGATTTCAACCGAGCTGACCGTCACGCCCCATTCCAGGGTCTTTTCGCCGATCTCCCGGCACAGCTGCTGGTCGGAGGCGCGGCGGTCGGAGAGCAGCGCGGCGAGCATCGACGAGCCGATCATTTCGCGCAGCGAGGTTTGCGCCACGCGGTCGATGGCCTGGCGATAGTCGGTGATCGCCAGGGCGGCTTTCTGCGCGTCGTGTACGTGCCAGAAGATGATGGCGTCGACGTTCACCGGCACGGTGTCGCGGGTCAGCGCCTGCTCGGCGTTGAAGGCCGTGGTCTGGATGCGTTCGTCGATCACGGCGACCACGTTGTCCAGCACCGGGACGATCGCGAACAGCCCCGGTCCCCGCACGCCTTGCAGCTTCCCGGCGCGCAGGACGACGAATTTCTGCCAGGTGTTGGCCATCTTCAGGGTCTGCGAAACCACCGCCGCACAGAGCAGCAGGACGATGCCCCAGGCCAGCAGGCCGGCATAGATGAGCAGGGCGCCGACGGCGCTGAGCACGGCGACGATGAAGGCAGTGATGGGGTTCATGGAGGACCTCCGGCGGTGGATGGACTTCGCTTCGTCCTTCACGCTGCGCGCTGGGGCTTCGCTCGTCTGTGCGCTACGCCACCCTCAGCGACGGGGCGGCGCGTACAGGTCCTGCCGGGTCAGCGGCAGTATCTGGAGGGGGCCGTCGGCACGCCGGCTGGCGAGGATCTGGTAGACGCCGATGCCGCCGGCCTCGAACTCCAGCGCGCTGGCCGCCATGTACAGGCGCCAGGTGCGGTAGATCGGTTCGGTGACATATTGCAGCGCCTGCGCGTGATGCGCTTCGGGGCGCGCGACCCAGTGTCTGAGGGTCAGCCCGTAGTGGCGGCGCAAGGCCTCCAGGTCATGGATCTCGAAGTCCGCGCGCTCCATGGCGCGCTGGATGTTGGCGATGCTGTCCAACTGGCCGTCGGGGAAGATGTAGCGATTGATGAAGCGGGTCCCGGTGGTGGTCTTCCAGCCCTCGCTGACGTTGGTGATGCCGTGGTTGAGGAATAGCCCGCCGGGCTTGAGCAGGCGCTGCACGCTAGTGAAGTACAGCGGCAGGTTGGCCAGCCCGACGTGCTCGAACATGCCGATGCTGGCGATCTTGTCGTAGCGTTCCACGCCTTCGAGGTCGCGGTAGTCGCATAGCTCCACCGTCACCCGGTCTTCCAGGCCGGCCTGGGCGATACGGTCCCGGGCCATTTCCAGCTGCTTGCGACTGAGGGTGATGCCGTGGGCATACACGCCGTGATGCTGCACCGCGTGGATTACCAACGCGCCCCAGCCGCAGCCGATGTCCAGCAGTCGCTCACCCTGTTGCAGCCGCAACTTGCGGCAGATGTGTTCGAGCTTGGCGCGCTGGGCCAGCTCCAGGCTGTCGCCGGGCTGCTCGAAGTAGGCGCAGGAATAGACCATCTGCGCGTCCAGCCAGAGGCCGTAGAAGGCGTTGGACACGTCGTAGTGGAAGGCGATGGCGGCGCGGTTTTCCTGTTTCGTGTGGCGCTTCACCGGCTGGCGGTAGTGGCGCAGGGTCTCGGTAGCGCCGGCGTTCGGCAGCAGCAAGGCGCCCAGGACCGCGCTCAGGCGCTGGTGCCAGGACAGGCGGCTGTCCTGCAGTTGGTCCTTCATGCCGATGGCGGCGAAGAGGTCGCCTTCGACGTCGATGTCGCCGCGGAAGTAGGCCTCGACCAGGCGCAGTGGATCGCGCCCCAGCACCAGCGCCTGGACCGCCGCCGGATTGCGGCAGACCAGGGTGAAGCGCGGCCCTTCGGCGTCGCCGAAATGCAGTTCGCTGCCTTCCCACAGGCGGATGGCGAAGTCGCCGGCGGTGTGCCGCAGTAGGCCTTGCAGCAGCCGGGTGGTGGCTTCGACGGCCGCCGAACGGGGCGGCGTGGTGCTGGCCGCGCGCGGCAGGGGAGCCACCGACGGTTTGCCGCGTACCGGCTCCGGCCGGGCGCTGCCCAGCAGCTGGTCCCAGACCCCGCTGGTCACGCCGTAGTGCCCGGCTTGCGCCAGGGCGCCGTGATGCAGCGCGTGATAACGCCGCCGCTGCGACAGCCAGCGGTTTTCCGAGCCGTGCCAGTGGTGCAGGGCGTGATGGGTGATCGAGTAGAACAGGTAGCCGACGAGCAGGCCGAGGGTGAGCGCCCCGGCGCGCCATATGTCGAGCAGCGCCAGGGCCGGCAGGAACACCAGCACCACGATCAGCGGCGCGCTGAGCGTTGCAGGGATGCCGATCAGCGCGGTGGGGCGCCGGTGATGTTCCCGGTGCCAGTCGCGGAATGGCTGCAGGCCATGCAGGACGAAGCGGTGCAGCAGGTATTCGAGCAGCGTCCAGCCAAGCAGGCCGAGCAATGCGAGGAGCAGGCACTGCAGGCGCAGGCCTGGCGGGCTGAGGGCCACCAGCATGGCCGCGAGGACCAGGCTGAGGATTCCGTAGAGGACGAAGTCGGCGAGATAGGCCGCCTTGCTGTGCTCCAGTTCGAATAGCTTCATGCTGTTCCCTCGTCGGGTGAAGGCGCGATCTGTTCCAGCATGTGGGACGGGGGGGCAGTGGTCTGTCTGCTAACACACGTAAAGCGAAGCCGGCGCGCGCTGCCGGGTTAAGTGCGTCGGCGCACCGACGCGCCGACGTACCGCCTGACACTGTTGGACTCCCGGTTGCTTGCAGTTTCGCCACGCCCGGATGCAGACAGAGGTCAGCATGAACAGAACCGACAAGCCCGACACCGCCCGCGGCTCAACGAAGGCCGTCAACCCCGCGAGTCAATTCCGCAGGCTGCGGCTCGCGTCCTGCATCGCCCTGGTGCTGGCGGCGAGCAGCCCGGCCTTCGCCGAAAACCCGAACTCGCAGAATGTGCTGGACGCGCGGCAGGAGTCCCAGATCGCCACGACCTACGCACTGAGCCCGTACCTGCGCGACAACGATCTGCAGGTCTCGGTCCTCGACGGCAAGGCCACCGTGCGCGGTACCGTGGAGGAAAGCACTAGCAAGGACCTGGCCACGCAGATTGCGATGGGCGTGAAGGGCATCAAGGAAGTGGACAACCAGATCCAGGTCCAGCCCGGCTACCTGCCGCCGAAGCAGGAGGGCGTGCGTGGCTTCGGCCGGACGATCGACGACGCCAGCATCACTGCAGCGGTCAAGTCCAAGTTGCTGTGGAGCAAATACACAGAGGGCCTGTCGACCAACGTCGAAACCACCGACGGCAAGGTGACCCTGCGCGGCACCGCCACGAGCGCCGACGCGCGCAAGGCTGCCGGCCGCATGGCCGAGACCACTCAGGGCGTCTATGCGGTGGACAACGGCATCCAGGTCAAGGCCGAGCAAGCGGACTCCGCATCGGCCACCGGCAAGAGCACGGTTAAGGCTGCCGGGCAGGGGATCTCCGATAGCTGGATCACCACCAAGGTGAAATCGACCTTGCTGTACTCGAGCAACGTCAGCAGTTCGGAAATTGCCGTGAGCACCCGCAACGGCATCGTCACCCTCAGTGGCGTGCTGGGGAGCCGCTCGGAGCGCAACCTGGCCATCGAGTTGGCGTCGAACGTCCGTGGCGTCATTGAAGTGCAGGCGAAGGGACTGAAGTACTGATTCGCCAATCCCGGCGCCGTCTTTCGGCAGCGCCGGCCACATCCTGTGTTACAGAGGTGCCCATGAAAAAGTCCGTCGCCCCCCCTGCCAAGGTGCCCCCGCCGAAGCCCGGCGAAGGCAGCGAGCAGACACCTTCCTGGGAATACGGCTCGCCCGCCGAACGTTATTCCTTCCACGATTGCGACAAGCGGCCGGCGCCACCTGCGCCTTCGAAGAGCTCCGCCGCCGAACCGATGCCGCCCGCCGAGAACGAAGGCTCGCCTAGCTCAACGAAGCCTGACAAATGATTCGCGCCAACGCCGCCGCGACTGCGTTCGTTGACGCACAGACGCGCGCGGCAGGGCTGCGCAAACTGGTCTCGTCTAAACAGACTGGCGCTTATGGGAGGTACTTCAAATGCTCGAGACACTGGTGGTTCTTTTGGTCGTTCTGTGGGCGCTCGGGTTGGCGACGTCGTACACCCTGGGCGGACTCATTCACATCCTGCTGGTCGTGGCATTGATCGTCCTGGCGTTCCGCATCCTGCAGGGGCGGCGGCTCTGATCCGGCTGGCGCCGGTGATCGAGCAACGCGGAAGGGCCCGTAGCGGGGCCATCCGCACTTCCCGCGAGGCAATGCCGTCATGTGGTTCACGGGCCTGCTCCATCCCTCGGTGTGGCAGCTCATCGCCGCAACTCTGGCGATGACCCACCTCACCACCCTCAGCGTCACGCTCTACCTGCACCGCCATTCGGCGCACCGCTCGCTGGAACTGCATGCCGTGCTCAAGCACCTGTTCCGCTTCTGGCTGTGGCTGAGCACCGGGATGCTCACCCGCGAGTGGACCGCCATTCACCGCAAGCACCACGCCCGCTGCGAAACCGCCGACGACCCGCACAGCCCGCGCTTCAAGGGGCTGGCGGTGGTGCTGTGGCAAGGCGCGGAGCTGTACCGCGCCGAGGCGAAGAACCCCGATACCCTGCGCCTGTACGGCAAGCACTGCCCCGACGACTGGCTGGAGCGGCATGTCTACACGCGCTTCCCCAATGGCGGGGTGACCCTGCTGGCGCTGCTCGACCTGGCCCTGTTCGGCGTCCTCGGCCTGACCGTGTGGGCGGTGCAGATGATGTGGATCGCCTTCTGGGCCGCCGGCGTGGTCAACGGCCTTGGCCATGCCGTCGGCTACCGTAACTTCGAGTGCCGCGACGCCGCGACCAACCTGGTGCCCTGGGGCCTGGTTGTTGCCGGGGAAGAGCTGCACAACAACCATCACACCTATCCCAATTCGGCCAAGCTATCGGTGAAGCCCTGGGAATTCGACCTGGGCTGGGCCTGGATCCGCCTGTTCAGCTGCCTGGGCCTGGCCCGCGCGGTGCGGGTCGCACCGGTCGCCTACCGGGTGCAGGGCAAGCGCAGCCTGGATGCGGAGACCGCCATGGCGATCTTCAACGATCGCTTCCAGGTCATGGCGCAGTACCGCAAGCGGGTGATCGCGCCGCTGGTGGCGGACGAGCTGGCAAGGGCCGATGCATCGCTGCGCCGCCTGATACGCCGTGCGCCACGGCTGCTGGGACGAGAACCCAGCCTGCTCGACGAGCACCAGCAGGCGGTGATCAGCGCGACCCTGGCGGTGAGCCAGGTACTTGGCGTCGCCTACGAGCAGCGCCTGGCGCTGCAGCGGATCTGGGCCCGGGCTGGCGGGCCGGGCGTGGCAGAAGCCATCGTGCAATGGGTGGGCGAAGCGGAGTCCAGCCCGCTCGAGGCGTTGCGTGAGTTCGCCGGATTGCTGCGGACCTATTCCTTGCGCTGTCCGCCTGCCCGCGCGGCTGGCCGGGTGGGGACGTAGGGCAGCAGGCGGTCGGTTTCCTTCTTCACTACCGCGTAGCACTCGCAGCTCAGCTCTTCCAGCCTGGCCCGGTCGAGCACGTTGATGCGCCCGCGGCTATATTCGATGACCCCCAGCTTCTGCAGTTTACCGGCCGCCTCGGTAACGCCTTCGCGGCGCACGCCGAGCATGTTGGCGATCAGCTCCTGGGTCATGGTCAACTGGTTGCTCGGCAGGCGATCTAGGGACAGCAGTAGCCAGCGGCAGAGCTGCTGGTCGATGGAGTGGTGGCGGTTGCACACGGCAGTCTGGGCCATCTGGGTGATCAGCGCCTGGGTGTAGCGGAGCATCAGCTGGAGCATCTCGCCGTGGCGGTTGAACTCGTCCTTGAGCCGTTGCCCGGACAGCCGGTAGACGCTGCCGGCGCTCTGCACAACGGCCCGGCTCGGCGTGCTTTCGCCGCCCATGAACACCGCGACGCCGATCAGGCCTTCGTTGCCGACCACGGAGATTTCCGCCGAGGCGCCGTTCTCCATCACATACAGCAGCGAGATGATCGCGTCGGTGGGGAAGTAGACATGGCGCATGGCGTCGCCGGACTCGTACAGCGCCTTGCCCAGCGGCAGCCGCAGCAGTTCCAGGTGAGGGAACAGGCGCTCCTGCACGTCGGGCGGCAGCGCCGCCAGCAAGTGGTTCTGCCGGGGGGAGGGGGTCTCGGGCATGGTGGCGTCCTGGGTCGGGTGGAAGGCCTATCCTCCAGCAGTCAGCATATACCCGGCGCGGTGCTTGGCCAGTTCCCCATGGGTACGTTGGCGCACAGACCGGCGCGGCTGCGGGCGCCCACGCTGAAGGCTCATGCAATCCTGCCCGCGGCAGGAGGGAGAACCGACATGCTCGAAGCCCTAGTGGTCGTCCCGGCCGCCCTGTGGCTGCTGGGGATGGCAACCGCGCACACCCTGGGCGGCTTCATCCACGTCCTGCTGATACTCGCGATCCTCGCCTTGATGCTGCTGATCGAACGCGCGCCTCGGCACTAGCCAGCGCGCTGGACACTTGTCCTCCGTGCTCGCCGCCACGCCTTTCCACGCGTTCGACCTGGGGCCGCTGAGAGCCGCACTGTGCCCGACGCCTACACTCGTACTCGCCTGTCGGTACGGATCAGGACGCGGCTAGTGCGCCGACGGGAGCATTTAAACCCTGGCCAGCGCCCCCTTACAGGAGGAGTTCGCATGAAACTCGGCATGATCGGGCTGGGGCGCATGGGCGCCAACATGGCCCAGCGCCTGCTGCGCGGCGGCCACGCGGTGGTGGGTTTCGACCCCAGGGCCGAAGCGCGCGCGGCGCTGCAGGAGCAGGGCGCCGAAACGGCGGACTCGCTGGCCGCGCTGCTGGCGAAGCTTGCACCGCCACGGGTGCTCTGGCTGATGGTGCCGGCCGGCGAGATCACCGACACCACCCTCGAGGCCCTGCTGCCGTTGCTGCAGGTCGGCGACACCCTGGTCGACGGCGGCAATTCCCGCTACCTGGACAGCCAGCGTCGGGCTGCGACCTTCGTCGAGCACGGCATCGAGTACGTGGACTGCGGCACCAGCGGTGGCGTCTGGGGCCTGGCCGAGGGCTACAGCCTGATGATCGGCGGCGCCGAGGCGGCGGTGGAGCGCCTGCGGCCGCTGTTCGAGTGCCTGGCGCCGGCGCCCGGGCGCGGCTGGGGTCGGGTCGGCCCGGTGGGCGCGGGGCACTTCGCGAAGATGATCCACAACGGTATCGAGTACGGATTGATGCAGGCCTACGCCGAAGGCTTCTCGATCTTGCACCACAAGCAGGAGTTCGACCTCGACCTGCAGCAGCTCGCGGAAATCTGGAGCCACGGCAGCGTGGTGCACTCCTGGCTGCTGGAGCTGACCGCCAAGGCGCTGGCCGAACACCCGGACATGCACGACATCGCCCCCTACGTCGCCGACTCCGGCGAGGGCCGCTGGACGGTGGACGAAGCCATCGCCCTGGGCGTACCGGCGCCGGTCATCACCCATGCGCTGATCGCCCGGCTGCGCTCGCGCGATGCCGAGTCCTTCGCTGACCGCCTGCTGGCGGCGCTGCGCAATCAGTTCGGCGGCCACGAGGTGCGCAAGGGCTAGGGGGCAGGCAGGGCGCCGTGGGCTCAGTCGCCCGCGAGCGCTCCGTCGACCATGCTCTGCGCCTGCTGCAGGATGGCTTGCAGGTGGGCGGCATCCTTGAAGCTCTCGGCGTAGATCTTGTAGATCGCCTCGGTGCCCGACGGCCGCGCGGCGAACCAGCCGCTGGCGGCGCAGACCTTGATGCCGCCGATCGGCGCCTGGTTGCCCGGCGCGCGGTCGAGCACCTGGGTGATTTTCTCGCCGGCCAGTTCGCTGGCGGTCAGCTGGGCCGGCGAGAGCTTCGCCAGCCGCGCTTTCTGTTCGGCACTGGCCGGCGCCTCGACGCGGTCGGCCAGCGGATCGCCCAGTTCCTCGGCGATCTCGCGGTAGCGCTGACCCGGGTCGCTGCCGGTGCGCGCGGTGATTTCCGCGGCCAGCAGGGCGGCGGCCAGGCCGTCCTTGTCGGTGCTCCAGACCGTGCCGTCGTGGCGCAGGAAGGAGGCGCCGGCACTTTCCTCGCCGGTAAAGCCGAGGCTGCCGTCGAGCAGGCCGTCGACGAACCATTTGAAGCCCACCGGCACCTCGTGCAGGCGGCGCCCGAGGCGGACGGCCAGGCGGTCGATCAGCGCGCTGCTGACCAGGGTCTTGCCGACGGCGGCGGCCGGGCTCCAGTGCGGCCGATGGCGGAACAGGTAGTCGATCATCGCCACCAGGTAGTGGTTCGCCGGCAGTAGCCCGGCGCTGCGAGTGACGATGCCGTGGCGGTCGTGGTCGGTGTCGCAGGCGAAGGCCAGGTCGTAGCGCTCGCGCAGGCCGAGCAGACGCTGCATCGCGTAGGGCGAGGAGGGATCCATGCGGATGCGGCCGTCCCAGTCCAGGGTCATGAAGCAGAAGGTCGGGTCCACGACTTCGCTGACCACCTCGAGGTCAATCCGGTAGCGCTCGGCGATGGCCCCCCAGTAATGCACGCCGGCGCCGCCGAGCGGATCGACACCCAGGTGCAGGCCGGCCCCGCGGATCGCGGAGAAGTCGACAACCTGGGCCAGGTCGTTGACGTAGGCGCGGAGGAAGTCGAATCCATGGGTATTGGTGACCAGGCGGCCGAGGGCGAAGGGTGTGCGCCGTACGCCCTTCAGGCCGTTGGCGAGCAGGGTGTTGGCGTGCGCCTCGATCGCTGAAGTGACGTCGCCGCCGGCCGGGCCGCCTGAGGGCGGGTTGTACTTGAAGCCGCCGTTGTCTGGCGGGTTGTGCGATGGGGTGATGACGATGCCGTCGGCCAGCCCGCCGCTGCGTTTACGGTTGTGGGCGAGGATCGCGTGGGATACGGCGGGGGTCGGAGTGTACTCGCCGCCCCGGGCGATCATGCTGTCCACGCCGTTCGCGGCGAGCACTTCCAGGGCGCTCTCGAACGCCGGCTGCGACAGCGCGTGGGTGTCCACGCCAAGGTACAGCGGGCCGTCGATGCCCTGCTGCCTGCGGTAGTCGCAGATCGCCTGGCTGATCGCCAGGACGTGCCACTCGTTGAAGGTGCGATCGAAGGGGACGCCGCGGTGCCCGGAGGTGCCGAAGGCGACCCGCTGCGCCGGCTCCGTGGGGTCGGGGCGCAGGTCGGCGTAGGCCGCGCGCAGCTTGTCTGGGTCGATAAGCTGTGCCGCGGGTGCAGGATGGCCGGCGAGGGGACTGATACCGCTGCTCATGGATACTTCTCCGTGGGGGCCGTTCAGTGCGCCAGGCGCCGGCGCGGATCGACGGCGGCGCTCTTCTCTTCGATGCGATGCATCAGGCTACGCCAGGCGGCGATGAAGGCCTGGGTGCCTTCTTCCTGCAGCTGGTCCGCCAGGGCGGCATGGTCCACGCCGGCCTGGGCGAAGCGTGCCAGCATGGCCTCGGCATCGACGCCGTCCGCGGCCATGCTCTGCTCCAGTGAGCCGCGCTCGGCAAAGGCCTGCAGGGTGTTCTCCGGGAGGGTGTCGATGGTATCCGCCGCGGCGAGGGCTTCGACATAGAGGGTAGCGGAAGCTTCAGGGTCCTTGCTCCCGGTGCTCGCCCAGAGCAGCCGTTGCGGTTGCGCGCCGGCGGCGGCCAGACGACGCCAGCGCGGCGAGTCGAGCAGTTCGCGGTAGGCCTGGTAGGTGCGCCCAGCGATGGCCAGGCCAAGGCGGTTGCGCAGATCGGCCGGCACCCGGTCGTTAACCGCCACGTCCCAGCGGCTGACGAACAGCGAGGCCACCGAGCCGACCCGAGGGTCGAGGCCGTTGGCGATGCGCCGCTCGATGCCGCGCAGGTAGGCTTCGGCGGCAGCCAGGTAGTGTTCGCGGCAGAACAGCAAGGTGACGTTGACCGGCACACCGGCGTAGATCGCGTCTTCGATCGCCTCCAGGTCCTGGTGGGTGCCGGGAATCTTCACCAGCAGATTGGGACGATTGGCCTGGCGCTGGACATGCCGCGCGGCCTTGAGGGTGGTGACGGTGTTGCCGGACAGGTTTGGCGAGATTTCCAGCGAGACCCAGCCATCGAGGCGGTGGCTCGCCTCGAACTGCGGACGGAACAGGTCCGCCGCACGGCGCAGGTCCTCCAGGGCCAGTTCGAGAAACAGCGTCTCGCCGGCAAGTCCGTCCTGGGCCTTCTCGCGAATGCTCTGGTCGTAGGCGCTGCTGCCGGCGATGGCGGCGTCGAAGATGCTTGGGTTGGAAGTCAGCCCGCTGATCGAGAGTTCGTCGATGTAGCGGCGCAGGGTGCCGTTGTCGAGCAGCGGGCGGCTGATGTTGTCCAGCCACAGGCTCTGGCCGAGGTCGTGCAGTTGCTGGGTCGGTCTCATGGGATGGCCTCGCAGGTCGGAAGGGCGTTCGCGCCGGCATTGACCAGGTCAGACTGGCGCAGTGCGCGGACGTCGCCGATGCACTCGACGCCAATGTCCGGCGCCGGCGCGATGCGCCGCGTATTCGCCTCGGCGGCGTAATGTCCCTGGCGGACGAACAGGCTGGTCAGGCGCGGCCCCATGGCGCGTTTCATCGACGCCAGGAGCAGCGGCTTGTCATCGATCATCACGTAGTGCACGGCCGGGAAGTGGCGCTGCACCGCGGCGAGCATGCGTTCCTTGTGGACGAAGATCAGCGCCTGGCCGTCGACCGCCTCCCACAGCCCGGAGCGCTGGATCTTGCGCGGTTGGAAGACCATGTCGCCATCGCTGAGCAGCACCGTTCGGCCCAGGCCGCACAGGTGCTCGAGCGTATCCAGGGCGCCGGGATACAGCCGCGAGCGGAACGGATAGTCGAGCAGGAAGGCGGACATCCGCAGCAGCTCCGCCTGGTTGTCGCTGCCGTCGCGCAGGCGTTGCAAGGCGCCCAGGTAATCGGCGTAGCCGAACTGGCTGCGCAGCTCGTCGAAGGCTTGCCAGTAGAGCGCGCTCTGGGCGCGGCCGAAAGCCATGACGAGGTGCGCCGAGAGATCGGCAACGAAGCGGTCGTTGTCCAGCAGGGTGTTGTCGACATCGACGAGGATGACCAGCGGTTGCGTTTTCAGCATGGCGAGAGGGCCTCCGCCTGTGGGTCGTACCATTGGTCGTCGACGTCCAGCACGCCGGCCGCGGCCGCCGGCCCCCAACTGCCCGGGGTGTAGCTGTGCAGCGCGCCGGGTTGGCGCAGCAGTGGCTCGACCACGCGCCAGGCCGCCTCGACGCATTCGTCGCCGCTGAACAGGCTGGCGTCGCCGCGCAGGGCATCGCCGAGCAGGCGTTGGTAGGGCGACTCGTCGTGGTCCGGTGAATGGTGCGCCACCAGCTCGACGGTCTCGCCGCGCATCGCCTCGCCGGGGCGTTTGACGTAGGCGCCGGTGGCGAGCGTGACCTCTGGGCCGAGGCGGAAGCGGAAGTAGTTCGGCCGCGCCTGCGGGCGTGCATCGAACACCGTCAGGGGCGGGCGCTTGAGCGTCACCAGGACTTCGCAGACGCTGAGCGGCAGGCATTTCCCGGCGCGGATGTAGAAGGGCACGCCGGCCCAGCGCCAGGTGTCGATGTACAGGCGCAGGGCGGCGAAGGTTTCCACCTGGGAGTCCGGCGCGACGCCCACTTCGTCGCGGTAACCGTAGAACTGGCCACGTACCGCCTGTTCCGCGTCCAGCGGCCGCATGGCCTGCAGCAGGCGCAGCTTCTCGCTGCGCATCGAGCGGGTGTCGCTGCCCTGCGGCGCGTCCATCGCCAGCAGCGCGATGACCTGCAAAAGGTGGTTCTGCACCACGTCGCGGATCGCCCCGACCTCTTCGTAGAAGTGCCCGCGGCCTTGCACGCCGAAGTCCTCGGCCAGGGTGATCTGCACGTTGTCGATGTAGCTGCGGTTCCACATCGGTTCGAGGAAGGCGTTGGCGAAGCGGAAGTACAGCAGGTTCAGCACCGCTTCCTTGCCCAGGTAATGGTCGATGCGAAAGATTGCCGACTCGGGGAAGACCTCGCGCAGCGAACGGTTCAGCGCCTGGGCGGAGCTCAGGTCGTGGCCGAAGGGTTTCTCCAGCACCACGCGGGCGTTGTCGGCGCAGCCGGCCGCGGCCAGCGCCCGGGCCACGCTGTCGAACAGGCTGGGCGGGATGGCCAGGTAGTACAGCGGCCGCGCCACGCCGCCCAGAGCCTGCTTGAGGTGGACATAGGTCTGGGGATCGTCGTAGCCGCCATCGACGTAGTGCAGGCGGCTGCACAGGTGAACGAAGGCGTCGGGATCGACCCCTCCGTGCTCTTCAAGGCTGGCGCGCACCCAGTCCTGCAGCTGTTCCGAGGTCCAGCCTGCGCGGGCGACGCAGATCACCGGCATGTCCAGCTCGCCGCTGCGCACGAGCGCCTGCAAGGCGGGGAAGACTTTCTTGTGCGCCAGATCGCCACGCACGCCGAAGAAGACGAAAGCATCTGAATGGTCGGTCGGCATCGGGGTTCTCCTGCTTCGAGGCTGGAAAGTGCAACTGTCATCCCGGTGTCTGTGTCCTGGAGATGGGTTGCCGGGCGATCTGCCGCGTCTTTACCCTGCCGGCGCCGAAGGGGGCTGTCTGTTCGCTAGCGTACCCAGCCCGCCGGTCAGATCAGGCTGATGTCCATGTGCGTGCCGACGCCCAGGGAGGCTTCGATGGTGTCGCGGGCAAGCAGGGTCTCGCGTGCCGAACGGGTTTCGACCAGCAGGACCACCTCGCCGTGGGCGATGGCGTAGCTGAAGGCCTTGTCGATCTGTCCGGCATCGGCCGATGCGCCGACCATGCCGCCGAGCAGGGCGCCGAGCGCGCTGCCCCAGCCCAGCATTACCAGTGGCGTACCGCTGAACAGGCTGCCGTCTGGCTGCGTCAGGGCGAGCGCGGTCAGGGTGCTCACGGCCAGGCCGAAGAGCATGCCGATCGCGCCGCTCGTGAGCATCTGCCACAACGAGCGCCTGACCCTGCGGGAGCGCGTCATGGGCGGCAGGGCCTCGGCAGCGAGGATACGCAGTCGTTCGGCGGCGATGCCCTGGCCGATCAGCCGCTGGCGGGCGCTCTCGGCCTGGACCTGCCGGGCGAAGACGCCCGATACCTGGTGGCGATAGCCGACCATGATGGTTCTCCTGGGAAGGGCTGCAAGTGCAGCCACAACTCCAGTCTGCGCGCGGGCGGTGCCCGGCATCGGTGCGTTGGCGCACCGATGCCCCGGCGTGCCGGCGGCATGCTGGAAGCTTGAATTCGGGAGCGAAGGCCATGGGGTGCGCAGGACGCCACCGACGTCCGCCTGGAAAAACGCATCGTCACCCTTTATGCGCAGCGCGCCGAGTTGCGCACCAGCAGCCTGGTCGCCTTCGTGTAGACAGGGCGAGCCACCCTGAGTGGAACGGTTGACGAGGACTGCAAGCGGCGGCTGGCCGCAACGGTTGCCCTGGACGTGCCGGGCGTTCGCGCGGTGCGCTCGCAGGCGCTCCCTTCGGCCCTCTGCGGCGGTAAGCGGGGTAGCGCACCGACACGCTGGCCGTGGGTTGCCATTGTCTGTTTCCCGACACCTCGCAATGACGCGAGAGCGGGGTGATCCACGAGGTCTTTATGGACAAGTCAGGCAAGCAAGGTCCGAACAACGAATCTAGCCGCCCGAAGGCGCAGGTACATCCGCAAGGTCCACGCCGCGAGTCGCCACGGCTATCGAGAGCTGAAGACTATTCCAACCCGAATTTGCGAGCCGAGTCGGGACGGCAGAAGCTGGCCGACGCCGTCAGGGAGGCCGGCAGAATCGCGCCCCCAGCGAGCGAAGCGAAGAACGCTGAAGCAGCACAGCGCGCTGCCCGTGGCGATGACGACCTGATGAGCGAGGAGCAGCAGGAGTCATGAAACGCTCCCTGCAGGCACGTTTCAAACGCCAGTGGAAACACGTCTTGAGCCTCTGCCGGCGCGCTTGGCGGCAGTTCTGTGGAAGAGTCGATTCCAAGCCTGCCCGACCGCAACCGAGAAAGCCGGTAGAAAGAGCCAATAAAGCAGAGGCTGCCGCACGCGCGGAGGAGAATGCGCGCAGATGGGCCGAGAAATGACGTGGCGACGGATTTCCGCACTGGCACTTGTCATCTCGGCGTGCCGTCGCCCAATTCGACGCGACCGCGACCTTCAATCGGGAAAGGGGTATTTCATCCAGTTCGGACGCTCTTCTTCAGGGGCTCCTTGGGCCCTATTTGCTCTGAGGAGCCCTGAAACAGGAAGGCGCCAGCGGGGGGAGTGGCATTCAATTGGGCCTTGGGCTTTAGCATTTTTGCGCGGGAGTGGCTCTTCGCGGCGGGCAGATATCGGCTGTCAATTGCGGATAATGGTTCGTCTTGCTAAGACGAACCAGGGTAACCGGAAGGGCAGCTATTGGCCGTTTTCTGCCTGTCGCCTCTTCGGCGTGACTGGTCAAGTCGGATGCAAACGGTGGTCAGCGGCAATGCAATTGGGCGGTCAAGTGCGATGCGATTACGCACCTCTGAGACGATGCCGGCCCAGACGACGCTGTGGCCTGAGAGGGGATTCACCGTTGAACCTGCAAATGCGAGCACGAGATCGCCAACCTTCGCCTTCTTGCGGATGCGCGGCTTGCAGACAGCCAGCGTAACGGCCGGCGGATCGTAGTTTGGCGCTGAGCCTGCGTCCGTGGCGATCACATACGTGTGAACTCGCATAGCGTCTGGCCAGTGGCTGCCAGCGGTTGAGGCGCTGACTTTCCGGGGTAGTTAGTCGGGGCAAAGCCCCGGGTACGGGGCTTCATCACATAGCGCGTCTGGAGGAGATCAGAAAAGTGACCGCACCCATACCTGGATGGGATAGAGGATGATGCCAACTGTCAGTCCGATGTAGACCAAGTAGCCAAGGGTTACCTGCGGGGCGACTAGCTCGGCGGCTCTCTCAAAATCGCTGCCCCGATACATAGCGGCCTGAATCGAGTTGAACGGCAGGGCCTCAAGCTGAGCCTTGGCGTTGCGCGCAGCGATGAAACGCAGGGAGACATACCAGAAAGCCGCTGCCGGGATCACCGTGCAAGCCGATCCTAATATCGCCCCCAGCAGCAGCGTTACCGGTGTCATCAACAAGGTCATCAGCAAGCCATCTTGCTTGTACCCGTTGCCGGTCATCCACCACAGTTTCGCAAGCACGTCGGCGCAATAGTTAAGCGCAGCGGGGAAATTCCACTCGGTCCCCATTGCCAGCCAAAGGTAGGACAGCCCGGCCATTGCTGCGCCCCAGTTGATGACCTGGGCACAGCCATAGCCGCCGAAAGCACCGCCATTGATCGGCGCTATCGCCGCGAAGTGAGTACCCCGCCCCAGGATTGCACGGGGAAGGAAGCAGACCACCAGCAGCAACCCAGCCACCAGTAGCATCAGCCCCTCATGCCCAGGGAGAGCCACAAACTCACCGTTCGCGTAGATGCGCCCCTTCATCACGTCCCGCGCCATATCCACGAACGGGATGGCCAGCGCGGCAGCAATGAAGCCGGACTTCGGCACCGACCATATTTCGGCAAACCAGTTGCCGGTCAGGCTGCGGCGGTAGTAGTAGCGATAGGTGCGCTCGGGCCGGTACCTGGTGCCGGAGTCCTTCACTGCCACACCGAACCAGCCGCTGGCGATGGCCACATAGGAAAGCAGGCGGCCAGTGTTGTTCATCACCAGTGAATGCGTTGCCGAGCTATCCACCCAAGGCAGGCGGACGGACTGCCCGGCAGGGCGATTGGCGCACTCCTCGACGAACACATCTGCCAGTTCATTGCATGACCTGTAGCCGCGCGGATAGAAGAAGTCGAAAGCGGCTCTTACAGAACTGAGGACAACGCTCCACATCACGTACAGCGGCAGAGAAACGCCATACGACCAAACCGCTCCCAGGAAAGATCTGACTGCCGACATAGCTGCAACTCCTTTGCCATCACTGGCTCTGAACGATCGATTCCTACAGATCTGCAGTGCTGCCGATTAGGCTCTTGGCGAGCTCATCAATCAGCAGTTCCCGCACCGCCAGCTTGCAGTGCCGTTGCCAATTGGCGCGAGCCAGGTAGCCGGTATCAGCACCCAGCGGGTTTAGCCGTCGCCACTCACGTTCAAGTCGCGCAGCCTCCCCCTGGAGATAGTCCTGCTTCCGCTCGATATAGGCCTTCAACCTCTGGCCTTCCGCCAGCCGGCGCATAAGGAGCGGATTTACCTCTTGGAGAATCTCGTGAACTGCCCGCCCCCAATACGGCAAGCCCTGGAGCTCAGGCAGCAAGCTGGCTTCCATCGGCATGGACAGGTAGACGTTATGAAACTGCGAATTCAGGGCCACCGACTGCTCCACATAGCCAGCGTGTCTACAGCCGGGCCAGCTCTATCGGCAACCGGCCGGTGACCAATCCCGGAAAGACAATCGCGTCTGCTACGCGACCATCACTCAGTATCTCGATGAGCAGCGACGCCTGACCTCTGTAGCTGCACCGGCGGAAAATGATCGACTCACCCTCATCCAGGATCGGCAGCTCACTCGACACGACGAGCCCTGCATCCAGCGTGAACTCAGCAATAGCCATGACGCGCCTCCTGGCGAGCAGATTCCGGCGAGCAGGCGTGGGCGGCCTGCTGTGGGGAAATCATAGGCGATACGCTTAACTTAAGCAACTTACGTAATATTGATTTTCAGCATGATGTCCGTCTGACCTGAAGCCAGGCCGCCGCAGTGCGATCAATCGCGCCAAATCCTTCACGGGGTTGAAAAGGGTATCTCGCTTACGTAAGTTGCAGCTCTTAAATAACAATCCGGGACAAACGATGCTCAAACCGAATACCCCAGCACAGAGTGCGGCGGTTTTTAAGCGTGTCACCTTCTCGCTGACAGACCAAATCAGTGAGGAAATTGATCGCATCAGCCTGATCCCGCGTGGATTCCGAGCCTCTCGCTCAGACGTTGTTCGTGCCGGTGTAGCGGCCCTGGCAGAAATGACGGAAGAGCAGGTCGTGGCCCTGCTGGATAAGGTGCGGCGCGAATAGCCGCATGCTTGCAACCCCATGATTGCGCCTTGGGTAAGCATGGGGCTGATGGCGCAATGGGTTATTCACAGGCTCTGCGCGTAGAAGTACGGTAGATATAAGGTAGAAGCCTATCGTTCTGTGTTTTTTATAACAAAATCAATAAATTGCGGATTATCTCTGCGAGGCTATGCCACTGCGGCGCGGTGCTATGCCACCAAAGAGCGACGCTATGCCATCAACAACGCGAGGCTATGCCACCGCGGCACAACACTACGGAATAAGCCAAAGAACCAGCTGCGGCTTGCCTCTACTGCTTTCCTGAATGCTGCCCCTGGTGATGATCTCCAGACGCTCCAGCTCGCATACAGCTCGACCAAGGCTGCCACGGAAGTCTCGCAGACGCCCGCCATACGCCATTTGGGCCATGAGTCCCTCAAGTGCGTAACGCTGCACTCGGTCAGAGGACGTGGCGATCAGCCGCTGCAGCGTTTTGGCCATGTCCAGCCCGCGTCGGATCTGTAAGCGCTTTTCCCAGTCAATCAGGCTGTACTCCCGATTTCCGAACATCAAGATCCAGTGCGGGTCGAGTGTGTAGCGGTAGGTCTCGCTGTCATAGCTGAGGCTCTTCAGGATGCTGAATGACTCCATCTTGCCCACTGTGTATCGGGTAGAGCCATTTGGCTTAAGCGCCTCGAGGAACAGCGTCGCCTCGCGCAAACGTTTCATGCTTCGATAAAGCCATTCGTACTGCGAACTGCCGATGGCCCCGCGCTTGATCTTCCTAAGCAGTTGTTTGCGATTCAGTCGAACGGGGTCTCCTAGCGGAAACGGTTGCGCGAAGGCGATCAGCGCCATGATCAGGTCCCCATCGGCTTCATCCAGCTGCTCACCGCTGTACTCCAAGACGCAATCTCGGCGCGTTACCATCTTGGTCTTCGAGTGTTGTTTGCGTTCACTGCGAGCGATCGGAGCAATCAGGCTCGACCGATTGAGGTGGTTCGGAAAAGCCCCGATGGCAAAACCGGGCAAAAACATGTGGCGGGAAGCAGCTTCTTCCTTCCCGTCATGAGAGCTCTCTTGGCGTGAGCGGGGCGCTACCAGCGTTGATTTGGCAGCGTTTCCGGGCCCGCGACGAATCTTTGCAATGCGCTCCTCATAACGACTCATCAAGGCCTTTGCCCAGATGACGCGAGAACCTTGTCTGCGATCCAGGCATGGACATGCTCAGCAGGCCAGGCGACCGAATTCGGGCCAAGCCGTACCGGGGGCGGGAACTCGCCACTACGGATGAGTCGGTAGATCTGCGACTTGCTCAAGCCAACCTGGGTGCAAACACCGGGCAAACGCAGAAGTGCAGGAGTTACGGGTGATACCAGTGCCATTCGAGGTCTCCATGAGTCCTGTTGCGATGGCTCTGGATTGAATGGCACGCGCTGGCAATAAAAACCGAATTCGGGAAAACAGATGCACCTGAAACAGTGGCGTTTGCTTACGCTCCTTTCCGCTTCAGCGGAAGATACCTCGCCACCGTATCAGTGTCGGGGAAATCGCTGATGCCTAATCGATCAGCGATAAATGCGAGGCTTTCAGCGATCGCGTAAGGCCCTTTGCCTGCGGAGTCCTTCTCGCAAATCTTCGAGTTCAAAATTACACGGCACGCCTCATCTTGCCTGGCAGCAGCGGCGACCATTGCAACAAGTGCCCCGGTAAGCCGTTGTACCGTGTGGATTTCCCGCAGTCGGAGTTGCTCTTTTTCTGTCGCCGGGGCATCGCCACCTTGCTTCTTGTAAAAGTCGCCATTGCAGATGAAGTGGGGTGTCTGTGGCCCCAAATGCTCCTCGATTAGCCTGGTCAGGAGTGATGGTGAGAAGTAGATAGCAGCATCAGACACGGGGAGCTCTATGCCTGAGTCGTCTTCAACCAAGATAAACGGCTCGCGCTTGCTTTTGCTGAGCGCTTGGAGCTCGAAGTACCTAATGAGCCTCACGGCCTGTAGGCCCCCTGTATCTCGATGAGCCTCATGATCAAGCACATTTGCAACCCTGCAGGTCTCTACGCTGAGGACTGTATGGCCGGCCATGAGAGGGCGGAAAATATCAGCAGACGCAAAGGCTGCCTCTTCGCGACTACACCTTAGCTCCTGCCTGTATTCATCAACGAATTCGCTCAGCCGAACTGGGGTATCACGCATAACGAGATGGCGTCGCACATAGCGTTTAGGCTGGGAGCTGGTCATTTAAGGCAACTCAAGTGATCGGCATACCATTGAAGCATCTCTCGCCTCCCCTCCAGATACTGGGCGTGGTTGTAGGTACCACGAATGCTGTTCTTGTCCACATGAGCCAACTGAGTCTCGACCCACTCACTGGGATATCCCTGCTCGTGCAGAGTGGTAGACATTGTGTGGCGGAATCCATGACCTGTGGCACGCCCGTCGTAGCCGGAGCGTTTCAGCAGTTGGTTGATGGCGGCCTCGCTCATGGGTTTTGCCGGGTCGTTACGGCCAGGGAATGCAAGCGTGTAGCCGCCAGTAATGCGTTCCAACTCGCGCAGTGCGGCCACCGCCTGCTGGGAGAGTGGGACTAGATGGGCGCGGCGCATCTTCATGCGCGTTGCAGGAATCAGCCAGAGCGCTTTGTCGAGGTCAAACTCCGACCACGGGGCGCCACGCAGTTCAGCTGTGCGCACTCCGGTCAGGATCAGCAGGCGAGTGGCGATCTTCACTGCGTCATGTCCTGGACACCCCTGAATACTGCGTATCAGTGCCGGGATTTCAGCAATGGGCAAGAAGGGGTAATGCCGTGAGGTAGGCGTCTGCAGTGCTCCGCCAATATCGGCAATAGGGTTGTACTCGGCGCGACCAGTGGCAATCGCGAAACGGTACACCTCCTGGCAGCGCTGTCGAACCTTGCGCAGCTTCTCTAGAGCGCCCCGCGACTCAATGCGGCGAAATACTTGCAGCCACTGCATCGGCTTGATGTCAGTTAGCGGCAGGTTTCCCACTTGAGGGAAAATATCCAGCTCGAAGGCTTCCACTACATCATCGGCGTACCCGGCCGACCAGCGAGGTGCCTTGTGCTGATGCCACTCCAGCGCAAGATTCTTGAAGGTATTGGCGCGAGATATTGCCGCCTGAGCTCGCATTACCTTCCGCTCAAGCCCGGGGTGCCGCCCCTGCGCCACAAGCTGGCGAGCATCCGAGGCCAGCTGCCGAGCCTGCGCGAGCGTTACCTTGTCGATGGTGCCAAGGGAAATATGAGACTGCTTGCCATCCAGGCGGAATCGGAAGCGCCAAGACTTGCCACCTGCCGCGCGAATCCAAAGAAATAAACCGCCACCATCAGCAAGGCCATAGTCGCTTTCGCGTGGCGCGGCGTTCTTCACCTGCAAGGCCGTCAGAGGCATGCTGAGTACCCATAGATAATTGAACAATCTAAAGGTACTTACACGGGTACTCAAATGGCAAGCGCTTGGATGAGGCTGGATGGCACTGCATGAAACACAAAGCCCGCGCGAGGCGGGCTTTGTGGCGGATTCATGACACTGCTTGGCACCGCCTGAATCTATTTAATGGTGCCGGCACCAGGAATCGAACCCGGGACCTACTGATTACAAGTCAGTTGCTCTACCAGCTGAGCTATACCGGCAAGGAGGGTCGCCATTATAGCGACGTGCCTGTCGGTGTAAACCACTGATTTTCCTGCGTCCCTTCGATCGGTCAGTGAGCGCTGGCGGCGGCTCCGGGCTTGGCGCCGAAGGGGGGCTTGGCCATCCAGATCACGAACAGCAGGGCCAGGAAGGTCCAGCCGAGCAGGGTGAAGTAGTCCACCGTCGAGATCATGTAGGCCTGGCTTTCCACCATGCGCTCGAGCATTGCCGCGCCGTGCTGGCTGTTGCCGCCGAGGTTGTGCAGCGCGTCGCGGGTCGCTGGGTCGAAGGTGCTCAGGTTCTCGGTCAGGTAGGCGTGGTGCTGGGTGGCGCGGCGGTTCCAGATCCAGGTGGTCAGCGAGGCTGCGAAGCTGCCGCCGAGGGTGCGGAGGAAGGTGGCCAGGCCCGAGCCGTCGGCGATCTGGTCCGGCGGCAGGTCGGAGAGCAGGATGCTGAGGATCGGCATGAAGAAGAAGGCCACGCCCAGGCCCATGAACATTTGCACCAGCGCGATGTGCAAGTAGTCCACGTCGGTCGTGAAGCTGGCCCGCATGAAGCTGCTGGCGGACATCACCAGGAATGCCACGCCGGCCAGCACGCGCAGGTCGAAGTTGTTGGCGTAGCGGCCGACCAGCGGCGAGAGGAACACCGGCAGGATGCCGATCGGCGCCGCAGCCAGGCCGGCCCAGGTGGCGGTGTAGCCCATCTGGGTTTGCAGCCACTGCGGCAGTAGCAGGTTCATGCCGAAGAAGGCCGCGTATCCGCCCACCAGCGCCAGGGTGCCGAAGGTGAAGTTGCGGTGCACGAAGAGCCGCAGGTTGACGATCGGGTGCTTGTCGGTGAGTTCCCAGATCACGAAGACCGCCAGGGCGATGACCGAGACGACGGTGCCGCCGACGATGAAGTTCGACTCGAACCAGTCCAGGTCGTTGCCCTTGTCGAGCACGATCTGCAGCGCACCTACGCCTATCACCAGCATCGCCAGGCCCATGTAGTCCATCGGTGCGTGCTTGATCACCACCGGGCGCTTCTTCAGTTGCTGGTAGACCACCATCGCGGCGAACAGGCCGATGGGCACGTTGATGAAGAAGATCCACGGCCAGCTGTAGCTGTCGGTGATCCAGCCGCCGAGGATCGGCCCGGCGATGGGCGCCACCACCGTGACCATCGCCAGCAGCGCCAGGGCCATGCCCCGTTTGGCTGGTGGGTAGATGGAGATCAGCAGGGTCTGGGTGATCGGGTACAGCGGCCCGGCGACGAAGCCCTGCAGGGCGCGGAAGCCGACCAGCATGCCCATCTGCTGCGCGACGCCGCAGAGGAACGAGGCGATCACGAAGAGGATGGTCGCCGCGATGAACAGCCGCACCTCGCCTACCTTGCGGCTGAGCCAGCCGGTGAGCGGAAGGGCGATGGCGTTGCTGACCGCGAACGAGGTGATCACCCAGGTGCCCTGCTCGGCGCTCACCCCGAGGTTGCCGGAGATGGTCGGCAGGGCGACGTTGGCGATGGTGGTGTCCAGCACCTGCATGAAGGTCGCCAGGGACAGGCCGATGGTGGCCATCACCAGGCTGGGCGGGCTGAAGGCGCCGTTGCTGTTCTCGCTCATGATGCTTCCTGGCTCAGCGCGCGGCGGTGCTGCGGCTGCGGCCGTCGGCCATGTTGGCGTGGATCAGCTGCTCGATGAGCTGGTCCGCCGAGGCCAGTTGCTGCTGATAGACGTCGGTGGAGAACACCGCTTCGTGGGGCGACTGCTGAGCCAGCGCCGGGCCGCTCTGGTCGTGCAGGTCGACCTTCACGTCCATCGACAGGCCGATGCGCAGCGGGTGCTCTTCGAGTTGCTTGGCGTCGATGCGAATGCGCACCGGGACGCGCTGCACGATCTTGATCCAGTTGCCGGTGGCGTTCTGCGCCGGCAGCAGGGAGAAGGCGCTGCCGGTGCCGACGCCGAGGCTTTCCACCGAGCCCTGGTACTGGACCGAGCTGCCGTAGAGGTCGGAGCGGATCTCCACCGGCTGGCCGATGCGCATGTGTTGCAGCTGGGTTTCCTTGAAGTTGGCGTCGATCCACACCTGGTCCAGCGGGATCACCGCCATCAGCGCGGCGCCCGGTTGCACACGCTGGCCGACCTGCACGGTGCGCTTGGCGACGTAGCCGGTGACCGGCGCGACTATCACCGCGCGGGCGTCGTCGAGGTAGGCCTGGCGCAGCTTGGCGGCGGCTGCCTTGACGTCCGGGTGGGAGGAAATGACGGTGTCGTCGACCAGCGCGCGATTGGTGTCGAGCTGTTGTTCGGAGCTGGTCAGGGAGCTGCGTGCGGTGTCCAGGGCGTCACGGGCGTGGGCCAGCTCTTCCTGGGAGATGGCGCCGTCATTGGCCAGGTTCTGCCGGCGCTTGAAGTCCGCCTCGGCCTTGGCCAGGGCGACCTTCTTCGCCGCTACGTCGGCCTTGTAGCCGTCTACGTTGCTGTACAGCCCGCGCACCTGGCGGACGCTGCGGGCGAGATTGGCCTCGGCCTGCTGCAGGGCGACGTCGGCGTCGCTGGGGTCGAATTTCACCAGCACCTGGCCTTTCTGCACCAGGTCGCCGTCGTCGGCGCCGATGCTGACCACGGTGCCGGTGATCTGCGGGGTGATCTGCACGACGTTGCCGTTTACGTAGGCGTCATCGGTGTCTTCGTGCCAGCGGCCATAGAGGAACTCCCAGGCGGCGGCTGCGATGCCGGCGAGGATGACGACGACGGTCAGGATCAGTAGCCAGCGCTTGCGCTGGGGATTGCCGCCGGTGGTTTCTTGGGTATCGGTGGTCATGGCGGTTGCCTCTTAGTGCACGGCAGCTGCGCCCGCCTGGGCGAGCGGGGCGGAAGGGGTGGAGTCGGCCTGGAAACCGCCGCCGAGGGCCTGTACCAGTTGCACGGACAGGTCGATGCGTTGGGCGTCCAGATTGGCCAGTTCGCGCTCGGCGACGAGCAACTGCTGCTGCACGCTCAGGGCGTCCAGGTAGTTGCCCACGCCTTCGCCGTAGCGACGCATGGCCAGTTCGAAGTTGGACTTGGCGATGTCGCGCGCCTCGCGCTGGTCGACCAGGCGCTGCTCCAGGGAGCGCAGCTGGCTGAGGTCGTCGCTGACCTCGCCGAGGGCGTTGACCAGGGTCTTGTTGTACTGCGCGACGGCCAGGTCGTAGTCGGCGTCCTTGCCCGCCAGGTTGGCGCGCAGGCGGCCGCCGTCGAACAGCGGCAGGGAAATGGCCGGGGCGATCTGGTAGAAGCGGCTCGGCGCCGACAGCAGATCGCTGCTGTGCATGCTGGCCAGGCCGATCATCGCGCCCAGGTTGATGTTCGGATAGAACTGCGTCTTCGCCGACTGGATGTCCTTGTTCGCAGCCTCCACGCGCCAGCGTGCCGCGACTATGTCCGGACGCCGGCCGAGGAGCTCGGCGGGCAAGTTCGACGGCAGGCTCAGGGCGTTGGCTTGCAGTGCGCGTGGGCGTTGCAGTTCCAGTCCGCGGTCGGGGCCCTGGCCGAGGAGCACGGCCAGCGAGATGCGGTCGCTGGCGATTTGCTGCTCGGCGGCGGCCAGTTGTTCACGGGCGCTGGCGACCTGGGTCTGGGTCTGTTGCAGCTGCACCTTGCTGTCCAGGCCCGCATCCATGCGCTTCTTGCTCAGCTCGAAGAGGCGCTGCGAGCGGTCCAGTTCGTCCTTGGCCAGGTCGCGAACGATAAAGGCGTGGCCGAGTTCGCTGTAGGCACGGGCGACATTCACGGAGAGATTGATGCTCGCGGCCTGACGGTCCACCTCGGCGGCATTGGCTTGGCCGAGTGCGGCTTCCCAGGCGGCGCGCTGGCCGCCCCAGAGGTCGAGGTCGTAGTTGAAGCTGAGCGCACCGTACTTCACTGCCGCGTAGTGTCCGCCGATGGGCGACGGGACGACGCTGGTCGGTGCACGGATGCCGGCGTAGCTGGCCTTGGCGTTCAACGTCGGCATGCGTTCGGCGTCGGCGGCGTTGGCGGCGGCGGCTGCCTGGCGAGCGCGGGCATCGGCGATCTGCAGGTCCGGGGTGCCTTTAAGGGCTTCGCCGATCAGGCTGTCGAGCTGTGGGTCGCTCAGGCTCGACCACCAGTCCTGGCGCGGCCAGGCGGCGTTGGACAGCGGAGTGCCGTCGAGGCTGCGGCCTGCCTGCAGGTGCGCCGGATCGAGGGTCTTGCCGCTGGGCGCGAGGCCCGCGGAGCTGACGCAACCGGTGAGGGCCGCAGCACTCAGCATGGCCAGCGCATAGGCGCGGCCGAGGGGGCGAAGGGCTGGCATGGGTCAGTTCTCCTGCGCCGCGCAGGTCGCGGCGTCATGACTGCGCAGGATCTTGTCGAGCAGGTGGGTCAGGGTCTGCAGTTCCTCGCTGGAAAGGCAGCCGACCAACTCATTCATCGCCTGGGAAGCGATCTGCGGCGCCTCGGCATTCACTGCCTCGCCGGCCGGGCTGAGGTGCAGGCGCACGCTGCGGCGGTCGTTGGGGCACGGGTTGCGCAGCAGCAGCTCTTTCTTTTCCAGGCGGTCGAGCATGCGGGTCATCGAGCCGCTGTCGATGGAGAGCTCGCGGCACAGCTCGGCCGGCGTATTAGCGCGGTTGTGACCGACGAAGAACAGCACCTTGAATTGCGCGGCGGTGATGTCCAGGTGTGCCAGGTGCTTGTCCAGCAGGCGGTCCTTCAGGATCGCGGCGTGGGCGAGCAGTTGGCCGATAGACCCCTTGAATGGGAAGTCCGAAGCACGATAGTGATCCATGGCAAGGCTAATTACTGTCTAGGCAGCTAATGTGTTTCGAAATAATACTGCCCAGACAGCTATTGGCAAATAGCTGATTGTTGCAAGTGAGCAACAATAAATTCCTTTTGCGCCTCTTCGATCCGCAGGTGAAACGCCAGGGTGCTCGTTCGATGTGCGTGGAGGCGAGCGATTTCGGGGCTTATGCACAAGCCTGGGGCGAGCACGCCCGGCTATTGCCGGAAAATCTTGACCGACTTCGCAATAATAGATAACCGATTGTTTTTAAAGGATTAATTTTTTAGCGCTCAAAAAATGAGCAGGTCAAGCGGAGGGGCGTGAGGACGGGCTTCGGCAAGCGATATCCCGTTTTTCTCAACAGAGTTATCCACAGCTTTTGTGGGTGACGTTTTGGAACGCTTGTACTAGGCGCGCTCGGCGATGATCAGCAGGTTGCGCGGGGTGAGGCTTGCTGAGCAGAAGGCGCCTAAACGCACGCGATAGCCCTGTTCGTCGAGGAACAGCGCACGGTCCAGCAGCAGCCAGAGTTCCAGCGGGCGGCGGAAAAGCCCGCGCAGCAGTTCCAGGTTGCGCACTTCGGCCAGGCGCTGACGGCCTCGCGCCTCGAGGGCGGCCCAGTCGCGTTCGCTCGGCGTCGGCAAGCCCTTCAGGGCAGCCAGGTCGCGGCAGTAGTCGGCGAAGGGTTTGTGCAGCCAGTCCGGTGCCACGGAGGGCACGGGCAGATAGCAGTCCTCACCGCGCAGTTCCCGCTGCAGCAGATCGAAAGCCAGACGCCGCGCCATGGAGGCGTCGCGCTGGCGCCGCACGCGGGAGCCGGCGGTGACGGTTTCGGTGAGGGGCAGCCGCAGGTCGTCCTGGTTCAAGCGCAGTGCCGAGGCGCCGGCGCTTGTGGATAACGGCTGATAGTCCTCGCTGGTGATCCGGTTGTAGCAGCAGGGTGCCACCGCCAGTTGACGGCAGTTTCGGCCGACGGCCTGGCGCAGCAGGGTGACATGCAGGTCGCCGCAGGCATGCAGGGCCACGGCGGTCTGCCCGGGTTGCAGGTAGCGGCTGGCGCCTTCGGCCAGGACGTCCTGCTCGACGTGCATGGCGCGCAGGCCGAGGCGATCGCTCATGCGCTGGCCATCGTTGACCAGCGCGAGGTCACGCTCGAGGCTCAGCAGCGCTTCTCCGCCGTGGGCCAGCAGGCGTCCCAGGTGCCCTTTGCCGGCGCACCAGTCGAGCCACTGCACTGGCGGCGTGGAGAAGTTCAGGCGGCTGGCGAAGGCTTCGATCTGCTGCCACTTGCGCCCGGGCACGTCGACCTGGAATTGCGCTGGCAGCTTCGGCAGGGGCTGCTCGGGCAACTCGCCGACTTCCGCCAGGCGCGCAGCCTGGGCTGCCAGTTCAGGGAAAGGTGCGGGCGCGGGTAGATGCTGCGGATGGTTGTGCGCGGCATCCGCCTCTTCGAGGCTGCGCCGGCGCAGCCAGGCGGCCAGCGCGGGATGTTCGGCTTCCCAGGGCAGCGTCAGCTCGGTGAAGGGCTTCGGCCGCCAGAGCTGCTGATGGGCGAGCAGGAACCCATCCAGCGCTTCGAAGCGCTGGAGCAGGGCGTCGCCCGTCAGGCAGGGGATTGTCGGTTCGGCCACGGCAGGTGCTGGAGGGAAGCGGCGGGGCGGCGATTATAGCGGCGCCACCGCCGTCCCGGGGAGCGCCGGTCAGCGGCCTTGCATGGCCTCGACGCGCAGCCAGCGTTCGGCCAGGCGGAAGCCGCGAGTGAGCACCAGGGTGATGAGCAGGTAGAGCGCACCGGCGTAGCAGAAGAACAGCATGTTCTCGTAGGTGCGCGCGTTGATGGTGCGGGTTACGCCCATGATGTCGAACAGGGTCACGGTGTACACCACGGCGCTGGCCTTGAGCATGAGGATGATCTCGTTGCTGTAGGCCGGCAGGGCGATGCGCGCGGCGCGCGGCAGGATGATGTGCAGCAGTGCCTGGCGCTTGGACATGCCCAGCGAGCGCGCAGCTTCCACTTCACCGACCGGAATCGCGTGGATGGCGCCCCGCAGGATCTCCGCGATGTACGCAGCAGTGTGCATGGTCATGGTCACCAGCGCGCACCAGTACGGATCGCGCAGGTAGGGCCAGAGCGGGCCCTGGCGGACCGCGTCGAACTGCGCCAGGCCGTAGTAGACGATGAACAGTTGCAGCAGCAGCGGCGTACCGCGGAAGAAGAAGATGTAGGCGTAGGGCAGCGCGCGCACGTACCAGTGCCGCGAGGCGCGGGCGATGCCCAGCGGCACTGCGAGGGCCAGGCCGGCGACCACGGCGATGGCCAGCAGCTCCAGGGTCAGCTGGACGCCCTCGAACATCTTCGGCGTCCACTTCAGCAGCAGTTCCCACACGCTCATAGCTCGTTCCTCACGAAGCCACGTCCTGCGCGGCCTTCGAAGTAATGCAGGGCCGCCATGACGAAGACGGTCAGGCTCAGGTAGATCAGCGCTGCGGCCATGTAGAAGGTGAAGGGTTCCTTGGTCGCGTTGGTCGCCGCTGCCGCTTTGCGCATGATCTCGTCGAGGGTGATCAGCGACACCAGCGCGGTGTCCTTGAGCAGGATCAGGTAGAGGTTGCCCAGGCCCGGCAGCGCCACGCGCCAGACTTGCGGCAGGACGATGCGCCAGAAGATTCGCGGGGCAGACAGGCCCAGTGCCTGTCCGGCTTCGCGGTGGCCCTTGGGTACCGCCAACAGCGCGCCCCGGAACACCTCAGTGGCGTAGGCGCCGAAGCACAGGCCGAGGGCGCAGACGCCAGCGGCGAACGGGCTGAGGGCCAGTTCGGGGTTGCCGAACAGCGCACCCAGGGCATTCAGGCCGGCCACGCTGCCGAAGTAGATCACCAGCACCCAGAGGGTTTCCGGGACGCCGCGGACGATGGTGGTGTAGGTGCCGCCCAGCATACGCAGGGCGGGGTTCTTCGAAGTCTTGGCGATGGCGCCGAGCAGGCCGAGCAGCAGGCCGAGGCAGACCGCCGCCAGCGACAGCTTGAGCGTCATCAGTGTGCCGGCCGCCAGCTGCGGGCCGAAACCGTGCAGGTCGAAAATCATGGGAGTCACGCCTGGGCAGGGAGCGCGCCGCGGTTCAGGCGGCGCGCCGGGTCGGCATCACTGGATGCTGAAGGGGAAGTACTTGTCGTTGATCTTCTTGTAGGTACCGTCGTCGACGATTTCCTTCAGCGCGGCATTCAGCTTGTCGCGCAGCGGGTCGCCCTTGCGCACGGCGATGCCGATCTTGTCATTGTCGAAGACCGGTTGGCCCTTGAACTCGAAGTCCTTGCCAGCGTCGCTCTTCAGCCAGTCGTACTGCACGAACTTGTCGGCCAGCACGCCGTCCAGGCGGCCCGAGGACAGGTCCAGGTAGGCGTTTTCCTGGGTGTCGTAGAGCTTGATGGTGACCACGTCGTTGAGGTGGTCTTCCAGCCAGGTGCCGGCGATGGTGGCGCGCTGCGCACCGATCACCTTGCCTTTCAGCGCGGCGTTGTCGGTCTTGAAGTCAACCGACTTGGGGGCCACGAACTGCAGCTTGTTGGTGTAGTACGGGGTGGTGAAGTCGACCGCCTGCTTGCGCTCGTCGGTGATCGACATGGAGGCGACGATGAAGTCGAACTTCTTGGCGTTCAGGGCCGGGATGATGCCGTCCCAGTCGGAGGTGACCACGTCGCACTCGGTCTTCATCTTGGCGCACAGCGCCTTGGCGATGTCGATGTCGAAGCCGACCACCTGGCCGCTGGCGTCGATGCCGTTGAAGGGCGGGTAGGCGCCTTCGGTGCCGATGCGCAGCTTCTCGGCGGCGACCGCGTGGGCGCCGAAGGCCAGGGTGGCAGCGGCGGCGAGGAGGATCTTCTTGTAGTTCTTCACGTGAAATAGCTCCATTAGCGGTGGCTGGACATGAACTGCTTGCAGCGGGCCGATTGCGGGTTCTCGAAGACCTGCTCGGGCGTTCCCTGCTCCTCGACCAGGCCCTGGTGGAGGAACACCACCTCACTGGAAACCTGGCGGGCGAAATTCATTTCGTGGGTGACCAGCAACATGGTCCGGCCTTCCTCGGCGAGGGCGCGGATCACGTTGAGCACTTCCTGGACCATCTCCGGGTCGAGCGCGGAGGTCGGCTCGTCGAAGAGGATGACCTTCGGTTGCATGGCCAGGGTGCGGGCGATGGCGGCGCGCTGCTGCTGGCCGCCGGAAAGCTGGGCGGGGAAACTGTGGCGCTTGTCGGCGATGCCGACCTTGGCCAGCAGGGCCTCGGCGATCTCGGTGGCTTCGGCCTTGGTCTTGCCCAGCACACGGCGCGGCGCCTCGATGATGTTGTCGAGGATGCTCATGTGCGGCCAGAGGTTGAAGTTCTGGAAGACGAAGCCCAGTTCGCTGCGCAGACGGTTGATCTGCCGGTTGTCGGCGGCGACCAGTGCTCCGTCTTTGGCCTTCTTCAGCTTGAGCTCTTCGCCGGCCACCAGGATCTGGCCCTGGTGCGGGTTCTCCAGCAGGTTGACGCAGCGCAGGAAGGTCGACTTTCCGGAACCGGAGGAGCCAAGGATGGAGATCACGTCGCCGTCGCGGGCGGTCAGGGAAATGCCCTTGAGCACTTCCAGGTCACCGTAACGCTTGTGCAGGTTACGGATTTCCAGGGCGGGTATGGCCTCGGCCATAAGGGGCTCCTCTCTTGTTATTGGGTGCCTGGCGGCGGACCGCTGCAGGGGGTGGGGCCTTTCTGGCGAAGCGCAACCTATCACGCGATCTGCAGGGTCGCAGGGGGAGTAGTGACAAGTTGTCGCATTGCCGAAGTGCCTTGTCGCCTGGGCTGAACACCGGGATCGCCGGGTCGCGGGACGCGCTGCGCCATCGGCTCGCGCCCGGGGTGGGGGCGAGCGAAGCGCGCGATAGTGCCAGCTTCGGGGGCGATGGGAAAGACCGCGCTCCCGCCCGGCAGGACGCCGGGCGGGAGCAGGGAGAGGGCGGGGCTTACTGGGTGAGGGGCGCGTCGGTGTCGCTGCTCTGGCCGTCGCTGCTTTCCTGGTCGAGCTCGTCCAGCTGTCCGGCCATCAGTGCCGGGCGACCACCGATGCGCGGGCCGGGAAGGGCGTTGCTGCCGGCGACGCGAGTCGGAGCGACCTGGCGGGCGTCGATGGTGGATTTGCGCGGCTGCGTCTGCACATGGAAATCGGTGATCTCGATGGTGCCCTGGCCTTCGGCGATCAGGTGGAAGGAGAACGCCTTGCGTGCCCGCTCGTTGTCGAAGGAGAAGGTCATCTCCAGCGGCTTGTCGCGGGTGAGCAGCGGGAATTCGGGGATCGGCACCGGCACCAGCTTCTCGAACTCCCGAGTGTGGAGCTGCACCCGGGCGCCCTTGTCGTCCATCTGCAGCGCGCGGATCTTCATGGTCACCGTGGTGCGGCTGTCGGCCGGGAATTCCAGGTACTGGGCGCCGATCAGGTTGTCGGTGTACTCGTTGGTCACCTTCGGCTTCAGCTGGATGTGCTCGCGCGTGGCGAACTGGAGCTCTTGGCCCAGTGCACCGTTGCTACCGGATACCGAGTGGTCGAGGATGTCCGCGCGGGCGGCCAGCATGCGTGCTTCGCGGCCGCTGAAACGACCGATGAAGCGCGCGCTGTCGGCGATGAAGCCATCGCTCTCGTAGCGCCGGCAGACCTGCTGGAAGTCGCACTCGGTGAAGGTGTGCTTGCCGTCGTGGAAGCGCAGCATGCCATTGGTGAAGGACACCATCTCGCGGCCCTTGTCGTACTCGCGGAACAGCGAACGGCCGGCCATGTCCTTCGGCGGTGCGAAGCCGAAGTAGTCGAGGATCGAGGTGGCCAGGTCGACGTGGCCGTACACGCCATCCTTCACCGGCGGCAGCGCAGCCTGTTCGGGGGCGAGCACCAGGTTCATGCCCCAGGATGAGGCCAGGCGTACGTTGTCGATGCCGTGGGATTCGTCGGAGGTGACGATCACCAGGGTGTCCTTGAGCACGCCCTGTTTCTCCAGGCCGGCGAGGAAGGCGTCGACGGCGTCATCCAGGTACGCCACGGCAGCTTTGCGGGCGGTCGGGTACTTGGCCAGGTATTCCGGGGTCGCCGAATAGGGCTGGTGGGTGCCGACGGTAAGGAGGGTCAGCATCCAGGGCTTCTTGTCCTTGCGCAGCTCACCGATGTAATCGAGCGCGCCTTCGAAGAAGGCCTTGTCGTCCATGCCCCAGGCGAATTCCAGGTAGGGCGGCTTCTTGAACCAGTCACGGCCGAGGGTGGTGTCGAAGCCCATGGCGGGCATCACTTTGTCCTTGGCCATGAAACGCAGGCCGGCACCTTGCAGGAAGTGCGTGGTGAAGCCGTGCTTGTGCAGTTGCGAGGGCAGGCACTCGGAGGCGCGGCGCGGGTTCGACAGCAGCTCGACGGCCTTGGGCGTGCCGTTGTTCAGCTCGCTGAAGTCGCCACAGAGCATCGCGTAGAGGCCACGGATGGTCTGGTGGCTGTGCGTCACGTAGTCGGGAGTGTCCATGGCCCGGGTTGCCCAGGTGCTGAGCTTGGGCATCATGGACTCGTCGTAGCTGCTGCTGAGCGCGGCGCGGTTGGTCTCCACGTACGCGCCGGGGATGCCTTCCATGGTGATGATCAGCACGTTCTTCGCGGCGCCTGGGCCTGCGAGCAGCGGAGTGCCGGAGAGGTCCTGCTGGTTCAGGCCGGAAACGTCCGGCGGGGTGGCCGTCTGGTCGCCGGCCAGCCAGTCTTCGACCGCCAGTTGGCCTTGGCTGGCGACGCCGGCGATCAGCCGGTGCGGCAGGTTGTACTGCTTCCACACGTCGGCGTCTGCGGGGATCACGAACTGCATGCCGAAGTGCGCCACCAGCAGGGCCACTGGCAGGGCATAGGCATAGCGGGGCAGCGGTTGCTCGCGGCGGCGCCAGAGCAGGGCGGCGAGGAAGATTGTGCCGCCGAGGATGCCGGCCAGCCACGGATGCGAGATGCCGCCGCCTTCGGTGGAGTTGCCAACGAAGGTCGGGTCGGCGAGGAAGTGCAGGTCGCTCGGGTCGGGCATGCGGCCGACCGCGCTGACCAGCTCGGCGTTGCCGACATACATCAGCATCCACACGACCATCACCGGCAGCGCCAGCAGCAGGTGGCGCTTGTGCAGGAGGAGGATCAGCAGGCTGCCGATGGCGAGGTCCGAGAGGTAGCCATACAGGTTGCCCCAGCCCAGCAGGTAGCGACTGGCCAACGGAATCAGCAGGAACAGCGCGGCGAGAGTGACAAGGTTACCGCGCGCTTGCCACCAGCGATTGAGAGGATGCACAGGCACTCCGTTTACGAGCATCAGGTGGGGACGTTAACCCGTCCTTTGGTCGGAATTCTTGAAGCAGCGTCATCATTCTGAAAGATGCCCGTGCTACGCGCCAGTAGACAACGGCGCACAGGGGCTTTCGCCGGGCAGGCGACCAGCGGCGTGGGGTGGGAGACGCAAGGCAGTTGGCTGCGGAGGCTGTGTAAAACGGGCGATACGGCAGGCGGGAGGCAAATCGCGGGCAATAAAAAAACCGGCGCTAGGGCCGGTTTTTTAATCGCTTCAGGTGATCTTGCACCACCTGAAACTTGAAGGTGGTGCCCAGGGACGGAATCGAACCGCCGACACGGGGATTTTCAATCCCCTGCTCTACCAACTGAGCTACCTGGGCAACGTGGCGCGCATTAAAAGGGTTTTGCGTTGGGGTGTCAAGCGTGCCGCGAAAAAATTTTCAGTTAATACCGAAACTTACGCGCTGGGCGGGACGTAGCCTTCGGCCTGGGCGTATTCCTCGCCGGTGAGGAACTTGTCCATTTCGGCCTGCAGGAACTTGCGATCCTCGGCGTTCATCATGTTCAGACGACGCTCGTTGATCAGCATGGTCTGGTGCTTCTGCCACTCGTCCCAGGCCTGCTTCGAGACGTGCTCGTAGATGTCCTGGCCCTTGGCGCCGGGGTAGGGCGGGCGATCGAGGCCGGGCAGCTCTTCTTTGTACTTGCGGCACATCACCAGTCGGGTCATGACATTTCTCCTGCATTCAAAGCGTCGGCTGCCCGTTTCAGCAGCTTCTTGACCGGCGCGGCGAGACCGAGCCGCGGCGGGGTGGCGAGGTTATACCAGAGCCAGTCGCCCTCGGCCACGGCGGGCGCCGCGTCCTCCACGCGCACCAGCCAGGGTTCGATGGCCAGTTGGAAGTGGCTGAAGGTGTGGGTCAGACCGGGCAGCTCGCGGCGCTCGCCCAGGCGCAGGGCGTGGCGCTCGGCAAGCGGGTCGAGTGCATCGAGGTCGTCCAGTTCGGGGAAGCTCCACAGGCCACCCCAGAGACCGGTCGAGGGGCGGCGATAGAGCAGGATGGCGCCGTCGCGGTTGGCGAGGATCGGCATCAGCGTGCGCTTGCGCGGCAATTCCTTGCGCGGCTTCGGCACCGGGAATTCGCTCTCGCGGCCTAGCAGGTGCGCGCGGCAGCCCTCGCGCAGCGGGCAGAGCAGGCAGCTCGGCTTGCTGCGGGTGCAGAGGGTGGCGCCCAGGTCCATCATCGCCTGGGTGTAATGGTTGGCACGCTGGGCCGGCGTGAAGCGCTCGGCGGCTTCCCACAGCTGCTTAGCTACCTTCGGCTCGCCTGGATAACCGTCGCAGGCGAGGAAGCGAGCAAGCACGCGCTTGACGTTGCCGTCGAGGATCGGCGCCCGCAGGCCCATGGAGATGCTGGCGATGGCGCCGGCGGTGGAGCGACCGATGCCCGGCAGTTCGGTGAGCTGCTCGACGTCGCGCGGAAACTCGCCGCCGTGCTGCTCCATGACCAGCTTGGCGGTCTTGTGCAGGTTGCGTGCGCGGCTGTAGTAGCCGAGCCCGGTCCACAGGTGCAGGACTTCGTCTTCCGGCGCGGCGGCCAGGTCGGCGACCGTGGGCAGCACGGCCATGAAGCGGTCGTAGTAGCCCATCACGGTGGCGACCTGGGTCTGTTGCAGCATGATTTCCGAGACCCACACCCGGTAGGGCGTGATGTCGCGCTGCCAGGGCAGGTCATGGCGGCCGTGGCGGTCGAACCAGTCGAGCACGGTCGAGTTGAAGCGTTCGGGGGTCATTTCTTCTTCAGCAGGTTCTTCAGCGCGTCTTTCAGGTCGGGGCTGACCTTGTCGCCGAATTTCTCTTCGAGTTTTTCGTTCAGGCGCTGGCCGGCCAGTTGCCCGGCGATCTTGCCGACGCCTTCCTGGTCCAGGCGGCAGGCGCGTGCGCCCAGTTCCAGCGGACCGCGGCAGCGCAGTGGCCATTCGATGCCGGCGTAGCGCTTGTTCACTTCGCAGGCGGGGTCGGGCATGTCGCTCTTGTCGCCTTCGATGATCACGCCAACGCGGTAGTCCATGCCCAGCACGCGCAGGTCGATGTCGCCGTCGCCCTTGACCGTCAGGCCGGGGACACTGGCCTTGAGGTCGGGGTTGTTGGCCACGCCGTTGCGGAAGGTCAGGCTGCCGCGCAGGTCGTTGAAGGGCGTGTCCTTGCCGCTGTGGTCGCCGCTCAGGTCCTTGCGGTTGAGCGTGGCGATGCCGCGGCACAGCTGGTCTTCCAGGTTGGCGTTGAGCAGCACGCCCTTGTTCAGGGCGAAGTGCGCGGAGCCGTTTAGGTTGTCGACCCAAGCCTTCTGGCTGTTGCCTTGGGTGGTCAGGTCGGCGTCCAGGTCGAGCAGGCCGGTGACCGGCGGTTTCTGGCCCTGGGCTTCGAGCAGCTTCTCCACGGGTACGCCGGCGATGTGCTTCTGCACGGCGAGCAGCGGCACGTCCTGGCGCACGTCGAGGCTTGCCTTGGCGTTGAAACGGCCGTCGTACAGCTCGCCGCGCAGGTCGTCGAGGCTGAGCTGGCCGTTCTGCCCGTGCAGCTTGAGCACGGCGTTGTCGATCGGCAGCTTGTCGAGGGTCAGCTGGCCGAGGTTCAGGCCGACGTCCAGGTCGAGCGCGCGCAGGCGTACCAGGGGCAGCGCCGGGGTGTCGCTCCAGGCCTGCTGGGTCGGTGCGTTGGGCAGCGGCGAATTGCCTTTGCTGGCGCTGGCCGCAGTGGCCTCGACTTCCGACTTGCGGGCGCTGCTGGTGGCTTCGGCTGCCTTGGCGGCTTTCGCCGGCAGGTAGCGGTCGAGGTCCAGGCGGTCGCCGCTTAGCTGGGCGCGCACGGCTTGCTTGGCGATGTCGGCGAGGCCGAGGTTGCCGGTGAAGCTGCTGTCGTCGAGTTTGAAGTGGATGTCGCTGAGGGTGACGCTGTTGCTGCTGCCGTCGACACGGGCGGCCAGTTCCAGGCGGGTCAGGGTGTTGCCGTCGGCCATCGCCGGCAACTTCTGGCCGAGACCGTCGAGGAATTCGCGCAGGTTGAACTGGGCGATGGAGATGCCGCCGCTGAACTGCGGGTCCTTGTCCAGGTTGCGGGCCTTGAGCTCACCCAGCGCGCGCAGCTGGTTGATCGACAGTTTCAGGCCGTTCCATTCGGCGACTTGCGCGGCCTGGTCGAGCAGCAGTTGGCCCTGGGCCGAGAAGGTCGCGGTCTTGCCTTGCAGCTGGTCGCCGGAGAGTTCGCCGGCGAGCTTGGCGTCTTCCAGTTGGTAGCGCTTGAGCGCGCGGTCGAAGCGCAGGTTGCCGGTCAGCTCGGTCTTGGCGCGGGTCACCGGCTGGTTGGTGCCCAGGTAGGCGGTGAGCTTGAAGGGGATGGCGCTGCCTTCGCGGATGGCGCCGGTGTTCAGGTTCAGCCCTTCGACGGTGTACTGGCGGCCGTTCTGTTCGTCGCTGAAGTCGACGCGGGCATCGGTGATGTTGAGGCTGTCGATGTCGAGCTTCATCGGCGAGGCGATGTCGTGCGCCATCGGCTTGGCCGGTGCGCTCGGCTGCTCGGTCGGGGTTGGCGCGGTGGTCGCGCCAGCGGCGGGCTGCACCGGTTTGCCGATGTCTTCCCAACTGCCCTTGCCGGTCTTGTCGCGGTTCAGCGTCAGGGTCAGGCCCTGCACGCGGATGTCGCTCATCTGCAGTTCGCGGCGCAGCAGCGGCAGTACGCGTACCGAGAGGCCGAGCAGTTGCAGGTCGGCGAAGGGTTTGTCCGGGGTGCGCAGGCTGGCCACGCTGGCGTCGTGCAGCTCCAGGCCGAGCCAGGGGAACAGGCTCCAGCCGATATCGCCGCGCAGGTTCAGTTCGAGGTTGGCCTTGTCGCGGGCCAACTGGCGGATCTCATCCTTGTAGTCGTTCGGGTTGAAGAAGTGGGTGAGGATGAAGCCGGCGGCGACTGCCAGGAGCAGCAGGGCGAGGACGACGAGGCCCAGGATCTTGCCGAACGCTTTCATGGACGGGTCCTTGTTCAGGCGCGGTGGAGTAGGCGGGAGTATATCAATGCGCCACGCCTGCTCAGCAGGCTGCGGCAACACGTTCGGCGATGGCCAGGCTGGCGGTGAGCCCCGGCGATTCGATCCCGAACAGGTTGATCAGGCCGTTCTGGCCGTGATCGGAGACGGTTTGGATGACGAAGTCGGCGGCCGGTTCCCCGGCGGCGCTGAGTTTCGGCCGGATGCCAGCGTAGCCCGCTTGCAGGCGCTGCGCGTCGAGGCCGGGGAAATAGCGGCGGATGGCCTGGGCGAAAGGTTCGCGCAGGTGCTCGTCGACCTGGTAGTCGATGGCGTCGAGATAGCGCACGTCCGGGCCGAAGCGCAGCTGGCCGCCTAAGTCGAGGGTGGCGTGCACGCCGAGTCCGGCGGTGTTGGCTTCTGGCATCGGGTAGATGAGGTGGCTGAACGGCGAGCGGCCGCTGTAGGTGAAGTAGCGGCCCTGGCACAAATGCAGCGGCGGAATATCGCTCAGGCCCTCGGTCTTCGCCGCCAGCTGCTGGGCGAACAGTCCGCCGGCATTGATCACCTGCGCGGCCTGCAGGCTGAAGGGCTCGCCAACGCTGACACCCTCGGCGATCCAGCCGTCTGCGGCGCGATGCAGGCGATCGATGCGGGTGTCTAGGACCAGATGCGCGCCGTTGTTTTCCGCGACCGTCTGCAGCGAGTGCATGTAGGCGTGGCTGTCGATGATCCCGGTGCTCGGCGAGAGCAGCGCAGCGACTCCACGTACGGCAGGCTCCATGGCGTGCAGTTGCGCGGAGTCGAGCGGCTGCAGGTCGTGGACGCCGCTTGCTCGTGCATTGGCGTCTAGGGCTTCGAGCTTGCCGAGTTCGGCGTCCTCCACCGCCACCAGCAGTTTGCCGATCCGGCTGTGCGGCACATCGTGGGTGGCGCACCAGGCGTACAGGCGCTCACGCCCCTCCAGGCACAGCTCGGCCTTGAGCGAGCCGGGCGCGTAGTAGATACCGGCGTGGATGACTTCGGAGTTGCGGCTGGAGGTGTGGCTGCCGACCAGGCGTTCCGCCTCGACCACCAGCACGCTGCGCCCCGGAGCGGCCAGTCGTGCAGCACAGGCCAGGCCGACCGCGCCGGCGCCGATGATCAGGATGTCGATATCGTTCATGGCGGCCTCGCTCAGTGGTTTTCCAGGGCCAGGTCCAGGTGCGTCGCCAGGCTTTGCGCCGTCTCGTAGCCGGCGGGGGCCTGCAGGCGCAGCGGGCGGCCATTCAGTACCGCCTGCTGCTGCGTCTGTTCCAGCAGGCGCCGGGCGACGCCGCGGCCACGCGTGACCTTGCGCACGCACAAGCGCGACAGGCGCCAGGCATCGGCATCGCGTTGCAGCCAGGCGGCGCCCAGCAGGCGGTCGTTGAAACGGCCGGTGATCAGGGTGCCGGCGGCCAGCGCGGCATCGATCAGCGCTTCGCCGTTGGCGAAGGGCGCGAGCAGCTCGGCCGGCGCCTCGGCGTAGATCCGCAGCAGGTCCTGGCGGTCCTGGGCAGAGAGCTGGGCGGGCGCTTCGACGATCACAGGCATGGCGGCTTCCTCGATGGGGGCGGGCAGTGTAAGGACAAGCGCCGGCGCGCGGCCAGTCCACCGACCATCGCCCATAGCCGCGCGGCGCCCGCCGCGCCTATAATGCGGCCCCTCTTATAATTAAGTGCTGTGTTAGCTGTGGAGCTGGTGATGGCCGAACGCAAGGCGACAGTCGCGCGCGACACCCTGGAAACCCAGATCAAGGTGTCCATCGACCTGGATGGCACGGGCAAGGCCCGTTTCGATACCGGGGTACCCTTCCTCGAGCACATGATGGACCAGATCGCCCGTCACGGCCTGATCGACCTGGACATCGAGTGCAAGGGCGACCTGCATATCGATGATCACCACACCGTCGAAGACATCGGCATCACCCTCGGCCAGGCCTTTGCCAAGGCTATCGGCGACAAGAAGGGCATCCGCCGCTACGGCCACGCCTACGTGCCGCTGGATGAAGCGCTGTCGCGCGTGGTCATCGACTTCTCCGGCCGTCCCGGCCTGCAGATGCACGTGCCCTTCACCCGCGCAAGCGTCGGCGGCTTCGACGTCGACCTGTTCATGGAGTTCTTCCAGGGCTTCGTCAACCACGCCCAGGTAACCCTGCACATCGACAACCTGCGTGGGCACAACACGCACCACCAGATCGAAACCGTGTTCAAGGCCTTCGGCCGCGCGCTGCGCATGGCCATCGAGCTGGACGAGCGTATGGCCGGCCAGATGCCGTCCACCAAAGGGTGCCTGTAATGCAGACGGTAGCCGTCATCGACTACGGCATGGGCAACCTGCACTCGGTGTCCAAGGCGCTGGAGCACGTGGGCGCCGGTCGCGTGCTGGTGAGCAGCGACGCCGCGACCATTCGCGAGGCCGACCGTGTGGTCTTCCCCGGCGTCGGCGCGATCCGCGACTGCATGGCCGAGATCAAGCGCCTGGGCTTCGACAGCCTGGTGCGCGAAGTCAGCCAGGACCGCCCCTTCCTCGGTATCTGCGTCGGCATGCAGGCGCTGATGGAGCGCAGCGAAGAGAACGACGGTGTCGATTGCATCGGCCTGTTTCCCGGCCAGGTGCGCTTCTTCGGCAAGGACCTGCATGAAGACGGCGAGCACCTGAAGGTGCCGCACATGGGTTGGAACCAGGTCAAGCAGACCCTCGACCATCCGCTGTGGCACGAGATCCCGGACGAAGCGCGCTTCTACTTCGTGCACAGCTACTACATCGAGGCCGGCAATCCGCGCCAGGTGGTCGGTCGCGGTCACTACGGGCGTGATTTCGCCGCCGCGCTGGCCGAAGGTTCGCGCTTCGCCGTGCAGTTCCACCCGGAGAAGAGCCATACCCACGGCCTGCAGCTGCTGCAGAACTTCGTGGCCTGGGATGGCCGCTGGTAATTCCATGGCGCGCCGCGAAAAGCCGTCGATCCTCGAACTCGACGCCGCCCAGCGGCAGGCGGCGAGCCAGGCGCTGAAGCGCTTTCTCGAGGATCGTTTCGAGCTGGAGCTGGGCGCGTTCGAGGCCGAGGAAGCGCTGGACTACTTCATGCGCGAGTTCGGCCCGCTGTTCTACAACAAGGCGATCGTCGATGTGCAGGCGCACCTGAAAGACAGGTTCGAGAGCATCGAAAGCGACTTGTGGGCGCTCGAGAAGAGCTGACCCGACCCTATTCACGACTTGGATTCGAGCAGGTTCAACCGATGCTGATCATCCCCGCAATCGATCTGAAGGACGGCGCCTGCGTGCGTCTGCGCCAAGGCCTGATGGAAGACGCCACTGTCTTCTCCGACGACCCGGTATCCATGGCTGCCAAATGGGTGGAGGGCGGCTGCCGCCGTCTGCACCTGGTCGACCTGAACGGCGCCTTCGAAGGCAAGCCGGTCAACGGCGAGGTGGTCACCGCCATCGCCAAGCGCTATCCGAACCTGCCGATCCAGATCGGCGGCGGCATCCGTTCGCTGGAGACCATCGAGCACTACGTCCGCGCCGGCGTCAGCTACGTGATCATCGGCACCAAGGCGGTCAAGCAGCCGGAATTCGTCGGCGAAGCCTGCCGCGCCTTCCCCGGCAAGGTGATCGTCGGCCTGGACGCGAAGGACGGTTTCGTCGCCACCGACGGCTGGGCTGAAGTCAGCGAAGTGCAGGTGATCGACCTGGCCAAGCGTTTCGAGGCCGACGGCGTCTCCGCCATCGTCTACACCGACATTTCCAAGGACGGCATGATGCAGGGCTGCAACGTCGAAGCCACCGCCGCCCTGGCCAACGCCACGCGCATCCCGGTGATCGCTTCGGGCGGCATCCACAACCTGGGCGACATCCAGAAGCTGCTCGACGCCCGCACCCCGGGCATCGTTGGCGCCATCACCGGCCGTGCCATCTACGAAGGCACCCTGGACGTCGCCGAAGCCCAGGCGCTTTGCGACGCCTTCAAGGGCTGAGCCTGAACCCGCGGGAGCACTGACATGGCACTGGCAAAACGCATCATCCCCTGCCTCGACGTGGACAACGGCCGCGTGGTCAAGGGCGTCAAGTTCGAGAACATCCGCGACGCCGGCGACCCCGTGGAGATCGCTCGCCGCTACGACGAGCAGGGTGCCGACGAGATCACCTTCCTCGACATCACCGCCAGCGTCGACGGCCGCGATACCACGCTGCACACCGTCGAGCGCATGGCCAGCCAGGTGTTCATCCCGCTGACCGTGGGCGGTGGCGTGCGCACCGTGCAGGACATCCGCAACCTGCTCAACGCCGGTGCGGACAAGGTCTCGATCAACACCGCCGCGGTGTTCACCCCGGAGTTCGTCGGCGAAGCCGCCGCGCGCTTCGGTTCGCAGTGCATCGTGGTCGCCATCGATGCCAAGAAGGTTTCCGGCCCTGGCGAAACGCCGCGCTGGGAGATCTTCACCCACGGCGGCCGCAAGCCCACCGGGCTCGACGCGGTGGAGTGGGCGAAGAAGATGGAAGGCCTGGGTGCCGGTGAAATCCTGCTGACCAGCATGGACCAGGACGGCGTGAAGAGCGGCTACGACCTGGGTGTCACCCGTGCCATCAGCGAAGCGGTGAACGTGCCGGTAATCGCCTCCGGCGGCGTCGGCAACCTCGAGCACCTGGCGGCCGGCATCCTCGAAGGCAAGGCCGACGCGGTGCTCGCCGCGAGCATCTTCCACTTCGGCGAATACAGCGTTCCCGAGGCCAAGGCCTACCTGGCCAGCCGCGGTATCGTGGTGCGCTGAGGGCTGCCGCCGCACTGTCGGCGCGCAATCTTCGACCGGGGCCCGGTCTGCTGCAAGGCGGCCGGGCCCCGTGTCTTTCCACTTCCCGCAATGGGCGTGGCAGAGCGTTGCGCAAGGCGTGACGCGGTCCGAAAGATGCAAGCGTCAATGCTGGCAAACTTGCGATAAGCTTCGCGCCTTCGGATTTCTCTTAGGACTTTTCTCGATGTTGAAACGCCTTCTGCTGGCTTGCTCGCTGCTGCTGGCCGGTGCAGCGCACGCGGACGTGGACCCCGACTACAGCATGGTGCTGCTGACGGAGAACTTCCCGCCCTACAACATGGCCATCAACGGCAAGAACTTCGCCCAGGAAGACAACATCGACGGTATCGCGGTGGACATCGTCCGCGAGATGTTCAAGCGCGCCGGCATCAAGTACAGCATGACCCTGCGCTTCCCCTGGGACCGCATCTACAAGCTGGCGCTGGAGAAGCCCGGCTACGGCGTGTTCTCCACCGCGCGCCTGCCCGAGCGCGAGAGCGCCTTCAAGTGGGTCGGCCCGATCGGCCCTGACGACTGGGTCCTGCTGGCCCGCGGCGACAGCACCATTGCCCTGAAGACCCTGGACGAGGCCAAGCGCTACAAGATCGGCGCCTACAAGGGCGACGCCATGGCCGAGTACCTCAAGCAGCACGGTTTCGAGCCGCAACTGGTGCTGCGCGACCAGGAGAACGCCACGAAGCTGCAGAGCGGCGAGATCGACTTCTGGGCCAGCGGCGATCCGGCCGGGCGCTACCTCGCCAAGCAGGTGGGCGTCAGCGGCCTGAAGACTGCGCTGCGTTTCAACAGCGACCAGCTGTTCCTGGCACTGAACAAGGAAACCCCCGACGAGGTCGTGCAGAAGCTGCAGGCCGCGCTCGACAAGATGCGCGCCGAAGGCTACGTCGACGAGGTGCTCAAGAGCTATCTGTGATTCGCCGGCGCCGCTCGTGGGGAGCGGCGCCTCGAAAGCCGGCGTTGCCGGTGCTGTTCCAGGGATGGTGGACGAGTCGGGAAGTACGTCCAACCTGCAGGGATGCCGCTAGCCATAACGATAACCAAGCGAGCGGTATGACCATGCTGAAACTCAAGACCTGCGGCCTCTTCCTGGGGCTGCTGCTGGGGGCCGCCTCGGCCCGCGCCGAGCTGCCCGCCGACTACAAGGTGGTGCTGCTCACCGAGAACTTCCCGCCGTTCAACATGGCGGTGGACGACAAGAACTTCGCCCGCGACGACGGCATCGACGGCATCAGCGCCGATATCGTCCGCGAGATGTTCAAGCGCGCCGGCATCGGCTACACCCTGAGCCTGCGCTTTCCCTGGGACCGCCTGTACAAGCTGACCCTCGATCGGCCGGACTACGGGCTGTTCTCCACTACCTACACCCCCGAGCGGGTGCCGCTGTTCAAGTGGGTAGGGCCGCTGGCCAAGACCGGCTGGGTGGTGCTTGCCGCGCCGGGTAGCAAGATCACCGCGCTGAAAGACATCAAGGAAGCCGGCCATTACAAGCTCGGCGCCTACAAGAACGATGCCGTCAGCCAGTCGCTGGAGAGCCAGGGCATCCCGGTACTCAACGCGCTGCGCGACCAGGAGAACGTGCAGAAGTTGGTGAACGGGCAGATCGACCTCTGGGCCACCACCGATCCCGTCGGCCGCTACCTGGCCAAGCAGGAAGGCGTGACCGGACTGCAGACGGTGCTGCGCTTCAACGAGGCGAACTCTACCTCGCACTGAACAAGGACACTCCCGACGAGGTGGTGCAGCGCCTGCAGAAGGCCCTCGACCAGATGCGCGCCGAGGGAGTCGTCGAGCAGATCACCAAGAACTACCTCTAAGGCGCCTTTGTAGGAGCGAGCTTGCTCGCGAACGGCCTCGCTGCGGGGTTGGTTCGCGAGCAAGCTCGCTCCTACAGGAAAGGCGTTTCGCGGGCGTCAGCGGTAGATGCCGTTCTTCCCGTGCGCGGCCATGGCGCGGTTGCCGCGCTCGGCGATCAGCAGATTCGGCTCCACGAGTTCCACGCCGGCGGCCTTCAGCTTCGGTAGCTCGCGCGCCAGTACCTTGAGGGTGGCCGGCTTCGGATGGCCGATCAGCAGGGCCGTGCCTTGCTTGCGTGCCAGTTCGATACCGACTTGTAGCTGGCGGGCGACATCCGCTTCGTCTGGCTGGTCGTCGAGGAACACGTCGCGCGACAGGCTCGCCAGGCCGACTTTCTGCGCTTCGGCGGCGGCCACGGTGGCGGCGCTGGTGCGGCTGTCGAGGAAGAACAGATGGCGCTGCTGCAGGTCCTGCATCAGCAGGCCCATGCCGGCGCGGTCGGCGGTCATGCGGCTGCCTTCATGGTTGTTCACACCCTGCACGTAGGGCACTGCCGCCAGTGCGGCGGCGAGCCGCTGGGAGAGTTCCGCGGGCGGTAGTTCCGGGCGCCAGGCGTAGGGGCCGCCGGCCGGGTCCATCGGCAGGTGCAGGAGCAGCGTGCGTCCGCGCTGGTGCGCTTCGCGGGCCAGTTCGGCGGCGTGCGGGGTGTCCGGCATGATCGCCATGGCCACCGGGGCGGGCAGGTCGAAGACCTGGCGGTCGCGGGGAAGGTTTTGCCCGAGGTCGTCGATCACCACGCTGAGTAGCGGTTGCGCGACGCCCTGTGCCGGGCCGAGGAGGGCGGCCAGGCACAGGCCGAACAGCAGCCGTGCCTGGCGCATGGGTCAGTTGCCGCGGCTGACGCTGAGTCCTTTCAGCAGGCTGAGGGCCTGGCTCAGCTGGAAGTCGCTGTCCTGCGGCGCGGCTTCCGGGGCCTTGCCGGGCTGGGTCGGACGGTCCTTGCCGCCGTTGCCGTTGGCCAGGTGACCCTGCAGGTCGGCTTCCTTGAAGCCTTCGAAGTCGCTCTGCTCGCGGGTCACCTTGGCGCGCTCGACCTTGATGTCCGGGACGATGCCCTGGGCCTGGATGGAGCGGCCGTTGGGGGTGTAGTAGAGCGCGGTGGTGAGCTTCAGGGCGCGGTCGTTGTTCAGCGGCAGCACAGTTTGCACCGAGCCCTTGCCGAAGCTGTCGGTGCCCATGAGGATCGCGCGCTTCTGGTCCTGCAGGGCACCGGAGACGATTTCTGCCGCCGAGGCGGTGCCACCGTTGATCAGCACCACCACCGGTACGTTTTCGCTTGGGTCTGCCGGGTCGGCGCTGAAGCGCAGCTCGGAGTTGGCGATACGGCCCTTGGTGTAGACGATCAGGCCCTTGGTGAGGAAGGCGTCGGCCACTTCCACTGCGGACTGCAGCACGCCGCCGGGGTTGTTGCGCAGGTCCAGGACCAGACCCTTGAGCTTGCCTTTGTTGTCCTTCTTCAGCTGCGCCAGGCCCTTGACCACTTCGTCGCCGGTGTTGACCTGGAACTGGGTGATCCGCAGGTAGCCGTAGTTCGACTCCAGCAGCTGGGTCTTGACGCTCTTGACCTTGATGATGGCGCGCTTGAGGCGCACGTCGAACGGCTTGCCGCCGCCACGCACGATGGTCAGGGTGATCGGCGAGCCGGCCTTGCCGCGCATGCTGTCGACCGCCTCGTTCATCGACTGGCCCTTGGTCGGCTTGCCATCGATCTGCACGATCAGGTCGCCCGGCTGGATGCCGGCTGCTGCTGCGGGGGTGTCGTCGATCGGCGAGATGACCTTGATGAATCCATCCTCGGTGCCTACTTCGATGCCCAGGCCGCCGAACTCGCCGCTGGTGCTTTCCTGCAGGTCGGCGAACTCTTCCGGATCGAGGTAGGCCGAGTGCGGGTCGAGGTTGCTGAGCATGCCCTTGATGGCATTCTCCAGCAGGGTCTTGTCGTCCACCGGTTCGACGTAGGCGGCTTTCACCCGGTCGAGCACTTCGGCGAATGTGCGCAACTCATCCAGCGGCAGCGGCGCCTCCTTGCCGTTGGCCGCGGCTGGCGCTGCGGCGGGCGGCGTCCCGGCGGCCTGGGCCGCTCCGACGCCGAGCAGCAGGGCCAGGGTGATGAGACGGAAGCGTTGCGACATGTTGGGCTCCTAAGGCGTGTCCGCGGCCTATCCCTGCGTGCGGCACCAGATGGTTGGGTCCGTCGGGCGACCCTGATGACGAATGGCGAAATACACCGCCGGAGTGTTCTGTCCGCCGCTGGCGCCGACCGTGGCGATGGGATCGCCAGCCTTGACCGTGTCGCCAGCGCCCTTCAGAAGACTCTGATTATGACCATAAAGGCTCAGGTATCCACCACCGTGGTCGAGGATCACCAGTAGCCCGGCGCCGCGCAGCCAGTCGGCGAATACCACGCGTCCGCCGTGCACGGCCCGGACCGGGCTGCCGGAGCTGGCGCCGATCAGCACGCCGTCCCAGGTCGCCCGGGGGTCGTCGCCACGCGGGCTGCCGAAGCGCGCCAGGATGCGGCCGTTGACCGGCCAGGGCAGCTTGCCGCGCGCCGAGTCGAAGGCACCGCCGAAACCGGCGCCGCTGGCCACCAGCGGGCCGCTGTAGTCGGCGCGTTTGCTCGGCTTCACGTCGGCGTCGTTCTTGGCGTTCTCGCGCTCCAGGCGGGCGCGCTCGCGTTCCGCGGCGAGGGCCTTCTGGCGCGCCTCTTCGGCTTCGCGGGCCTGGCGGGCGAGGGTTTCCTCGATGGTCTTGAGGACCTTGTTCAGCTCGGCCTGGGCCTGCTCTCGGTCCTTGAGCTTCTTGTCGCCGCTGCTGTAGTCGCTGTTCAGCTTGGCCAGGGCTTCCTGGCGCTCCTTACGGGCCTCGGCCAGTTGCTGGCGACGGGCTTCGAGGTCCTGCTGCTGGGCCAGCTGCTGGCTCTTCTGGCTGGCGATGTCCTGCTCGACGTTATCCAGCTGGCGCAGGGTCTCGTTGAATTCCTTCAGCTGATCCAGGCGCGCGCGGTTGATGTAGTCGTAGTAGTTGAGGGTGCGGCTGAACTTCTCGGGATGTTCCTGGTTCAGCAGCAGCTTGAGGTATTCCTGGCGCCCGCTCTGGTACGCGGCTCGCGCCTGGATGGCGATCAGTCGTTGCTGTTCAAGGCGCGCGCCCTGGAGTTTTTTTTTCTCCTCGTCCAGGCGCTGCAGCTCCTTTTCGCTCTTCTCCAGCTCGTCCTGCAGGGCCTTGACCTGCTTCTCGAGGTCGCCCATCTGGGTCTCGGTGGACTTGAGCTGCTTCTGCACCCCGGACTTCTCTTCCTGGATGCCGCTGAGGGTCTTCTTCAGCTCGGCGATGTCTTTCTGCGTCTGCTCGATCTGCCGCTGGGTGTCGGCGCGGTCGTCGGCGAAGGCTACCAGCGGGCTCAGCAGACAGATCAGCAGCAGGGAGGAGAGGGCGCGATGCATGGGGTGGCGGGCACCTGGAGAAAAGGTCGGCCTAGTATGCATAAAAAATTGGTTACAAGCTGCACGGCGCGAGCGGCGAGTGAAAAGCGTCACGCCGCCCGTGCCGTGCTGCGGGTCACTCCAGGGTGATGATGGAGTGGCCGCCCATCTCCGCCGGCACCGGCAGGCCCATCAAGGTCAGCATCGTCGGCGCCACGTCGGCCAGCACGCCGCCTTCGCGGACGCTCAGCTTGCGCTTGCCGACGTAGATGAAGGGCACCGGCTCGCAGGTGTGCGCGGTGTGCGCCTGGCCGGTCATGGCGTCTTCCATCTGCTCGACGTTGCCGTGGTCGGCGGTGATCAGGGCTTCGCCGCCAACCTTCTCCAGCGCGGCCGCGATGCGGCCGACGCAGGTGTCCAGGCACTCCACGGCCTTGACCGCGGCCTCGAACACGCCGGTGTGGCCGACCATGTCGCCGTTGGCGTAGTTGACGATGATCACGTCGAAGCGCTGGTTCTCGATGGCCTCGACGATGCGGTCGGTCACTTCGGGGGCGCTCATTTCCGGCTGCAGGTCATAGGTGGCGACCTTGGGCGACGGGATGAGGATGCGCTCTTCGCCCTCGAACGGCTCTTCGCGGCCGCCGGAGAAGAAGAAGGTGACGTGGGCGTACTTCTCGGTCTCGGCGATGCGCAGCTGGGTCTTGCCGTTCTTCGCCAGGTATTCGCCGAGCACGTTGTCCAGGGACTCCGGCTTGAAGGCGCTGGGCGCGGGGATGCTCGCCTGGTACTGGGTGAGCATCACGAACTCGGCCAGCTTCAGGGCGCGCTGGCGCGGGAATTCCTTGAAGTCCGCCTCGACGAAGGCGCGCGACAGTTCGCGGGCGCGGTCGGCGCGGAAGTTCATGAAGACCACGGCATCACCGTCTTCCACCTTTACGGCGTCGCCGATACGGGTGGCTTTGACGAACTCGTCGCTCTCACCGCGCTCGTAGGCGGCGTTCAGCGCTTCCACGGCGTTGGCCGCGGAGAATTCGGCGGTGCCTTCGGTGATCAGGTTGTAGGCGGCTTCGACGCGGTCCCAGCGGTTGTCGCGGTCCATGGCGAAGTAGCGGCCGATGATGCTCGCGGTGCGGCCCTTGCCGATGCGCGCGAAGGTGTCGTCGAGCAGCTTCAGCGAGGGCTCGGCGCTCTTGGGCGGAGTATCGCGGCCGTCGAGGAAGGCGTGCAGGTAGATCTTCTCGGCGCCACGCTGGGCGGCCAGTTCGGCCATGGCGATCAGGTGGTCCTGGTGGCTGTGTACGCCGCCCTCGGAGAGTAGGCCGAGGATATGCACCGCCTTGCCGGCGCCCGCCGCCTTGTCTACAGCGCCGGTCAGCACCGGGTTGGTGAAGAACTCGCCGTCGCGGATGGCCTTGGTCACGCGGGTGAAGTCCTGGTAGACGACACGGCCGGCGCCGAGGTTCATGTGGCCGACCTCGGAGTTGCCCATCTGCCCGTCCGGCAGCCCGACGTCCATGCCGGAACCTGAGATCAGGCCGTGCGGCTGGGTGGCCAGCAGGCGGTCGAGGTTCGGCTTCTTCGCGGCGAAGATGGCGTTGTACTCGGGGCTGTCGCTGTGGCCGAAGCCGTCCAGGATGATCAGGACCAGGGGTTTGGGCGATGCGGTCATAGGGGCGGCTCTTTCCAAAACGGGGGTCAGAAAAGGAGCGGCATTTTACCTTCTGGGGGCGACGGGCGCCATGTTTCGCGGGGTTCAGCCGTCAGGAGGCCGCGTGTATACTGGCCGGCATTTTTGACCTGTGGATGCCCTGCGCCATGCCTTCGTTCCTCCCCCGTCTGATCGAATTCGCCACCCACCACTACCTGCTGGTCGGTGCCCTGCTGGGTATTCTCGTCCTGCTGGCTGTCCATGAGATGCGCCGCGCCGGCCGTGCCCTGAGCACCCGCGAGCTGACCGCGATGGTGAACGCCGAGCAGGCCGTGGTTCTGGATATCCGTGCCGCCAAGGAATTCGCCAGCGGCCACATTTCCGGCGCGCTGAACATTCCCTCGGACAAGCTGAACAGCCGCATGAGCGAGCTGGACAAGCACAAGGGCAAGACCATCATCGTGGTCGACTCCATGGGCCAGCATTCGGGCACCTGGTGCGGCGTGCTGGCGAAGGCCGGCTACACCGTGGCCAAGCTGTCCGGCGGCATCAGCACCTGGCGCGGCGACAATCTGCCCCTGGTGAAGTGAAATGCAGGCGGTTCTGATATATACGACGGCCTGGTGCCCGTTCTGCATCCGCGCCAAGGCGCTGCTGGACAAGAAGGGCGTGGCCTACCAAGAGATCGGCGTGGACGGCCAGCCCGACCTGCGCGCGGAAATGAGCCGCAAGGCCGGTCGCACCTCGGTACCGCAAATCTGGATCGGCAGCACCCACGTCGGTGGCTGCGACGATCTCTACGCGCTGGAACGCGCGGGCAAGCTGGATACGCTGCTTTCGGCGTGATCCCATCACTACTGCAAACGAGCCATAAGAAGGTCCTGAAATGACTGAGCAAGCTAGCAACGTCGCCAACGAACAAGAAAACGCTCCGCAGTTCTCGCTGCAGCGCATCTATGTGCGCGACCTGTCCTTCGAAGCGCCCAAGGCTCCGGAAATCTTCCGCCAGGAATGGCAACCGTCGATCAGCATGGACCTGAACACCCGCCAGAAGCAGCTGGACGGTGACTTCTACGAAGTGGTGCTGACCGTCTCCGTGACCGTCAAGAACAAGGAAGAGACCGCCTTCATCGTCGAGGTGCAGCAGGCCGGCATCTTCCTGATCAGTGGCCTGGATGCCTCCAGCATGAGCCACACCCTCGGCGCCTTCTGCCCGAACATCCTCTTCCCGTATGCCCGCGAGACCCTGGACAGCCTGGTGGTACGCGGTTCGTTCCCGGCGCTGATGCTCTCGCCGGTGAACTTCGACGCCCTCTACGCCCAGGAAATCGCCCGCATGCAGGCTTCCGGCGAGATTCCTTCGGTCCAGTAAGGTCCGCTGCGAACAAGAAAGGCGCCCCAGGGCGCCTTTTCTTTTGCCTGCGTTCTGCCCTGGGCCGTTCTTGATCAGGGCGCTGCGGGCCTTGCCCCACCGGGCTTCCAGCCATTCATCCACAGGCCGTCCCAAGGCTTCTCCAGCCCATCTGTGGAAAGCAGGCTGTGGGTATCTCCGCCTTCTAGCGCGTACGAATTTGGTGCGCGTGCACTAGCAGGGCGCCTTTTCGGCCATTCGTTGCGGACGCTTCTGCCACCGCCGGCAGCGCGGGCGGCATGCCTGACGCTGGGCTGAAGGCCGCGTGAATTCTGGCCTGCAGCCTCTAGGGCGGGCTGTTGGAGAGCGTTTCCGTGAAATTGGCACAGCCCCTGCAATAGACCAGTTACCAACGCTTTCGGGGGCCTCGGTACAGGCAGGCTGGGGAATCCCCTCTTTACATGGCGCGTGCCACGGCTCTTCTAGCCGACGGCGGCGCAGACGGTTCAGGGGTCCTGGTACAGGCAGGCCGGGAATCCCCTCTTTTACAAGGCGCGTACCACGGCCCGTCGAGGCGGTGGATGGCGCAGACGGTTCAGGGGCCCTGGTACAGGCAGGCCGGGAATCCCCTCTTTTACAAGGCGCGTGCCACGGCACATCGAGGCGGTGGATGGCGCAGACGGTTCGGGGGTCCTGGTACAGGCAGGCCGGGGAAACCCCCATTTTATTCCCGGAGGTCCATGCGGCCTCCGCCCCTTTCAGGGGCTCTCGGTTCAGGCAGGCCGGGGAATCCCCTTCTTTACTTCGCCGGGCGCAGCTGTGGATGAATTCGCAGGCGCCATTCCCCCCGAGCTTCCTCGCTATCCCAGGTGCCGACCAAGGCGCCCGTGGCGATCAGGGTTATCCACAATTCCGACTCGTGCGGCTCGATGCGCCAACGCAGCGGCTGGCCGTCCAGGCGCATCAGGCCTTCGGCGGGGCTGCCGCTGGCACGCACCTGCAGGCGCAGGGCGCCTTCCAGCTGGCCGGCGCGTACGTTCGCCGGCTGGTCGAAGCGCACCACCAGATCGCCGTTCTCTTCCTGCGCGCCCAGAAGGCGCGGATCGCCGGGCGTCGGGCCCAGCACGCGGCCGATCATCAGCCCGATCATCAAGCCGCCGATCGCCAGCGCCGAAATCACGCGCAGCCACGGACGGGGCCGCACTTCCTCCGCCATGGGGGTAGAATGCCGGCCGTTCTCAGGCCCGGAGCGCTGCATGTTCCACGTCATCCTTTTCCAACCGGAAATTCCGCCGAATACCGGCAACATTATCAGGCTCTGCGCCAATTCCGGCTGCAGCCTGCACCTGATCGAGCCGCTGGGCTTCGAGCTGGACGACAAGCGCCTGCGCCGCGCCGGGCTGGACTACCACGAGTACGCCCAGGTGAAGCGCTACGCCGATCTGCAGAGCTGCCTGGAAAGCCTCGGCCACCCGCGCCTGTTCGCCTTCACCACCAAAGGCTCGCACCCGTTCAACGAGGTCGAGTACCAGCGTGGCGACGCCTTCCTGTTCGGCCCTGAAAGCCGAGGTCTGCCCGAGGAAGTGCGCAACGCGCTGCCGCCGGAACAGCGCCTGCGCCTGCCGATGCGCCCCAACAGCCGCAGCCTGAACCTGTCCAACAGCGTGGCCGTGACTGTCTACGAAGCCTGGCGCCAGCTCGGCTTCGCCATGGACTGAGTACGGATTGATCAGTCCGCTGTAGCGCTGGCCGGGCCTGCGCTGCAGCCATCCATCCCAAGGTTGTCCACAGGCGGGCGCACAGTTGTTGTGGGCAAGGGCATGTGGCTTTGCACAGAAATCCGTCACAGCGCCGAAGCCCGCCGCTGCAGGGCTGCGGGGCGATCGTTCCCCGCGCTGTTCACAGGGTTGTCCACAGGTTCTGGGGGTATCTGCGCAATAGCCTTGCTTTCGACCCGGCCCCGCACTTCGCTTCCACCGCCGTCGTCCCCGCGAACGCGGGACAGCGCTTGCGCTGAACGCGCTTTAGCGCGGCCCGAAGGGCGAGCGGAGCGAGTCACCCAGAAACTTTGGTTCGGTGTAGCGCGCCGCTTTGGCGTGTTCGGATGTTTCTTGTTCCGCCCCCTCGGGCGGGTCACTTTCTCAAACGCCAGAAAGTAACCAAAGGTCTTGCCCCGACATACGGGTCCGGCAGAGCCGGACTTCCCTCGCACATTCCCACGCACCCGGAGGCCCGCCGTCGAGAGCACGTCCCTGTACTCACGACGGCTCTTGCGACATCCATGTCGCATGACCTCCTCTGCGTGGGCTTTGCTCGGCCTCCTGTAAGGGGCAGTCCGGAGTGCGCGGATGTTTCTCTGGAAGACTAACAGCAGGAGCGAGAGACGCGCGGTGCTGCCGCTCCTGCAGGCATAAAAGGAGCCCGCAGGCCCCTTCGCTGTTCTGGTGGCGCTTCAGTCGTCGCCTTCGTCGTCCGGGCCGTCGACCTTCATGCCCAGTTCCTTGATCTTGCGCGTCAGGGTGTTGCGGCCCCAGCCCAGCAGCACGGCGGCGTCGCGGCGGCGGCCGGCGGTGTGCTTGAGGGCGGTCTCGATCATGATCCGCTCGAAGGCCGGCACGGCGGTGTCGAGCAGGCTCGACTGGCCGCGGCCCAGGGCCTGGTCGGCCCAGTGGCGCAGGGCCTGTTCCCAGTTCGCCGCCGGCACGCTGTCCTGCGGCTGGGTGAGCAGCTCCGGCGGCAGGTCGTCGATGTGCACCTCGCGGCCGGAGGCCATTACGGTGATCCAGCGGCAGGTGTTCTCCAGCTGGCGCACGTTGCCTGGCCAGCCGAGGTTCTTCAGGTATTCCTCGGTTTCCGGCTTGAGCAGCTTGGGCTCCACCGCCAGCTCCTGGGCGGCGCGGGCGAGGAAGTGCCGGGCCAGCGCCGGGATGTCTTCGCGGCGGTCGGCCAGGCGCGGGATGTGGATGCGGATGACGTTCAGGCGGTGGAACAGGTCCTCGCGGAACTTGCCTTCGCGCACCAGGTTTTCCAGGTTCTGGTGCGTCGCGGCGATGATGCGCACATCGACCTTCACCGGGGTGTGGCCGCCGACCCGGTAGAACTCGCCGTCCGCCAGAACGCGCAGCAGACGGGTCTGGGTGTCGGCCGGCATGTCGCCGATCTCGTCGAGGAACAGGGTGCCGCCGTCGGCCTGCTCGAAGCGGCCGCGGCGCTGCGCGGCGGCGCCGGTAAAGGCGCCTTTCTCATGGCCGAACAGCTCGGATTCCATGAGGTCCTTGGGGATCGCCGCCATGTTCAGCGCGATGAATGGCTCGGCCGCGCGCGGACTGTGGCGGTGCAGGGCGTGGGCGACCAGTTCCTTGCCGGTACCGGATTCGCCGTTGATCAGCACGGTGATGTTGGAGTGGCTCAGGCGGCCGATGGCGCGGAACACCTCCTGCATCGCCGGCGCTTCGCCGATGATCTCCGGGGTGCGCGTCTGGTTGGCCGGGGCTTCCAGGCCTTGCTGCTCCTGGGCGTGCTGGTTGGCGCGCTTGACCAGGGAGACGGCTTCGTCGACGTCGAACGGCTTGGGCAGGTACTCGAAGGCGCCGCCCTGGTAGGAGGCCACCGCGCTGTCCAGGTCGGAGTGCGCGGTCATGATGATCACCGGCAGGCGCGGGTGCAGCTCACGGATCTGCGCCAGCAGGTCGAGGCCGCTGGAACCGGGCATGCGGATGTCCGAGATGATCACGTCCGGCTGCTGCCGGCCCAGGCGATGGATGACGCTGTCTGCGTTTTCGAAGCTGACGGTGGTCATGCCTTCCTGCTGCAGGGCTTTTTCCAGCACCCAGCGGATGGAGCGGTCGTCGTCGACGATCCAGACGGTCTCTGAACGGCTCATGGGTCAATGCACTCCTTGTTCCAGGGGCAGGAACAGACTGAACACGGTATGCCCGGGATGGCTCTCGCATTCGACCAACCCCTGGTGCTGGCTGATGATGTTCTGGGTGATGGCCAGCCCCAGCCCGGTACCGTCCGGGCGACCGCTGACCATGGGATAGAAGATGGTGTCCTGCAGCTCGGCCGGGATGCCCGGGCCGTTGTCGATGATCTCGACCTTGCACACCAGGCGGTGGCGCGTGTGGCCGATGGTGAACTGGCGCAGGGTACGGGTGCGCAGGGTGATGCGGCCGAGCTTGAGCTCGTTCTGCGAGGAAACGGCCTGCATGGCGTTGCGCACGATGTTGAGCACCGCCTGGATCATCTGCTCGCGGTCGAGCAGCAGGTCGGGAATGCTCGGGTCATAGTCGCGGATCAGTGGAATGCTGCCCTGGGTCTCGGCATCCACCAGGCTGCAGACGCGCTCCAGCACCTCGTGGATGTTGGTCACCGACAGCGACGGCAGCTTGTTCGAGCCGAGCATGCGGTCCACCAGGTTTCGCAGGCGGTCGGCTTCTTCGATGATGACGTTGGTGTAGTCCTTCAGCGCCTCGTCGGGCAACTCGCGGGACAACAGCTGGGCCGCGCCGCGGATGCCGCCCAGGGGGTTCTTGATCTCGTGGGCCAGGCCGCGCACCAGCAGTTTGGTGGTTTCCTGCTTGGACAGCTGCGCCTCTTCCTTGGTGATGCGCATCAGCCGGTCGCGCGGATGCACTTCGAGCAGCAGCAGGGTTTCGCGGCGGCTGAGGATGGGCGTCACCGCGTAGTCGACGGTGATGCTCTGGCCGGTGATGGAGGTCAGGGTCGCTTCGCGCTTGGTGAAGGGGTGGGCTTCTTCCACCGCCTGCCGCAGCGATTGCAGGGCTTCCTGCGACTCGGTGAAGAGCTCGCTGATGAACTGCCCGTGGCTGCGTTGCCCGCTGACGGCCAGGAGCATCTCGGCGGCCGGGTTCATGTATTCCAGGCGCAGTTCCGCGTTGAGCAGAATCACCGCCGTGGTGAGGTTATCGAGGAGCAGTCGGAGCTGGGATTCTGTTGGCATGGCGGACAGAGGTTCCAAGGTTGTGCAGGGAAATGCAAAAAGCAAACCAAGCCCTGAAAAGTCGCGCCGTGCGGCGTATTGCGCGGAAATATGGCGAAAGTGGCGGGATGCTGCGCGCCTGGCGTGACCTGAAATGGGGAGAGTATAGAAAGTGGTGCAGGCTAAAGCACCAATATGGTGCGCGACTTCGCTCAGGGGTGGGTCGCGACCAAGGGCGCCGGGCTCGGCGGATTGTCGGCGACGGAAACACGGACCATGTGGAAGGGCTGGTTCGGCGTCTGTTCGAGGGTCTGGCCGCGTTGGTCGAGGATTTCCACAGACAACTGGTGGGTGCCGCGATCCAGGTTGTGGAGCGGGAAGACCGGACTGTGGCTGGGCTTTCCGACCGGCACGCCGTCGAGGTAGAGCCGGTAGAAGTGCCCGGGCAGCAGGTTGGGGTCGCTTGAGATGCTGACGATCAGCTCGCCGTCGTTGGCGCGGATGGTCGCGTCGGGCTCCGGCACCAGGATGCGCAGCACCTGGTAGAGCGGCGGCGCCGGCGCTTCCGCGGGGGCGGCGGGCGCGTAGAGCGGGGCGGGCATCTTCGGCATGGCATTGGGGGGCGCCAGATTCAGACGCTGGGCATTACCGCGCGTCGGCTGGTCGGTGAAGACCCGGTTGCCATCGTGATCGATGTAGGTATAAACCTCCGCGCTCGTGCCGAAGCTGGCCAGGAGCAGCAGGCCGCAGATCAGGTGTCTCATCAACCGCCCGCCCTCGGCGTCGGCTTGGTGCGCGCCGGGCTGTTGGTGCTGATGCGCTGGATGGTGAAGTTGGCCGGGGCGCTGGACTGCACCACGCGATCGCCCATCAGCACGTCGACCGACAGGCTGTGGTCGCCGCGGTCGATGTTATCCAAGGTGAAGTGCGTGGAAGTGCTCGGCGCGCCGTAAGGCTGGCCGTCCAGGCGCAGTTGCAGGCTGCTCCCCGGTGCCAGTTGCGGCTGGATGATCACTTCGATGTCGAAAGTCCCGTTGTTTGCGCGCATGGCCTCTTCGTCGGGCAGGTTGCCGATGGCCAGGATGGCGTAGGGTGCGCTCGGGTTGCCGGCGCCGTTGCCTGGGCTGGCGACCGGCTTCTGCGGGCCGATGCTGTTGGTCGGCGGCAGTTGCACCGGTTTGGCGCCTACGTTGGCAGGCGGCTGGTTGGTGTAGACGGTCTTGCCGTTGGCGTCGGTGTAGGAATAGATCTGCGCGCTGGCCGAGCCGGCCACGGCGAGCATCAGGCAGAGGACTGGCACGCGCATGCGCGGTCTCCCGGGAAACGATGCGCTAAGCCTTGCATCGCGCACGTCGGGAGGCAAGTGAAACGCGCTCGGCTTGGCGTCTTTGCGCAAGGGTTAACAGTGTCCGCAGCCGATGAAGGGTCAGAGGCAGCGGATCGGAGAAATGTCTGACAGATGTCAATGGGGATACGGCCCTGGTGGTATCGAATAGGCCTACCCCCACTCGGATGCGGTCAAAGGACGCGCCTCCGGCAATGAATGAATCCGCCGCCCCGGATTGTCGCCGCCCCTGCCGGGCCGCACGCGAGAAAGCCGGGGCAGGCTTGCTTTGAAGAGGGAGGAGCGCCCCATGACCGCGCTTTTAGTTCTGGCCGTCTGCCTGCTGCTGATGGCCTTGCCCAGGTTGCTGCCGCGTCCGGCGCTGGCGCTGCCTGAGCCGCCGGCCCTGCACGAGATGCCGGTGAGGCCGCTGCCTGAGGTGACGGCGGCGTCCGAGCCGCAGCGCGCAATGCCGCCGGATAATCTGCTCTCCCTGCCGCTGGGGCTGCACCCGGCCGATCGCCAGGTGCATGGCGCCGTGGAAATCAGCGGGCTGCTGCGGGTGCGCCCGCCGCTGCGCTTCTGGAGCCTGAGCGCCAACGAGATCCGCTTCGGCGATTGCTCGCGGGCGCCGCTGGGCGTGGCCGCGGTGAGTTCCGCCGGGCGTCACGTGGAGGAGGGCGAGTATCGCGTGGCCGCCGGCGATTGCGTGAACGGCGACCTGCAGGTACATGGCGACCTCTATCTGGGGCGCTATTCCACGGTGCGCGGTTCGGTGCAGGTGGAAGGCGGCGTGTGGATGGACGAGGGCGCGGAAGTCGCCGGCGCCATCATCGCCCGCGGCTCTGTACGGGTCGGCCGGCGCTCGCGGGTGGCCGGACCTTTGATGGTCGGGCGCAACCTGAGCCTGGCGCGCGAATGCGTGATAGGCGCGCCGCAGGTGCCGACCCGGATCAGTGCGAGCAGCCTTCGGATCATCGAGGGCTGCCGGGTACATGGGCAGATTTCGGCCGAAGGCGGCGCCCAGGTGAAGCCGCTGGCGCGCATCGAAGACCTGGTCGAACCGCTCTGACGGAACAGGAAGCGCAGGCATAAAAAAGGCCTCCCGAGGGAGGCCTTAATGGTGCAGCTGATTATTGGTCTTCGCGGATTACACGCTGTAGTACAGGTCGTATTCCAGCGGGTGCACGAAGGTGCGCACCTTGATCTCTTCTTCCGACTTCAGCTCGATGTAGGCATCGATGAACTCGTCGGTGAACACGCCGCCCTTGGTTAGGAACGCGCGGCCCTTGTCGAGTTCTTCCAGCGCCTCTTTCAGGCTGCCGCAAACCTGCGGGATCTCTTTCGCCTCTTCCGGCGGCAGGTCGTACAGGTTCTTGTCGGCGGCATCGCCGGGGTGAATCTTGTTCTGGATACCGTCCAGGCCGGCCATCAGCAGGGCAGCGAAGGCCAGGTAGGGGTTGGCAGCCGGGTCCGGGAAGCGCGCTTCGATACGGCGGGCTTTCGGGCTGGAAACGTACGGGATACGGATCGAGGCGGAACGGTTGCGGGCGGAGTAGGCCAGCATTACCGGAGCTTCGAAGCCCGGGACCAGACGCTTGTAGGAGTTGGTCGACGGGTTGGTGAAGCCGTTCAGGGCCTTGCCGTGCTTGATGATGCCGCCGATGAAGTACAGGGCGGTATCGGACAGGCCGGCATAGCCTTCGCCAGCGAAGGTGTTCTTGCCATCTTTGGAGATGGACATGTGTACGTGCATGCCCGAGCCGTTGTCGCCGTACAGCGGCTTCGGCATGAAGGTCACGGTCTTGCCGTACGCGTCGGCAACGTTGTGCACGCAGTACTTCAGGGTCTGAACTTCGTCAGCCTTGGCGACCAGGGTGTTGAACTTCACGCCGATTTCGTTCTGGCCGGCGGTGGCAACTTCGTGGTGGTGAACTTCGACCACCAGGCCCATTTCTTCCAGGGCGTTGCACATGGCGGTACGGATTTCGTGGTCGTGGTCGACCGGCGGTACCGGGAAGTAGCCGCCTTTGACGCCCGGACGGTGGCCTTTGTTGCCGGTTTCGATGTCGGCGTCGGTGTTCCAGGAAGCCTGCTCGGAGAAGATCTTGAACATCGAGCCGGAGATGTCGGACTTGAACTTCACTTCGTCGAAGATGAAGAACTCCGGCTCCGGGCCGACGAATACGGTGTCACCGATACCGGTGGACTTCAGGTATTCCTCGGCGCGCTTGGCGATGTTGCGCGGGTCGCGCTCGTAGCCTTGCATGGTGCTCGGCTCGATGATGTCGCAGACCAGGATCAGGGTCGGCTCTTCGGTGAACGGGTCCAGGACGGCGGTGGTGTCGTCCGGCAGCAGGATCATGTCGGAGGCTTCGATGCCTTTCCAGCCGGCGATGGAGGAACCGTCGAACATCTTGCCGACTTCGAAGAAGTCATCGTCCAGCGCGTCGCGGGCCGGCATGGTGACGTGTTGCTGCTTGCCTTTGGTATCGGTGAAGCGCAGGTCTACCCACTTCACGTCATGGTCTTTGATCAGTTGGTGCGACTTGTACGACATGCTGTCCTCCAGGAGGGATTAGAGCTGGGAACTTCTGTGCCCCAGTGTCGGGTGATGCCGGCCGGAATACTCCGTCAGGGCAACCTGCCTCACAAGGGAGCAAGTTGCGTGCCAGTGCTCGTTTTTGGGTAGAGGCCCGTCTGGCGAGGGTTTTCGCGGGCGGGGCGGAGATTATTGCGCGAATGTTGCACCAGTATGGTGCTCTGCCATGGTGCGCAAGATCGATTTTGGTGCACCAAAAAGAATCTGCGGGAATTTGCTCAAGTCTTGAGCAATTTCGAGTATAATTCCGCCCCTTTTTTTCGTCCCTTCGGGCTTGCGCCTTTTCACGCATGAAACTCATCGTCAAGGTCTTCCAGGAAATCACCATCAAGAGCCGGCCGGTGCGCAAGCGCTTTATCCGCCAGCTGGCCAAGAACATTCGCACCGTGCTGCGCGACCTGGATCCGGAGCTGCGGGTCGAGGGCGAATGGGACAACCTGGACGTCGAGACCAAGGTCACCGAGCCCAAAGTCCTGCGCGAGATGATCGAGCGCCTGACTTGCGTGCCGGGCATCGGCCACTTCCTGGAAGTGCACGAATACCCGCTGGGCGACTTCGACGACATCCTCGAGAAGTGCAAGGCGCACTTCGGCGACAAGCTGCAGGGCAAGATCTTCTCGATGCGCTGCAAGCGCGCCGGCCATCACAGCTTCACTTCCATCGACGTCGAGCGTTATGTCGGCGGCGGCCTGCGCCAGCACTGCGGTGCGGCCGGCGTATCGCTGAAGAACCCGGAAGTGGAAGTGCGCGTGGAAATCCGCCACGACCGCCTGTACGTCATCCACGCCCAGCACAATGGCATCGGCGGTTATCCGCTCGGCGCCCTGGAGCAGGTGCTGGTGCTGATGTCGGGTGGCTTCGACTCCACCGTCGCCGCCTACCAGATGATGCGCCGCGGGCTGATCAGCCACTTCGTGTTCTTCAACCTCGGCGGCCGCGCCCACGAGCTGGGCGTGATGGAAGTCGCCCACTACCTGTGGGAGAAGTACGGCCGTTCGCAGCGCGTGCTCTTCGTCAGCGTGCCCTTCGAGGAAGTGGTCGGCGAGATTCTCACCAAGGTCGACGACAGCTACATGGGCGTGACCCTGAAGCGCATGATGCTGCGCGCTGCCAGCCGTGTGGCCGAGCGCCTGGAGCTGAACGCGCTGGTCACCGGCGAGGCGATTTCCCAGGTCTCCAGCCAGACCCTGCCGAACCTCTCGGTGATCGACCGGGTGACCGACACCCTGGTCCTGCGCCCGCTGATCGCCAGCCACAAGCAGGACATCATCGATACCGCCACGCAGATCGGCACCGCCGAGTTCGCCAAGCACATGCCCGAGTACTGCGGCGTGATCTCGGTGAACCCGACCACCCAGGCCAAGCCCTACCGCGTCGAGCACGAAGAGACCAAGTTCGACATGGCCGTGCTCGACCGCGCCCTGGAACGCGCCACGCAGATGACCGTGGACCGGGTGATCGACGAGCTGGGCAAGGACCTGCCGGTAGAAATGGTCGGCGAAGTGCTGCCCGGCCAGATCGTCGTGGACATCCGTCATCCGGATGCGCAGGAAGATGAACCGCTGGAGCTGGAAGGCATCGAAGTGCTGCCCATGCCGTTCTACGCGATCAACAGCAAATTCAAGGAACTGGACCCGAACCGCCAGTACCTCCTGTATTGCGACAAGGGCGTGATGAGCCGCCTGCATGCTCACCACCTGGTCAACGAAGGGCACACCAATGTGCGCGTTTACCGCCCGCAATAAGGGCATCGGCGAACGCCGTCAGCCCGGACTGTTCGGCGGCAGCATCCGCCATCGTCCACCCGACACAATCGGCGCGTAGCCTTACGCTCCGACGTTTTGCATCGCCGCGCCCAGGCCCGGCACCCGCTGCCGCAGAGGCAGCCGAAGACTCACTATCGAGACTGACACCGTGATCGAAAAACTCCGCAATATCGCCATCATCGCCCACGTCGACCATGGCAAGACCACCCTGGTGGACAAGCTGCTGAAGCTGTCCGGCACCCTCGACCGCAAAGAAGCGGAAAACGAGCGCGTGATGGACTCCAACGACCAGGAAAAAGAGCGCGGCATCACCATCCTGGCGAAGAACACCGCGATCAAGTGGAACGGCTACAACATCAACATCGTCGACACCCCCGGCCACGCCGACTTCGGCGGTGAGGTAGAGCGCGTGATGTCGATGGTCGACTCCGTGCTGCTGGTGGTCGACGCCCAGGACGGCCCGATGCCGCAGACCCGTTTCGTGACCCAGAAGGCTTTCAAGGCCGGCCTGCGTCCGATCGTGGTAGTGAACAAGATCGACCGTCCGGGCGCGCGTCCTGACTGGGTCATCGACCAGATCTTCGACCTGTTCGACAACCTCGGCGCCACCGACGAGCAGCTCGACTTCCCGATCGTCTACGCCAGTGCCCTGAACGGCATCGCCGGCATGGACCACGAGAAGATGGACGACAACATGGACGCCTTGTTCCAGGCGATCATCGACCACGTTCCGGTCCCGGACGTCGACGTCGACGGTCCGTTCCAGATGCAGATCTCGCAGCTGGACTACAACAGCTTCCTCGGCGTGATCGGCATCGGCCGTATCGCTCGCGGCAAGGTCAAGACCAACACCCCGGTCGTGGCCATCAGCGACGACGGCACCAAGCGTAACGGCCGCATCCTGAAGATCATGGGTCACTCCGGTCTGCAGCGCGTCGAAGTCGCCGAAGCCGAAGCTGGCGACATCGTCTGCGTATCGGGCATGGACGAGCTGTTCATCTCCGACACCCTGTGCGACCCGCAGCACGTCGAAGCCCGTCCGCCGCTGACCGTCGACCAGCCGACCGTGAGCATGACCTTCCAGGTCAACGACTCGCCGTTCGCCGGCCGCGAAGGCAAGTTCGTCACCAGCCGCAACATCAAGGAGCGTCTGGACAAGGAACTGCTGCACAACGTGGCCCTGCGCGTCGAGCAAGGCGACAGCCCGGAGAAATTCAAGGTTTCCGGCCGTGGCGAGCTGCACCTGTCGGTTCTGATCGAAACCATGCGCCGTGAAGGCTTCGAGCTGGCCGTGGGCCGCCCGGAAGTGGTGATCATCGAGAAGGACGGCGAAAAGCAGGAGCCGTACGAGAACGTCACCATCGACATCGAGGAGCAGCACCAGGGCCCCGTGATGGAGCAGATGGGTCTGCGTAAGGGCGACATGACCAACATGATCCCCGACGGCAAGGGCCGCATCCGCCTGGAATACGTGATTCCGGCCCGCGGCCTGATCGGCTTCCGTAACGCCTTCCTGACCATGACCTCGGGCACCGGCATCCTGACCTCCACCTTCGACCACTACGGTCCGGTGAAGGCCGGCGACGTCGCCCACCGCCAGAACGGCGTGCTGGTCTCCATGGCCACCGGCACCGCGCTGACCTACTCCCTGGAAACCCTGCAGGATCGCGGCAAGCTGTTCCTGAGCCCGGGCGACGAAGTCTACGAAGGCCAACTGGCCGGTATCCACAGCCGCGACAACGACCTGGTGATCAACCCCACCAAGGCCAAGAAGCTCGACAACATGCGCGCTTCCGGCAAGGACGAGACCATCCAGCTGACCCCGGCGCTGAAGTACACCCTGGAACAGGCGCTGGAGTTCATCGACGAAGACGAGCTGGTGGAAGTGACGCCGAAGTCCATCCGTCTGCGCAAGAAAATGCTTAACGAGAACGACCGCAAGCGCTACGAGCGCAGCAAGGTCTAAGACCGGGGGGGGCTTTTTTTCGTCCGTGTGGCGGCGGGCGGGGCTGAGGCGTCTGATTCTTCGCAGTGTGGCGTAGGCAAAAGCGCTGTTGGCCGGGGCCGATATACTCTGCAATCACGCGTCCGCTGGATGGGGCGCGCCCTCCCTGTTCAAGGATGTATCCCATGCAATGGATCCTCATGCTGGTCGGCCTGGTCCTGGGTATCGGCTGGGACGAGTCGATCGAAGGAGCCCTGTTCGGCGCCGGACTCGGCCTGCTGCTCGGCCAGGCCCTGGCGCTGCACGGCCTGCAGCGGCAGAACAACAGGCTGCGCCAGCAGCTGGAGCAGTTCGCCGCGCGCTTCGAAACCGGCACCGAGGCGCTCTACCAGCGCCTACTGAAGCTGGAGCAAGGCGGCGTTGCACCGGTCGCGCCCGCGTCGGAAGAGGCTGCGCCACCCACGGTCGAAGCGGTCGCCGAGCCGGCAACCCCGGTCGAAACCGAACTGGATTGGGACATCGAGCTGCCCGCTGCCCCGGCGCCCGCGCCGAGCGCGCCGGAGCCGGAGTGGTCGCTGCAGCCGGTGGAGCGGCCAGAACCCGCCGAGCAAGCGGTCGCCAAGGCCGAGCCAGAGGTCGACAGCGCCTCCGCCTGGACCTCCGAGCCCGCCGCGCCTGCCGGTCCGTCCTGGTTCGACCGCGCCCTGGGTGCGGCGCGCGATTGGCTGTTCGGCGGCAACACCGTGCTGCGCATTGGCGTGCTGCTGCTGTTCCTCGGCTTGGCTTTCCTCCTGCGCTACGCCTCCGAGCGCGTCGTCGTTCCGGTCGAACTGCGCTACATGGGTGTGGCTGCTGCCGCCATCGCTTTGCTCGGGCTGGGCTGGTGGTTGCGACACAAGCGCGCGACCTACGCCTTGCTGCTGCAGGGCACCGGTATCGCGGTGCTCTATCTGACGGTGTTCGCCGCGATGCGCCTGCATCCGCTGCTGAGCCCGGGCCAGGCGCTCGGCCTGCTGGTGGCGGTTACTGTATTCTCGGCGATGCTCGCCGTGCTGCAGGATGCCCTTGGACTTGCCGCTGCTGCGGCGCTCGGCGGCTTCGCCGCGCCCATCCTCACCTCCACCGGCGCCGGCAACCATGTCGCGCTGTTCAGCTACTTCGCGCTGCTCAACGGCGGCATCTTCGCCATCGCCTGGTTCCGTGCCTGGCGCCTGCTCAACCTGATCGGCTTCTTCGGCACCTTCGGCATCGGCTTCGCCTGGGGGTTGCGCTCCTATACGCCGGAGCTGTTCGCCAGCACCGAGCCGTTCCTGCTGCTGTTCTTCCTGATGTACGTGGGCATCGGCCTGCTTTTCGCCCGTCGCCGCCTGCGCGAGGCCGCGGGGCTTGCCGATGACGCGGATCGCGGCGAGACGCTGCGCTGGTCGATGCGGCAGACCGACTATGTCGACGGCACTGTTTTCTTCGGCGCACCGCTAATTGGCTTCGGCCTGCAGTACGCGGTGATCCGCCACCTGGAGTTCGGCCCGGCGTTCAGCGCGCTGATCCTCGGCCTGTTCTACATGCTGCTGGCGCGCTCGCTGTCCGGTCGCGGCGCCGGTCGCGCCTTGCTGTTGGTGGAAGCCTGCCTGGCGCTGGGAGTGATCTTCGGCACCCTGGCCATTCCCCTGGGCCTGGACGCGCGCTGGACCTCGGCGGCCTGGGCTGTCGAAGGCGCCGGCATCTACTGGCTCGGCCTGCGCCAGGGTCGCTGGCTGGCGCGCGCATTCGCGCTGTTGCTGCAGGCTGGTGCGGCCATCGCCTTCCTCGGCTCGTTGCGTGCGGGTGTGGATAACCTGCTCGACGGCGCGCCGCTGGGCGCGCTGATGCTCGGTGCGGCGCTGCTGTTCAGCTACTGGCAACTGCGTCGCCAGGGCGCTGTCGGCCTGTTCGACTGGGAGTCGCGCTGCCAGCCGGTACTGGCGGTGTTCGGCCTGGCGTTCGTCTACCTGATTGCGCCCCTGTGCTTCGCCGTGCCGGGTACTGCGATGTGCTGGGCATTGGCCGGCCTGGCCACGCTGCTCGCCGGCCTGCGCCTGCGTTCGCGGACCTTCCTGTTCTGCGCCTTCGCCGTGCAATTGCTCGGCGGTGCGCTCTTCCTTGCCAACCTGCGTGCGGCGGACGCCGGCAGCGGCGTGCTGGGCAGCGGCTGGACCGGCCTGTTCGGCGCCAGCCTGATCGGCCTCGCGCTGATCGTTGGCATGCTGCTGGCTGCGCGCGACCCGCTGGTGCGCGACGACCGCAGGCTGATGCTCGGCCTCAGCGGCGTGCTGCTCGCCGGTCTGGCCTTCGTCAACCTGGCGGTGCTGTTCGTCCTGCCCTGGCGCAGTGCAGCGGCGGTGTGGGCCGGCAGCGGTTTGCTGATCCTCTGGCTGAGTTTGGTCCTGCAGCAGCGCGCCAGTTTCGTCTTCGGTCTTGTGCTGCAGGTGCTGGGTGGCGCGGCGCTGCTGTTCAGCGGTCAGGCGTTGCTGGGTGGTCTCTCTGGCGAGGGCCTGACGCCTTTCGCCCACAGCGGCTTCTGGTGCCCGGCGGTGCTGGCGCTGGCGGCGCTGGTCGGCGCCTGGCGCTTGCATCGTGCCGCTCAGGCGGATGATCCGATGGACCTGGGAGTATTGACCCTCGAGCGCCTGTCGCAGCTCTTGCTCGCCTGGGGCGCTGGTTGGTGGGCGTTGACCGCGCTGTGCGAGATCACTCGCTTCGTGCCTTCGGCCATGCGTGAGCATGTGGCGGTGTTGGTCGCTGCCTTGAGTGTGGTGCTGTGGACGCTGATTGCGCGCCGCGAGCAATGGCGTGCGCTGGCGCTGGCATGCCTGGCCCTGACGCCTCTGGGCGTGTTCGCTCTGGCGAGCGCTTTCCACCTGCAGTCCCAGCCGCTGGCGGCGCTTGGCTGGCTGGGCTGGGGCGCGCTGTTCGCCGCGCACCTGTGGTCGCTGCGCAAGCTTGAGCCGCTGTTGCCGCTGCCGCCGTTGCGTGCCGCTCACGTGCTCGGCTGTTGGCTGTTGCTGACGGTGCTGGCGCTCGAACTGCGCTACGCCTTCCTGACCCTCGCCGAGCACTACAACGCCTGGCGCTGGCTGGGTTGGGCGCTGGTGCCGAGCGCCTACCTCGTTCTGGTCGGCACCCGTCCGCGCCTGCCCTGGCCGGTGGCGGCCTTCCCCCGCGAATACCGCAGCATTGCTGCTGCGCCGGTCGCCGTGGTGCTGCTCGGCTGGTTCTGGCTGGTCAACCTGTTCAGCGACGGCGCGGCGCAGCCCCTGCCTTACCTGCCGCTGCTCAACCCGCTGGAGCTGGGCATGCTGATCGTCCTGGCAGCGATCTTCCGCTGGAGCCGCGAGGGCCTGCCGCCACTCGGGCTGGCGCTGGAGCGCGTTCGCCTGCCGGTGCAGGCCGTGCTCGGTGCCTCGCTGTTCGCCCTGCTGACCATGGCTGTGTGCCGCACTGCGCACCATTGGGGCGGCGTGCCTTTCGCGGCGGACGCGCTGCTCGATTCGATGCTGGTGCAGGCCGGGCTGTCCATCGTCTGGACGCTGATCGCCCTTGGCCTGATGGTCGGCGGCCACCTGCGCGCGCGGCGCGACCTGTGGATGGTCGGCGCGGCGCTGATCGGCGTGGTGGTGATCAAGCTGTTCTTCATCGAACTGGGCAACAGCGGCAGCCTGGAGCGCATCGTTTCCTTCATCGGCGTCGGCGTGCTGCTGCTGGTCGTCGGCTACTTCGCCCCCTTGCCGCCGCGCCGTGCGGAACAGGAGTTACCCCCGGCATGAAGCTTCACACACTCGTTTGCTTCCTCGGCCTGGCGACCGGATTCGCCAGCGCCGCGGAAAACCCCGCCGATTATCCGCAGCAGGCACCGCTCACGCTGCAAGGCGAGGGCCCCTGGTATCGCCTTCAGGTGCCGATGGCGGTGCAGCTGGCGGCGAAGCATGCCGACCTGCGCGACCTGCGCGTCTTCGACAAGGAAGGCGAGGCGCTGCCCTATGCGCTGAACGTGGTTTCCGCACAGGCCAGCAGCACCGAGCACAGCGCTACGGCGCGACTGTTCCCGCTCTACGGCGCGGCGGCCGATCCCGGCCAGCAACCCGGCTTGCGCATCCAGCGCAGCACCGTCGGCACCGTGGTGGAAGTGCTGCCCGATACGCCGCCGGCGACGGGCGAAAGGCGCAGCGGCTGGCTGCTGGATGCAGGCGACGCTGACTTCCCCTTCGAACGCCTGGCGCTGGACTGGAACAGCAGCGCCGAGGGCTTCCAGCACTTCCGCATCGAAGCCAGCGACGACCTGCAGCACTGGCGCCCCTGGGGCGACGGCCAGCTCGCGCGGCTGAGCTTCAACGGCGAGCGCATGGACGTCAGCGACATACCGCTGCCCGGCCAGAAGGCCCGCTACCTGCGCCTGCTCTGGGCGAGCGGGCAGGAAGCGGTCGAGCTGAAGGGCGCGCGCCTGCAGGGCCGAACCGACATGGCCGCCGCGACGCCGCTGGTGTGGTCGGAGCCGCTTGCCGGGCGCCGCGAGAGTGACGGCAGCTTCCGCTGGGACCTGCCCTTGGCGCTGCCGCTGGAGCGCGTGCGCTTCAGCCTCGATCCGGCGCAGCAGCACCTGATGGCGCCGGTGGCGCTGTCAGGGCGCGCCGACAAGGGGCAGGGCGAGCAGGAGGGCTGGTATCCGCTGGCCCGCGGCGTGCTCTACGACCTGCCGATGGAGGGGCGCCAGGTTCGCCAGGACGAGCTGACGCTGGCGGGCAGCCCGGTGCGCCAGTTGCGCCTGGTCACCGACGAGCGCGGCACCGGATTGGGCTCTGCGGCGCCGAGCCTGAGCGTGGCGATGCGCGCCAGCGAGCTGGTGTTCCTGGCTCGTGGCAGTGCGCCCTACAGCCTTGCGCTGGGCAAGGCGGACGCACATTCGGCCAGCTTGCCGCTGAGCGTGCTGATCCCCGGCTATGACGCGCAGAAGCCTGCACCGATTGGCCAAGCCAGCCTCGCAAGCCCGTTGCAGGGCGCCAGTGCAGCAGCGCAGGCGGTAGGCGAGGGCAACTGGAAGCGCATCGGCCTGTGGGCGGTGCTGCTCGCCGGCGTGGCGCTGCTCGGGGGCATGGCGTACAGCCTGCTGCGTGGGGGCAAGACGAGCGCCTGAGCGGCTTTTGCGTCGAAAAGCGAAGGAATCGGGGAAATCACGCCAGCTTATGTAGGGAAAAGCGTCAAGAACGCTACTCTGCGTGAATCTTCTGATACTGTAATTCGCGTTGTGCACTACCAATAAGAACAAGCACGGAGTCTGCAGAATGATCAAACAGGTGCTCACGCCCCTGGCCGCCGCCTGCCTGCTCGGCATCGCCGGCCAAGCCTCGGCTTCCCCCTCCCCGTATTCGACCATGGTGATCTTCGGCGACAGCCTCAGCGATGCGGGGCAGTTCCCCGACGCTGGCGGCCCGGCCGGCGCCTCCACCCGCTTCACCAACCGCGTCGGCCCGACCTACCTGGACGGCAGCGGCGAGATCTTCGGCCCCACCGCGGCCATGATCATCGGTGGCCGCCTAGGCGTTTCCGCCGCCGACCGTGGCCCCTCGACCTCGCTGGTGAATGCCGCCAACGGCCTGCCTGACGGCAACAACTGGGCAGTGGGTGGCTACCGCACCGACCAGATCTACGACTCCATCACCGCGCCGGGCGGCTCGGTGGTCAGCGCCAACGGCCAGACCCGTACCCGCGACGGCTACCTGGTCGGCCGTCGCGCCGACCCGAACGCGCTCTATTACCTCACCGGCGGCGGCAACGACTTCCTCCAGCTGAGGATCACCAACGATCCGACCGCACGCGCCGCCGCCGGACGCCTGGTGGACAGCGTCAACGCCCTGAACCAAGCCGGCGCGCGCTACATCATGGTCTGGCTTCTGCCCGACCTCGGCCTGACCCCGGCCACCAATGGCACTGCGTTGCAGTCGTTCGGCACCCAGCTCAGCGGCATCTTCAACGAAGAGCTGGTGAGTGAGCTGTCCGCCAGCGGCGCCAACGTCATTCCGCTGAACATCCCGAAAATGCTCGGCGAAGTGCTGGCCGACCCCGGCGCCTATGGCCTGGCCACCGGGCAGAACCTGGTGGGCACCTGCTTCAGCGGCAACAGCTGCCCGGAGAACGCCACCTACGGCCGCCACGGCGCCAGCCCCGATCCGACCAAGCTGATCTTCAACGACGGCGTGCACCCGACCATCGCCGGGCAGACGATCATCGCCGACTACGCCTACTCGATCCTGTCCGCGCCCTGGGAGGCGAGCCTGCTGCCGGAGATGGCGCTGGGCACCCTCAATACCTTCCAGCCCCCCCGCCCCAGCCAGTGGCTGGCCGACTGGGGCGAGTGGCAGCGCGTCGGCCAGTGGCGCGGCTTCATCAGCGGCGGCGGCCAGCACCTGGACTACGACGACCAGGACAGCGCCGCCAATGGCGACGGCTTCGGCTACAACCTGAACCTCGGCGGCAGCTACCGCCTCGACGAGGCCTGGCGCATCGGCGTCGCCGCCGGCATCTACGGGCAGAAGCTGGAAGCCGGCCCCGAGGACTCCGACTACAAGCTCAACAGCTACCTCGGCAGCCTGTTCGCGCAGTTCCAGCAGGATCGCTGGTGGGCCGACGCAGCAGTCAGCGCCGGGTATCTCGACTACGCGGACGCCAACCGCAAGTTCGCCATCTACAAGCGCACCGTCGAGGAGAAGGCCGACACCAACGGCAACCTGATCGCCTTCAGCGGCCGTCTCGGCTACGACATCGCCCAGGGCGGCGAGAACTGGCACCTGTCGCCCTTCGTGAGCGCCGACTGGGCGCGGGTGAAGGTCGATGGCTACACCGAAGGCAGTGGCGATGCCGAGGCGATCTCGTTCGACGAGCAGAACCGCTACTCGCGGCGCCTGGGTGCGGGTCTGCAGGGCAAGTACGACCTTTCGGCCGAAACCCGGCTGTTCGGTGAGGTGGGAGTCGAGCGCGAATACGCCGACGATACCCAGAACATCGGCATGAACCTCACCAGCCTGTCGACGCTCGACTTCACCCTGCAGGGCTACACCCCGCAGAGCCACATGCAGCACGCGACCCTCGGCTTCGACCAGAAGCTGACCCCGGAGCTGTCGCTGCGCGGCGGCTACAGCGCGCACCGTAGCGACGACAACCTGCAGCAGGGCGTGAACCTGGCCCTGAGCCTGGACTTCTGACCCGGTAGTAGTCCGCTGTTACCCCGTGAGGCGGGCGCGTCGCTAGAATGGCCGCCCGCTTCACGAGGACCTTCCGCATGAGCTTCACCACCGAGCTGCAACCCGGCATCTGCGCGGAGCCGGACGCCGTCACCCAGGACTACGTGTTTAACCACACGATGCTGCGCGTCAAGGACCCGCAGAAGTCGCTGGACTTCTACAGCCGTGTGCTGGGCATGCGCCTGCTGCGCCGCCTGGACTTCGAAGAGGCGCGCTTCTCCCTGTACTTCCTCGCCCACACCCGCGGCGAGCAGGTGCCCGAGGATGTGTCCGAACGCCAGCGCTACACCTTCGGCCGCCAGTCGGTGCTCGAGCTGACGCACAACTGGGGCACGGAAAGCGACGACAGCCAGTACCACAACGGCAACGGCGAGCCGCGCGGTTTCGGCCACATCTGCTTCGCGGTGCCGGACATCCACGCCGCCTGCGCGCGCTTCGAGGCGCTCGGCGTGTCCTTCGTCAAGCCGCTGGACCGCGGCATGAAGAACATCGCCTTCATCGCCGATCCGGACGGCTACTGGATCGAAATCGTCCAGGCCGACCTGAACGGCGCCATCGGCCGCGACTGACGGCCGCGGGAAGCAGGGAACCGCGCGTCAGCCGTGGGCTCCAAGCAGGGGCTGGTCGCGCCGCACAGGAGGCGGCGCGATCGATTCCACGCTAGAATGCGCGCTGTTTTTTTCCTACTTCTCCCTCGGAGCCGTCCATGTCCCGCGTTACCCTGAGCCGCTACCTGATCGAGCAGACCCGCAGTCACAACACCCCGGCCGACCTGCGCTTCCTCATCGAGGTGGTGGCGCGCGCCTGCAAGGAAATCAGCCATGCCGTGTCCAAGGGCGCCCTCGGCGGCGTGCTCGGCAGCATGGGCACCGAGAACGTGCAGGGCGAGGTGCAGAAGAAGCTGGACGTGATGTCCAACGAAATCCTCCTCGAAGCCAACGAGTGGGCCGGCAACCTGGCCGGCATGGCGTCCGAGGAAATGGACCATCCCTACCAGATCCCCGGCCGCTATCCCAAGGGCGCCTACCTGCTGGTCTTCGATCCGCTGGATGGCTCCAGCAACATCGACGTCAACGTCTCGGTCGGCACCATCTTCTCGGTCCTGCGCTGCCCGCAGGAGCACCTGAGCCAGAACGACAGCCTGAGCGAGGAAGCCTTCCTCCAGCCTGGCACCAAGCAGGTCGCGGCCGGCTACGCCATCTACGGCCCGCAGACCATGCTGATCCTGACCCTGGGCAACGGCGTGAAGGGCTTCACCCTGGACCGCGAGCTGGGCAGCTTCGTGCTGACCCACGAGAACATCAGCGTGCCGACCAGCACCGCCGAGTTCGCCATCAACATGTCCAACCAGCGCCACTGGGAAGCCCCGGTGAAGCGCTACGTCGACGAGCTGCTGGCCGGCAAGGAAGGCCCGCTGGGCAAGAACTACAACATGCGCTGGATCGCCTCGATGGTGGCCGACGTGCACCGCATCCTGACCCGCGGCGGCGTGTTCATGTACCCGCGTGACGCCCGCGAGCCGGAGAAGCCCGGCAAGCTGCGCCTGATGTACGAAGCCAACCCGATGTCCTTCATCATCGAGCAGGCCGGCGGCGCCGCTACCAACGGCACCCAGCGCATCCTCGACATCAAGCCGGAAAGCCTGCACCAGCGCGTCGCCGTCTTCCTCGGTTCGAAGGAAGAAGTCGAGCGCGTCACCGGCTACCACCAGGCCTGATGACCTCGGTACCCGCCTGGCAGGCGTTGCTGGACTGGTGGTTCGGCGACGCCCTGAGCGCCAGTGACGTCGCCGCCCAGCGCCACGGCCTATGGTTCGGCAAGAGCGCCTGCGAGGACGTGGCCTCGGACCTGCGATTCGGCGGTCCGACGCGCCAGGCCCTCGATGGCGGGCTGGCCGACTGGGCTGGCTCGGCGCAAGGTTGGCTGGCGCTGATCTTGCTGCTGGACCAACTGCCGCGGATGATCTTCCGCGACTCGCCGCGCGCTTTCGCCGGCGATTCGCGCGCCCAGGCCCTGGTGCGCAAGGGCATTGCCGCCGGGCTGGACCGCCAGCTGCAGGCGATCGAGCGGGTCTTCGTCTACATAGTGCTCGAGCACGCCGAGGACCTCGCCCTGCAGGACCAGGCGGTGCAATGCTTCGCCGAGCTGCACGAGACAGCGGACGAGCAGGACAAGCCGCTGTTCGCCGACTTCCTTGACTATGCCGAAAGGCACCGCGCGGTGATCGCGCGCTTCGGCCGCTTCCCCCATCGCAATGCGATTCTGGGCCGCGAATCCAGCGCCGAAGAAGTGCAATTCCTTACGGAACCCGGCTCACGTTTCTGACTCCAAGGCAGCGCCTCGGGCCTGGCCTGTGCCAAGATTGACCGGCGGCCCCCATCTGCCAAGGAGTTGCCCATGACCTTCCGCCGTATCGCCCTGCTTGCTCTCTGCATCGCCATCAGCGCCTGCAGCAAGATCAACCAGGAAAACTATTCCAAGCTCCAGGCCGGCATGACCAAGGCGGACGTCGAGAAGCTGCTCGGCAAGCCCACCGAGTGCGCCGGCGCGCTGGGCTTCGCCAGCTGCACCTGGGGCGACCAGAAAACCTACATCAGCGTGCAGTACGCCGGCGACAAGGTGCTGATGTTCTCCGGCGAAGGACTCAAGTGACATGCGCGCCCTGACACTGCTTGTGCTGGGCGCCGCGCTGGCCGGTTGCGCCGGACACTCGCCCGAGCCGCCGGCCACGGTCCAAGTCGATCCGCAGCGCTACCAGGGCACCTGGTACGAGCTGGCGCGCAAGCCGATGATCTTCCAGCGCGCCTGCCGGCAATCGGAGGCGCACTACAGCCTGCGCGCCGACGGCAGCCTCGAGGTGCTCAATCGCTGCCGCACGGACGACGGCAGTTGGAAGCAGGTGGTCGGCACGGCGACGCCACAGGTGCCCGGCCGCACCGACGCCTTCTGGGTGCGCTTCGATAACTGGCCGACGCGGCTCTTCCCCGACCTGGTGCGCGGCGACTACCAGGTGCTCTACGTCGATGCGGCCTACCAGACCGCGCTGGTCGGCAGCCGCGACCGCGACTACCTCTGGCTGCTGTCGCGCCAGCCGAGCCTGCCCGAGCCCGTCCTGCGGCGCCTGCTGGCCGAGGCCAACCGGCGCGGCTACGACACTGCCGACCTGATCTGGCGCAGCGACGACAGCGCCATCGGCAAGCCCTGAAATGCAAAACGCCCCGAAAGGGGCGTTTTGCATATGGGGCTCTTCGTAGGAGCGAGCTTGCTCGCGAAAGGCCCCGCAGCGGGGTTGGTTCGCGAGCAAGCTCGCTCCTACAGGTGTGTGTCGATCAGCCCAGCAGTTGGCGCAGCACCGTGGTGAATTCCTCGGCGCTGCTTTCTTCCAGCGCGTGGCGGCGTTCGCGCACCACCCATTGGCCGTTGACCATCACGTCGCGCACCTGGCGGTCGCCACCGGCGAACAGCCAGCGGTTGAGCAGGGCGTCGTTCCCCGCGGTCGCCAGGTAGGGATCGTGGCCGTCGAGCACCAGCAGGTCGGCGCGCTGGCCTTCGGCGAGCTGGCCCACCGGCTGGCCGAGGGCCTGGGCGCCGCCGAGCAGCGAGGCTTCGTAGAGGGTCTGGCCGACGTTCGGCTGCTTCTCGCGGTAAAGGCGGTTGCGGCGCTGGTCGCGCAGGCGCTGGCCGTACTCCAGCCAGCGCAGTTCCTCGACCACGCTGAGCGAGACGTGGCTGTCCGAACCGATGCCCAGGCGGCCGCCCTGGGCGAGGAAATCCACCGCCGGGAAGATGCCGTCGCCGAGGTTGGCTTCGGTGGTCAGGCACAGGCCGGCGACCGCTCGACTCGCGGCCATCGCGCGGACTTCGTCGGCTACCGCGTGGGTCGCGTGGACCAGGCACCAGCGCTCGTCCACTTCGATGTTGTCGTACAGCCACTGCAGCGGGCGGCGGCCGCTCCAGGCCAGGCAGTCATCGACTTCCTTCTGTTGCTCGGCGATGTGAATGTGGATCGGCCCTTCGCTGAAGTCCGACTCCAGCACGTCGGTGATCTGTTGCGGGGTCACCGCGCGCAGCGAGTGGAAGCACAGGCCGACACGTTGCGCCGGCTGCCCGGCAAGACGGCTGCGCAGGTTCGCCTGCAGGTCGAGGTAGGCGTCGGTGCCGTTGATGAAGCGCCGCTGCCCCTCGCTCGGGGCCTGGCCGCCGAAGCCGGAATGGGAGTAGAGCACCGGCAGCAGGGTCAGGCCGATACCAGCTTCGCGGGCGGCCTGGCTGATGCGCAACGACAGCTCCGCCGGGTTGGCGTAGGGGCGGCCGTTGCCGTCGTGGTGCACGTAGTGGAATTCGGCGACGCCGGTGTAGCCGGCCTTGAGCATCTCGATGTACAGCTGGCGGGCGATGACCTCCAGCTGTTCCGGGGTGATGCGGCCGACCAGGCGGTACATCAGCTCGCGCCAGGTCCAGAAGCTGTCGTTGGGGTTGCCCGCCACTTCGGCGAGGCCGGCCATGGCGCGCTGGAAAGCGTGCGAGTGCAGGTTCGGCATGCCCGGCAGCACCGGGCCGGCGAGGCGTTGCGCGCCTTCGGCGCTGGCGCCTACCTGGACCTGGGCGATCAGCCCCTGGGCGGAAACCTCGAAGCGGACGGCGTCGGCCCAGCCCGTGGGGAGGAGGGCGCGTTCGGCGTAATAGGCGGGCATAATCATGCTCCTGCACGCATGGATTTATTTGTATATACATATACAGACGTTCATGGGCTGCGTAAACTGCCGTTGAGGTCATCCCGCCAAGGAGCGCTCCGATGCCGAATTCACACCCTTCGTCCACGCCGCTGGCTGCGCAGCTCGGGGAAACGCCGGCGCCGCTGTACGCGCGGGTCAAGCAGATGATCACCCAGCAGATCACCAGCGGCGCCTGGCCGGCGCATCACCGGGTGCCCTCCGAGAGCGAGCTGGTCGCCGAGCTGGGCTTCAGCCGCATGACCATCAACCGCGCGCTGCGCGAGCTGACCGCCGATGGCCTGCTGGTGCGCATGCAGGGCGTGGGTACCTTCGTCGCCGAACCCAAGGGCCAGGCGGCGCTGTTCGAGGTGCACAACATCGCCGACGAGATCGCCAGCCGTGGCCACAGCCACCGCGCCGAGGTCATCGTCCTCGATGAGGTCAAGGCGACGCCGGAGCGCGCCATGGCCCTGGACCTGCGCGAAGGCCAGCGCCTCTTCCACTCGCTGCTGGTGCACTTCGAGAACGGCGTGCCGGTGCAGATAGAGGAGCGCTACGTCAATCCGCAGGTCGCGCCGCACTACCTGGATCAGGACTTCACCCGCGACACGCCCAACGCGTACCTGATGGCGCTGGCGCCGATGACCGAGGGCGAGCACGTGGTCGAAGCCGTGCTGGCCACGGCCGCCGAATGCAAGCTGCTGAAGATCGAGCGCGGCGAGCCCTGCCTGCTGATCCGTCGTCGCACCTGGTCCGGCCGTCAGGTGGTGTCCAGCACCCGCCTGCTGTATCCGGGCACCCGTTACCGACTCGAGGGGAAATTCGAACAATGATCGACCTGCTGCGCGCCGCGGACTATCCCCGCATGCCCTGGAAGAACGGGGCGGGGACCACCCTGGAGATCACCCGCGACGATGGCGCGGGGCTAGAGGGCTTCGGCTGGCGCCTGTCGATCGCCGACGTCGGCGAGTCCGGCGGTTTCTCGGCCTTCAACGGCTACCAGCGGGTCATCACGGTGCTCGAAGGCGCCGGCATGTCCCTGTGCGTCGATGGCGTGGACTCGCGGCCGCTGCTGCCACTCGATCCCTTCGCCTTCAGCGGCGACAGCCGCGTGCACTGCACCCTGCTGGGCGGAGCGATCCGCGACTTCAACCTGATCTACTCGCCGGCCCGCTACGACGCGCGCCTGCAATGGCTGCGCGTCGATGGCGAACAGCGGCTGTTCTCCTCGCCTGGCGTCTGGCTGCTGTTCAGTTGCGGCGATGGCCTGCGCGTCAGCCTCGACGGGCATGACTGCGGTGTGCTCGGGCAGCACGATTGCCTGCGCGTCGAAGGCGTCGATGGGCTCGCCGAACTGTGCCTGGAGTCGGACGGGCCGGTGAATTGCTGCTTGATCGAGCTCAGCGCGCGGGGCTGATTTCGCGCCGCGCTTCCACCGTACGGCACGAATTCCGACCCCGTAGGGCGAATAACCCCGAAGGGGTTATCCGCCGTGGTCGTACCGGTTGGCGGCGCATAACCGCGAACGCGGTTATGCGCCCTACGGGTGGATCGGCGCGAGGGTTTTCGCGGATGAGATCCGCTCCTACGCCGGGCGGGTCTGGCGCTATCCCGCGCGATTGACACCGTTCACCGGCATGCGGCTGCCCAGGCGGTAGCGCGACGACGGGTGGACGAAGCGCACATAGGTCACCGCCTTGTTCTGCACCCAGGTCCGGCGCATCAGCACCAGGCAGGGTTCGTTGCCTTCCAGTTCGAGCAGTTCCGCTTCCGCCGGTGTGGGCAGCACGGCGTCGACGATGTGCTCCATCTCGTCCGGTGCGATGGTGTTAAGCAGGTACTGGGACGGCTGCAGGTCGTTGTCGAACCTTTGCAGCAGCAGCTCCGGAATCAGCTCGGGATTCACGTAGCGGTCTTCCAGTTGCACCGGCACGCCTTCCTCGCAGTGCACGCAGGTGACGTGGAACACCGAGCTGCCTGTGGGCAGTGACAGCGCGGCCGCGACCGGCATCGAGGCCGCCTCGCGGGTCAGGGTGATCAGCCGGCATTCGTAGGTGTGGCCGCGGGCGCGGACCTCGTCGGCGAGGTTGGCGATCATCAGCAGGTTCGACTGCGGCTTGCGGTCGGCGACGAAGGTGCCGACGCCGGAGAGGCGCACCAGGCGCCCCTCGGCGGTCAGCTCGCGGAGCGCGCGGTTTACCGTCATGCGCGACATGCCCAGCTCCGTCACCAGGCGGTTCTCCGAGGGAATCAGGTCGCCGGGCTGCCACTCGCCGGAGCGCAGCCGGTCCTCGACGTAGGACTTGGCCTGGCGGTACAGGGCTTGCGGGGCGGTGGACTTGGCATTCATGGCGCAACGGCTCCGTGGCTGCGGCGAATCGGGCGGGGCGGTCGGCGAGTGTAACCCGCTTCGCGCCCCTGGCCGGTGCGGGCTCAGGCGTACAGCGCGTCGGGCTGCAGCCAGCGGGCGAAGGCGCCGCCCTCGACCCAGGCGCGCGCGGCGGCGATGTCCGGGGCGAAGTAGCGGTCCTCGTCGTAGCCCGGTACCTCGGCGCGGATCATGTTCATTACCTGGACCAGCTTCGGCGAGGTCTGCAGCGGCAGGTGGAAGTCCACGCCCTGGGCCGCGGCGAGCAGCTCCACGGCGACCACCGCCGAGCTGTTGCCGGCCATGTCCAGCAGGCGGCGCGCGGCGAAGGTGGCCATGGACACGTGGTCCTCCTGGTTCGCCGAAGTCGGCAGGCTGTCCACCGAGGCGGGGTGCGCCAGGGTCTTGTTTTCCGAGGCCAGGGCCGCGGTGGTGACCTGGGCGATCATGAAGCCGGAGTTCAGCCCGCCCTCGCGCACCAGGAATGCCGGCAGGCCCGACAGCGCCGGATCGACCAGCTGCGCCACGCGGCGCTCGGACAGCGCACCGATCTCGGCGATCGCCAGGGCCAGCACGTCGGCGGCCATGGCTACCGGCTCGGCGTGGAAGTTGCCGCCGGAGAGCACGTCGCCATCGGCGCTGAACACCAGCGGGTTATCGGAAACCGCATTGGCCTCGCGCAGGAACACGCCGGCGGCGAAGCGCAGGTGGTCGAGGCAGGCGCCCATCACCTGCGGCTGGCAGCGCAGCGAGTACGGGTCCTGCACGCGCTTGCAGTGGATGTGCGACTGGTTGATCTGGCTGTCGTGCAGCAGGCCGCGGTAGAGCGCGGCCACGTCGATCTGCCCGGGTTGGCCGCGCACCGCCTGGATGCGTGCGTCGAAGGGTACGTAGGAGCCTTTCAGCGCCTCGACGGTCAGGCTGCCGGCGACTACCGCAGCGGAGAACAGCTTCTCGGCGGCGAACAGGCCACGCAGGGCGAGGGCGGTGGATACCTGGGTGCCATTGATCAGCGCCAGGCCTTCCTTCGGCCCCAGCTCCAAGGGTTCCAGGCCGGCGATGGCCAGGCCTTCGACCGCCTCGAGGATGCGCCCTTCATGACGCACCTGGCCAACGCCGATCAGCACGGCGGACATGTGCGCCAGCGGCGCCAGGTCGCCCGAGGCGCCCACCGAACCTTGCGACGGAATGCACGGGAAGACCCCGGCCTGGTGCAGCTTGCGCAGCCCCTCGATGACTTCCCAGCGCACGCCGGAGAAGCCGCGCGCCAGCGAGGCCGCCTTCAGCGCCATGATCAGGCCGACGGTGGCGTCGTCGAGCAGCGGGCCGGTGCCGGTGCAGTGCGACAGCAGCAGGTTGCGCTGCAGCTTGGTCAGCTGGTCGCCAGGGATGGAGGTGCGCGCCAGCAGGCCGAAGCCGGTGTTGATGCCGTACACGGTGCGTTGGTTGGCGATGATCTCGTGGACCGTGCGCTGGCTGGCTTGGACGGCGACGAGGCAGCTGTGATCGAGATCGAAGTGGGCGCCCTGCTGGTGGATCTGACGCAGCTGGTCGAGGGTGAAGTGGCCGGGAAGGATGCGGACGCTGTTGGTCATGGAAGTGTTACCTGGCAGTGGGGGCGGACTCTGCCGCGAGGGGATGTCGGTGGCATACATGCCTGTATATACAGCTAGGCAATTAGTGGGCCAGGAAATGCCCGGCGGCGGGCTAGAGCGCTGCGCCGGAATCGGCGGGCTCCGGTGCGGCGCCGGGGTGTCACCGAAAGTGCCAGCGCGTGCGGCGGCCTGTGTAGCGCCTGCTCAGGCTGAGCGGATGCGCGCGGGCGCAGCGGTGGCGCGAAGGCGAGCCGCTGAAGAGGGAAGGTTCGTGCTGTTGTAGCTGTATATACAGATACGCTGGTCGAGCCTGCGCCAGGGCGATGGCGCCTGTGGGGGCCAAGGGGGCTGCTCATGCAGGAAGGCAAGTAATTGTCTGTTACCGGTTCGCCCCGCAATGGGGCGTCATGCTCCAGAAAGTGTCACCGCTGTAGGGCTGGGTAACACCTTGGGCGCCTTGCATCCTCGTCCATCGGGCTGTCTTCGTCGGCCCTGAAATCCCCGCTGGCCGCGTGCTAGACAGGCTGGGTGAATTTTTTCGCAGCCTGTCCTGCCATGTTGGCCCTAGTCATGCATATGCTTGTATGTACAAGTAGATATGTGTGCGGACGTCCAGGCGGCCGCACCGCTAACCCGGTCGCCTAGAAGGCCCAACAGTCACCCGAGTCAGGAGCCATCCCGTGAGCAACTCGAACACCAAATTCCGCGATGTCGAAATCCGTGCCCCGCGCGGCACCCAGCTGAATGCCAAGAGCTGGCTGACCGAAGCGCCGCTGCGCATGCTGATGAACAACCTCGACCCGGATGTCGCCGAAAACCCGAAGGAACTGGTGGTGTACGGCGGCATCGGCCGCGCCGCGCGCAACTGGGAGTGCTACGACAAGATCGTCGCCACCCTTAAAGAGCTGAACGACGACGAGACCCTGCTGGTGCAATCCGGCAAGCCGGTCGGCGTGTTCAAGACCCACCGCGACGCCCCGCGCGTGCTGATCGCCAACTCCAACCTGGTGCCGCACTGGGCGACCTGGGAACACTTCAACGAACTGGATGCCAAGGGCCTGGCCATGTACGGCCAGATGACCGCCGGCTCCTGGATCTACATCGGCAGCCAGGGCATCGTCCAGGGCACCTTCGAAACCTTCGTCGAAGCCGGTCGCCAGCACTACAACGGCAACCTGACCGGTCGCTGGGTGCTCACCGCCGGCCTCGGTGGCATGGGCGGCGCCCAGCCGCTGGCCGCGACCCTTGCCGGCGCCTGCTCGCTGAACATCGAGTGCCAGCAGAGCCGCATCGACTTCCGCCTGAAGACCCGTTACGTCGACGAGCAGGCCACCGACCTGGACGACGCCCTGGCGCGCATCGCCAAGTACACCGCCGAAGGCAAGGCCATCTCCATCGCCCTGCACGGCAACGCTGCCGAGATCCTGCCGGAACTGGTGCGCCGTGGCGTGCGTCCGGACATGGTCACCGACCAGACCTCCGCCCACGACCCGCTCAACGGCTACCTGCCGATCGGCTGGACCTGGGACCAGTACCGCGACCGCGCCAAGACCGATCCGGCTGCCGTGGTGAAAGCCGCCAAGCAGTCCATGGCCGTCCACGTGAAAGCCATGCTCGACTTCCAGAAGCAGGGCGTACCGACCTTCGACTACGGCAACAACATCCGCCAGATGGCCAAGGAAGAGGGCGTGGCCAACGCCTTCGACTTCCCCGGCTTCGTCCCGGCCTATATCCGCCCGCTGTTCTGCCGTGGCGTCGGTCCGTTCCGCTGGGCCGCGCTGTCGGGCAATCCGGAAGACATCTACAAGACCGACGCCAAGGTCAAGGAACTGATCCCGGACGACGCCCACCTGCACCGCTGGCTGGACATGGCCCGCGAGCGCATCAGCTTCCAGGGCCTGCCGGCGCGCATCTGCTGGGTCGGCCTGGGCCTGCGCGCCAAGCTGGGCCTGGCGTTCAACGAGATGGTCCGCTCCGGCGAGCTGTCCGCGCCGGTGGTGATCGGCCGCGACCACCTGGACTCCGGCTCGGTGGCCAGCCCCAACCGTGAAACCGAGGCCATGCAGGACGGCTCCGACGCCGTCTCCGACTGGCCGCTGCTCAACGCCCTGCTGAACACCGCCAGCGGCGCCACCTGGGTTTCGCTGCACCATGGCGGCGGCGTGGGCATGGGCTTCTCCCAGCACTCCGGCGTGGTGATCGTCTGCGACGGCACCGACGAGGCCGCCGCGCGCATCGCCCGCGTGCTGACCAACGACCCTGCGACCGGCGTCATGCGCCATGCCGATGCCGGTTACCAGATCGCCATCGACTGCGCCAAGGAGCAGGGCCTGAACCTGCCGATGATCACCGGCAAGTGAGGCCCGGACGATGAACCCCCTGACCGATAACCCCGCTCCACGGCCGCTGCAGGGCGTGCGGGTGCTGGACCTGAGCCGCGTGCTCGCCGGTCCGCACTGCACTGCCATGCTGGCCGACCTGGGCGCCGAGGTGATCAAGTTCGAAGTGCCCGGGCATGGCGACGACAGTCGCCATCTCGGCCCCTTCAAGGACGGCGAGAGCGTCTACTTCGGCCTGATCAACCGCGGCAAGCGCAGCGTCGAACTGGACTTCAAGGCCAGCGCCGACCTGCTGCGCTTCTACGAACTGGTGGCCGACGCCGACGTGGTGGTGGAGAACTTCCGCCCCGGCGTCACCCAGCGCCTGGGCATCGACTTCGACAGCCTCAAGGCGCACAACCCGCGGCTGATCTACGCGAGCATCTCCGGGTTCGGTCAGGACGGCCCGCTGTCGCGGCGCCCGGCCTACGACATAGTCGCGCAGGCGATGTCCGGGTTGATGAGCGTCACCGGCTTCGAGCAGACGGGCCCGACCCGCAGCGGCGAGGCCCTGGGCGATCTCTGCGCCGGGGTCTACGCGGCCTGGGCGATCAGTAGCGCGCTCTTCGCCCGCGAACGCGGCGCCAGCGCGCAGTACATCGACGTGGCCATGTTCGACGTGCTGGTCAGCCTGCAGATGACCGGGCTGTCCAACCTCTTCGCCAACGGTCGCGCGCCGGGCCTGGTGGGCAACCGCCACCCGGTGTCCACGCCCTTCGACACCTACCGCGCCGCCGACGGCCTGGTGGTGATCGCGGTGGCCAGCGACAAGCTGTTCCGGCGCTTCTGCGAAAGCATCGGGCGCGCCGAGCTGGCCGACGACCCGCGCTTCGCCGACGACCCGTCGCGCACCCGCCACGAGCAGGCGCTGCGCGCCGAGATCGAGGCCTGGACCGGCCAGCGCAGCGTCGAGCAGGCCTGCGACCTGCTGCTCGACGCCGGCGTGCCGGCCTCGCCGGTGTGGAACCTCGCCGAGGCCACCGGCAGCGAGCAGGCGCAGGTGCGCCAACTGCTGCTCGACGTCGGCGACGGCGAACCGCCGCTGGTGCCGCAGCCGGTGTTCTTCAACGGGCGCAAGCCCCATGTCACGGCCCGCGCGCCGCGCCTCGGCGAAGGCAATGCGGCGTTCGGCCTCAACGATGTTGCTGGAGCTGTGAATGAACTTTGAAATCGACGCCACCGAGCAGGCCATCGTCGACGCCGCCGAGCGTGTCTGCCGTGAAGTGCTGGCGGCCAACGCGCAACGCTACGACGAAACCGAGAGCTTCTGCGCGGAAAGCCTGAAGGCCCTGGGTGAGCTGGGCTTCATGGGGATCAACCTGCCCGAGCAGTACGGCGGCTTCGGCATCGGCAGCCTGGCGATGAGCGCGGTGGTCGAGGCTGTCTCCGCCGCCTGTGCCTCCACCGCTTCGGCGCTGACCGCGCACTTCCTCGCCACCGACTCGATCCTCATCGGCGGCACCGAGGCGCAGCGCCAGGAATGGCTGCCGCGCTGCGCCAGCGGCGAACTGCTGGGTGCCTTCGGCCTCACCGAACCGGCCGCCGGCTCCAACCCGGCGGACATGCGTACCCGTGCCGTGCGCGAGAACGATGGCTGGCGCATTCGCGGCAGCAAGCACTACATCACCAATGCCCGCGAGGCGGACTTCATCGTCCTCTACGCCAAGACCGACCCGGAAGCGGGCGCCCGCGGCATCAGCGCCTTCATGATTCCCCGGGGCACCGAGGGCGTTACCTTCTCCAACCCGGAGAAGACCATGGGCCTGCGCGGCAGCACCATCTACGAGCTGGCGCTGGACTGCTGGCTGCCCGCGTCGGCGCTGCTGGGCCAGGAAAACCACGGTTTCCGCACGGCGATGGAAGTGCTCGACCGCGGTCGCGTGGAGGTCGCCGCCATGTCGCTGGGCATCGCCCGCGCGGCCATGGAATACGCGCTCAAGTGGGTGGACGAGCGGCAGATCGGCCCCAAGCCGTTGTCCGCCTACCAGGGCACCCAGTGGCGCATCGCCGACATGCACGCGCAGTTCGAGGCCGCGCGCCTGTTGACCATGAAGGCTGCGGCCCGGCGCGACAGCGGCCAGCGTTTCAGCCTGGAGTCGGCCACCGCCAAGCTGTTCGCTGCCGAGGCCTGCGGTTTCATCACCGATGCCGCGCTGCAACTGCACGGCGGCTACGGCTACATCCGCGACCTGCCGCTGGAGCGCTTCGTGCGTGACGCGCGCATCCTGCGGATCTTCGAGGGCACCTCGGAAGTGCAGAAGATCATCATCTCGAGAGCCGTGCTGGAGGCCGCCCGCCAGTGACGGCAGGGGGAGGGGGCGGTGCTTGCGCCGCCTCCGCGAGGAATCAGGATTCGCTGTGCATAAAAACAATGGCGCGGTCGCCGTGAACGGCCGCGAGCGAGGAGAGCTTCATGGCTGGTAAGTCCCTGATCGAAACCCGTTCCATCGACTACATCCCCGAGAAAGAGCGGCACGGCCGCCTGCTCAGCCAATTCACCCTGTGGTTCGGCTGCAACCTGCAGATCACCGCCATCGTCACCGGGGCCCTGGCCGTGGTGCTGGGCGGCGACGTGTTCTGGTCGCTGATCGGCCTGTTCATCGGCCAGGTCTTCGGCGGCGCGGTCATGGCGCTGCACGGCGCCCAGGGGCCGAAACTCGGCCTGCCGCAGATGATCTCCAGCCGCGTGCAGTTCGGTGTGTTCGGCGCCGTGATCCCGCTGGTGCTGGTGTGCATCATGTATGTCGGCTTCAACGCCACCGGTGCGGTGCTTGCCGGGCAGGCTGTCAGCTCCCTGCTGGGCGTGAGCGAGACAGCGGGCATCCTGATCTTCGCCGCGGTGATCGTGGTCCTCACCGTCTGCGGCTACCGGGTCATCCACATCCTGGGCAAGGCGGCCAGCGTGATCGGCGTGGCCGCCTTCGCCTATCTGTTCGTGCGCCTGCTGTCGACCAATGACGTCGGTGTGCTGCTGGACAACCGCCATTTTGCCTGGGGCAGCTTCCTGCTGGCGGTGTCGCTGTCGGCCTCCTGGCAGATCGCCTTCGGCCCCTACGTCGCCGACTACTCGCGCTACCTGCCGAGCCACACCTCGTCGCTGAAGACCTTCCTCGCCGTTGGCGTCGGCTCGGTGCTGGGCTCGCAGGCCTCGATGGTTCTCGGCGTGTTCGCCGCGGCGCTGGCCGGCAAGGCCTTCTCCGGCCAGCCGGTGGCCTTCATCGTCGGTCTCGGCGCCAGCGGCCTGCTGGCTTCGGCGCTGTTCTTCAGCGTGATCCTGGGCAAGACCACCATCTCCACTCTCAACGCCTACGGCAGCTTCATGTGCATCGCCACCATCATCAGCGGCTTCCGCGGCCAGCTGACCATCAGCCGCGCCCAGCGCCTGGTGTTCGTACTGTGCATCGTCGGCCTGTCCACCGGCCTGGCGCTGGCCGGACAGCATTCGTTCCTGGCGGCGTTCAAGTCCTTCCTGCTGTTCCTCCTGGCGTTCTTCACCCCGTGGAGCGCGATCAACCTGGTGGACTACTACGGCATCACCCGTGAGCGCTACGACGTACCGGCCCTGGGCGATCCGGACGGCCGTTACGGTCGTTGGAACTGGATCGGCATCGGCGTCTACGTCTTCGGCGTGCTGATTCAGATGCCGTTCATCGACAGCGCCTTCTACAGCGGCCCGATGGTCGAGAAGCTCGGTGGCGTGGACATTTCCTGGCTGGTCGGCCTGGCGCTGCCGGCGCTGGTCTATTACTTCCTGGCTCGCGGCAGCAAGCGCCAGGTTCCGGCGCAGATGGTCCTGCCGAGCCAGGCCTGACGACGAGAGGTAACGATGAAACAGCTCTGGCACAACTGCCACGCGGCGACCATGGTCGGCGGCAAGTACTCGATCATCGAGGATGCGGCCGTCCTCACCGACGGCGAGCGGATCAGCTGGATCGGCCCGCGCGCCGAGCTGCCGGCACATGACGCGCAGCGCAGCCACGACCTGGACGGCGCCTGGCTGACGCCGGGGCTGATCGACTGCCACACGCACCTGGTGTTCGGCGGCGACCGTAGCGCCGAGTTCGAGATGCGCCTGGAAGGCGCCAGCTACGCCGAGATCGCCGCTGCCGGCGGCGGCATCGCCAGCACCGTGCGCGCTACCCGCGAGGCCAGCGAGGACGACCTGCTGAGCAGCGCGGTCCGCCGCGCCCGGCCGCTGTTGGCCGACGGCGTGACGGTGCTGGAGATCAAGTCCGGCTACGGCCTGGACCTGACCAGCGAGCGCAAGATGCTGCGCGTCGCCCGCCGCCTGGGCGAAGTGCTGCCTGTGACGGTGCGCACCACCTGCCTGTCGGCCCACGCGCTGCCGCCGGAATACGCCGGGCGCGCCGACGACTACATCGACCTGATCTGCAGCGAAATCCTCCCGGCGCTTGCCGCCGAGGGGTTGGTCGACGCGGTGGACGCCTTCTGCGAGCACCTGGCGTTCTCCCCGGCGCAGGTCGATCGGGTGTTCAAGGCCGCCAAGGCCCTCGGCCTGCCGGTCAAGTTGCACGCCGAGCAACTGTCGTCGCTGCACGGTTCGAGCCTGGCGGCGCGCTACCAGGCGCTTTCGGCCGATCACCTGGAATACATGACCGAGGAAGACGCCATTGCCATGGCCGCCGCTGGCACCGTTGCCGTGTTGCTGCCGGGTGCCTTCTTCGTCCTGCGCGAAACCCAGCTGCCGCCGATGGACGCGCTGCGCAAGCACGGCGTGGCCATCGCCCTGGCCAGCGACCTCAACCCCGGCACCTCGCCGGCGCTGTCGCTGCGCCTGATGCTGAACATGGGCTGCACCGCCTTCCGCCTGACCCCGGAAGAAGCGCTGGCCGGCGTGACCCTGTACGCCGCTCGTGCGCTTGGCCTGGAAGCCGACCACGGCAGCCTGGAAGCGGGCAAGCTCGCCGACTTCGTCGCCTGGGACATCCAGCGCCCGGCCGAACTGGCCTACTGGCTCGGCGGCGACCTGCCCAAGCGCATCATTCGCCACGCAGAGGAAATCACCTGTGGATAACGTCCTGAGCTTCAGCCGCGGCCGCGTACCGCTGCTGATCAGCATGCCGCACCCGGGCGTGCGCCTGACCCCGGCGGTGGCCGCCGGCCTGGTCGACGAGGCGCAGGAGCTGGCCGACACCGACTGGAACATTCCGCGCCTGTACGACTTCGCCGAGGAGCTGGGCGCCAGCACCCTGGCGGCCAACTATTCGCGCTACGTCATCGACCTCAACCGCCCGGCCGACGACCAGCCGCTGTACGCCAGCGCCACCACCGGCCTGTACCCGGAAACCCTGTTCGACGGCCGCCCTCTTTATAAGGAAGGCCAAACTCCGTCGAAGGAAGAGCGCGCGCGCTACCTGGCGGAAGTGTGGACGCCTTACCACCGCACCCTGGAAGAGGAGCTGGCGCGGCTGAAGGCCGAGTTCGGCTACGCCTTGCTGTGGGATGCGCACTCGATCCGCTCGCACATCCCGCACCTGTTCGACGGCCGCCTGCCGGACTTCAACATCGGCACCTTCGCCGGCGCCAGCTGCGATCCGCAAATCGCCGAGCGCCTACAGGCAGTCTGCGCCGAGGCGGTGGGCTACAGCCATGTGCTCAACGGTCGCTTCAAGGGCGGCCACATCACCCGCCACTACGGCCAGCCGCAACAAGACGTGCACGCGGTGCAGCTCGAACTGTCGCAGTGCACCTACATGAACGAGATAGCGCCCTTCGACTACCGCGAGGAACTGGCTGGCCCGACCCGCGCGGTGTTGCGGCAGATGCTCGAGAGCTTCCTCGCCTGGGGGCGGGAGCGTTACGGGCGCTGATCGACTGCACCTGTAGGAGATTCTATGTCAATGACGGCTCCTGCTTTGGAGGCTGGTAGCTGGTCTGGGATTGCATCAGGGCAAAGGCAATTCGGGCCAATTTGCGGGCGAGGATAGTCAGGGCCTCGATCTTCTTCAGGCCGCGCGCCAGGTAGCTTTGGTAAAGGGCCTGCCAGCGCTGCGTGCGCGCTGCCGCCATGGCCGCGTTGTGGAGCAGCCGACGGATTTCAGGGTCCCCTTGCTTGGTCAGCTTTCGTCGGCCGCTATAGCGGCCGGACTCCTTGAGCCGCACATCCAATCCGATAAAGGCGATGAAGGCATCGCTATTGCGAAAACGTCCCCGCAGAAATGCCAGGTTCAGGGCCGCTGCCGTCAGCGGTCCGATCCCTTCGATGGCCTGGCAGCGCTTGCTTTGCTCCATTAGGCCAGCCTCTCGCAGCGCCTGTTGAATCTCTTTCTCCAGGCGTGACTCCAGTGTGGCCATTTGCTTGAGAACAGGCTTTAGCGCCTTGGCCAAGGAGCGATCCTGGGAAAAGCTCTGGCGCAACGAGATGGCGCTACGGACCAGTGCAGCACGCCGATGCAGCAGTGTCTGCAGGCGGCAGTAGGCCTTGCTCGGCGGCTGCCAAGGCTCCAGTTGCGCTTGTTCGTGGGTCAGGTAACGGGCCAGCAGCAGGGCATCGCTGCGATCATCCTTGTTTCGCCCACCAATCCCCTTGCGGTAGTTGCTCAGGCGAAAGCCATTGATGACGTAGATCCGATGTCCCCGCGCATGCGCCAGGGTCGCAACATCCATGTGATAGGTGCTGGTCGCTTCGATCGCGATGGCGCAGCAGGGAGGGAGGGTTTTCAGCCAGGCCTTGATAGTGCGGACGTCATTGGCCAGTTCGAATACCTCGCCCGAGCGTGTATCGCAGAGGCTCAGCGACTCCTTGGCGACATCGATACCGATAACCGGAACTTGGCTTGTCATGGGGTTCTCCGACAGTGAAGATGGTCCAACCTGTCGGGAGCTCACATTGGCGCAGGCTTGCCGGTATTGTCGGTTTGAGCGGCTACTCAATCCGATGGATTCCTTATCGGCGCTTGTCGTGAGCGGGTGGGTGGGGGAAGTCTCCTACCGTCTGGCTTGCAGAAGCGGATCTTGTCCCTCCACACCCCGACAGGTTCCTACCCTAACGCCATACAAGCGGACCTTGTCCGCGAATCGCGCGCACGGCGCGCTCCTACAGGGAAGCTTCGGTGCTGGGATTTCGCGGATGAGATCCGCTCCTACAAAGCCCGTGGTCAGGGCGCCTGGAGATAGGCACCCGGGTCGATGAAGAACATCTTCTTCCAGCCCTGACTTTCCCGGGTCATCGCCCAGGGGCGCGGCAGCAGCGACAGCACTGAATAGTGCAGGTGCGGCGGCCGGCCATTGGCGTTGCCGCTGGTGCCCACCGTCCCGAGCACTTCGCCACGACTGACCGGCTCCAGCGGCGAGGCGCTCGTGTCCTGCAGGTGCGCCACGTAGTGCAGGCGCCATTTCGGGCCGAGCAGCACCACCACCTTGCCGCCGAGGCTGAGTTCGCCGCGGTACAGCACCAGCCCCGACACGGGCGCGACGACCGGCGTGCCGGAGTCGGCGAAGATGTCTATGCCCTTGTGCACGCCGGATAATCCCCAGGGCTCGTACCAGAAGGAACGCGAATTCCAGTCGCGGCTGCGCGCGCCCTGTACCGGGATCTGCGGATGCTCGGGAAGCAACATGGGCGCGCCGATCAGCACGGCCAGCAGGGCGAGGATGCGCCGGCGCTTCAAACCTGCAGGCCCAGGTGGCGGATCGGCGGGATGGGGGCGGCCAGGCGGTCCCAGACGTCGTCGAGCAATTCGGCGGGGTAGAAGGAGGGCAGCCGCGTCAGGTCGTCGCGCGCCACCCAGGCCACTTCGCGGATGTCGTGCTCGTCGCCGCCCAGGCCGATCAGGTTGTCCAGGCTGAGTTCGCCGCGCCAGGCGTCGATGCGGTAGAACAGCTCCATGTGGAAGCGCCCGGCCAGTGGCTCGGCGAATTCGCGGACGTAGACCAGCGGGCCGACCTCGACCTCCAGGCCGGTTTCCTCGCGGTACTCGCGCTTCACCGTGTCGCGCGTCGATCGGTCGCTTTGCGACTCGAAGCCGCCGCCCGGGGGAATCCAGTAGATGTCGCCGTCCACTTCGTGGCGCACGAGAAGAATGCTCTGCTCGCGGACCAGCAGGCCGGCGGCGCGGATACGGTGCTGCAGGGGATTCATCGCCAGTCGAGCCTCGCCAGCTTCCAGGTGTAGCCGTCGCGCCACCATTCCAGGCTGACGCTGTAGGGCCGGTTGCGCCGGCGTTCGGGCAGCAGGCCGGCGCCGCCGGTGACCGCCAGTTCCACCTGGGTGCGACCGATGCCGTCGTAGAGGCGGTCGACCCGGGTGCTCTTGCCCAGGGCGATGAAGCGCATCCCCTGCTGCTCGGCGAATACCTGGCCGAGGGTACGGTGCGCCCAGTCGCGGTCGTAGCCGCCCTGGGCGCGAAAGTTCGGGTGCAACTGTTCCAGCACCGCCTGGGTGGCATGTGCATCGAGGTTGCGCTTGAGTTGGCGCACCGCGTCGCCCAACTGGTCCTGCGGGGTGTCGCTGCCGCATCCGGCGAGCAGACAAGTGGCGAACAACAGGCAAAGATACAACTTCCTTCGCATGCTGCATGAACTCCTTATCGGTTTTTCGCGGGCGCAGGTATCATGCCCGACAACCTAGGGATGGTATCCGGTCGAAGGACGACCGCACGTGCAGATTCGGGAGTGCGCCATGCAACTTTTGTATCCGGAAATCAAGCCTTACGCCCGCCACCAGTTGGCCGTCGAAGAGCCCCACGTCCTTTATGTGGACGAGAGCGGCACCCAGGACGGTCTGCCGGTGCTGTTCGTGCATGGCGGTCCGGGTGCGGGTTGCGATGCGCTGTCGCGACGCTTCTTCGATCCCAACCTCTACCGCATCGTCACCTTCGATCAGCGCGGCTGTGGCCGCTCCACGCCCTTCGCCAGCCTGGACAACAACACGACCTGGAACCTGGTGGCGGACATGGAGCGCATCCGTGAGCACCTGGGCATCGAGAAGTGGGTGCTGTTCGGCGGCTCCTGGGGTTCGACCCTGTCGCTGGCCTACGCCCAGACCCATCCCGAGCGCGTCCATGCCTTGATCCTGCGCGGCATCTTCCTTTGCCGCCCGCAAGATCTGCAGTGGTTCTACCAGGAAGGCGCCAGCCACATGTTCCCCGATTACTGGGAGGACTACCTGGCACCGATTCCCGCCGACGAACGCGGCGACCTGATGCAGGCGTTCCGCAAGCGCCTGGTGGGCAGCGACCAGATCGCCCAGATGCACGCCGCGCGCGCCTGGTCGGTGTGGGAAGGGCGCACCGCCACCCTGAGGCCGAACCCGGCGGTGGTCGATCGCTTCAGCGATCCGCACCGCGCACTGTCCATCGCCCGCATCGAGAACCACTACTTCATCAACGGCGCGTTCCTCAAGCCGGACCAGTTGCTGAGCAACATGCATCGCATTGCCCATCTGCCTGGCGTGATCGTCCACGGCCGCTACGACGTGGTCTGCCCGCTGGACAATGCCTGGGCGCTGCACAAGGCCTGGCCGAACAGCGAGCTGCAGATCATCCGCGACGCCGGCCACGCCGCCAGCGAGCCGGGTATCGCCGATGCGCTGGTGCGTGCCACCAATGAAATCGGTCGACGCCTGCTGAACCTCCCGCCGGAGGCTGAATGAAGGCGCTGATCCAACGGGTGAGCGCGGCGCGCGTCGAAGTCGACGGGGAAATCGTCGGCGCCATCGATCAGGGCCTGCTGGCGCTGGTCGGCGTGGAGCCGCAAGACGACGAACCGGGCGCCCAGCGGTTGTTGCACAAGCTGCTTAACTATCGAGTGTTCGCCGATATTGAAGGTAAAATGAACCTTTCTCTTGGCGATGTTGGCGGCGGCCTGCTGCTGGTCTCGCAGTTCACCCTGGCCGCCGACACCCGCAAGGGTCTGCGGCCGAGTTTTTCCAGCGCGGCGCCCCCGGCACAGGGCGCCGCGCTGTTCGATTACCTGGTAGAGCAGGCACGAGCCCGTCATCCGCTGGTCGCCACCGGAAGTTTCGGCGCCAACATGCAGGTTCACCTGGTCAACGACGGGCCGGTGACCTTTCTTCTGGAGGCTTGAACGCACGGCAGCCTGTAACCGGGCCGTAGGATGATGGTAACGCGCATGCAAGCACAACAATGGCTCCCCGGGAGCGCCGGCCACCGGGCCGGACAGGGGTTCCCCGAACGTAACGGGGAATCATCCGGGCTCACCGGGGTCGTATCTCAATCGCCGGCACTTGGCATCGTCCAGGCCGGCTTTGGTTTATGTAAGTTCACGGACGAGGGGGACTCGTGATTTTCCGTTCCGTTCAGCAACCCGCATCCCGTAATTTCCTGCGCGACCTCATGCTGGTCGGCTCGGCCATTCTGGCCATGGGCGCCAGCCAGGCCTGGGCCTTCAACATCGATGACGTCGCCGCTCAGGCGAAGACGCTCGCCGGCGAGAAGTACAGCGCGCCGACCAGCAACCTGCCGAAGGTCTTCAGCGAAATGAAGTTCGCCGATTACCAGCAGATTCGCTTCCGCACCGAGAAGGCCTACTGGTCCGACCAGAAGACGCCGTTCAAGCTGAGCTTCTATCACCAGGGCATGCACTTCGACACCCCGGTGAAGATCAATGAAGTGACGGCCACTGGCGTCAGTGAGATCAAATACGATCCTTCGCGTTTCGACTTCGGTTCGCTGCAGTTCGATGCCAATGCCACCAAGGATCTCGGCTACGCCGGCTTCCGCGTGCTCTACCCGATCAACAAGGCCGACAAGCTCGACGAGATCGCGACCTTCCTCGGCGCGAGCTACTTCCGCGTCGTCGGCAAGGGTCAGGCCTACGGTCTGTCTGCCCGCGGCCTGGCGCTGGACACCGCGCTGCCGTCCGGCGAAGAGTTCCCGCGCTTCCGCGAATTCTGGATCGAGCGTCCGAAGCCCCAGGACAAGCACCTGGTGATCTTCGCCCTGCTGGATTCGCCGCGTGCGACCGGCGCCTATCGCCTGATCATCCGTCCGGGCAAGGACACCGTGGTCGATGTCCAGGCCAAGGTCTTCCTGCGCGACAAGGTCAGCAAGCTCGGCATCGCGCCGCTGACCAGCATGTACCTGTTCGGCTCCAACCAGCCTTCGGCGCAGCACAACTACCGTCCGGAGCTGCATGACTCCGCCGGCCTGCAGATCCTCGCCGGCAACGACGAGTGGATCTGGCGCCCGCTGAACAACCCGAAACACCTGGCGGTGAGCAGCTACAGCGTGGAGAACCCGAAAGGCTTCGGTCTGCTCCAGCGCGGTCGCGAGTTCAGCCGTTATGAAGACCTCGACGATCGCTACGACCTGCGCCCGAGCGCCTGGATCGAACCGCGCGGCGAGTGGGGCAAGGGCAGCATCGAGCTGGTCGAGATTCCGACCCCGGACGAGACCAACGACAACATCGTCGCCTTCTTCAACCCGGAGAAGCGCCCGGAGCCGGGCCAGTCGATGGACTTCTCCTACCGCCTGCACTGGACCATGGACGAGGATGCCCTGCATTCGCAGAAGATCGCCCAGGTCAAGCAGACCATGCGCTCCGTGGGTGATGTGAAGCAGGCCAACCTGATTCGCCAGCCCGACGGCAGCACCGCCCTGGTGGTGGACTTCGAGGGTGCGAACCTGAAGGTCCTGCCGCCGGATGCGTCGGTCACCACCCAGGTGAGCACCGACAGCAACGCCGAGGTCAAGGAAAACGCCCTGCGTTACAACCCGGTGACCCAGGGTTGGCGACTGACTCTGCGGATCAAGGTGAAAGATCCGAAGAAGCCGACGGAGATGCGTGCCGCGCTGGTCAAAGATGGACAGACCCTGTCCGAAACCTGGAGCTACCAGCTGCCCGCCGATGAATAACCCGACCTCTACCAAGGCCCCGCTGGCCGAGTACCTCGAGCACCTGCCGCTTTCTGAGCAGGCGCGCGAGGAACTGGCCGGCAGCGGCTCCTTCGAAGACCTGCACCAGCGCCTGGCGGCACAAGCCGCCCAGGCGCCGGCTGCTGCCGGGGACGCCGCGCTGGCGTCCATCGGCCCGCGACTGCAGCTTGGCTATGGCCCTACGCCGGACGACGGCGAGATGCTCGGCATGGACGACAACGGCCGCGCCTACCTCAAGGCCGCGCCGCCGATCCAGCGCACCAAGGTGCTTCCCGAGCCCTGGCGGACCAATCCGCTGATGCGTGGCTGGCGTCGCCTGACAGGCCGCAGCAACCCGTCCAAACCGGCTCGCGACCTGCCCAAGGCGCGCTGGCAGAGGGTTGGCTCGCTGCGTCGGATGATCCTGCTGCTGCTGATGCTCGGCCAGACCAGCATCGCCACCTACTACATGAAGGGCATCCTGCCCTACCAGGGTTGGGCGCTGATCGACCTCGAGGAGATCAATCGCCAGACCTTCCTGCAGACCGCGGAGCAGGTGCTGCCGTATCTGATCCAGTTCGGCGTGCTGCTGCTCTTCGCCATCCTCTTCTGCTGGGTCTCGGCCGGTTTCTGGACCGCGCTGATGGGCTTCTGGGAGCTGCTCAGCGGTCATGACCGCTATCGCATCTCCGGCAGCAGTGCCGGCACCGAGCCGATCGCCGCCGATGCGCGCTGCGCCATCGTCATGCCGATCTGCAACGAGGACGTACCGCGCGTCTTTGCGGGTCTGCGGGCGACCTTCGAGTCGGTAGCCGCGAGCGGCGAGCTGGCGAATTTCGACTTCTTCGTGCTCAGCGACACCTACCAGGCCGATATCGCCGTCGCCGAACAGCAGGCGTGGATCGAGCTGTGCCAGGAGACCAAGGGCTTCGGCAAGCTGTTCTACCGCCGCCGTCGCCGCCGGGTGAAGCGCAAGAGCGGCAACATCGACGACTTCTGCCGTCGTTGGGGCAGCCAGTACAAGTACATGGTGGTGATGGACGCCGACAGCGTGATGAGCGGCGACTGCCTGGCCAAACTGGTGCGGCTGATGGAAGCCAACCCGGAAGCCGGGATCATCCAGACCGCGCCCAAGGCGTCGGGCATGGACACCCTGTATGCGCGCATGCAGCAATTCGCCACTCGTGTCTATGGCCCGCTGTTCACCGCCGGCCTGCACTTCTGGCAGCTCGGTGAGTCGCACTACTGGGGGCACAACGCAATCATCCGCATGAAGCCCTTCATCGAGCACTGCGCCCTGGCGCCGTTGCCCGGCAAGGGTTCCTTCTCCGGGGCCATTCTTTCCCACGACTTCGTCGAAGCCGCGCTGATGCGCCGTGCCGGCTGGGGTGTGTGGATCGCCTACGACCTGGAAGGAAGCTACGAGGAACTGCCGCCGAACCTGCTCGACGAGCTCAAGCGCGACCGTCGCTGGTGCCACGGCAACCTGATGAACTTCCGCCTGTTCCTGGTCAAGGGCATGCACCCGGTACACCGTGCGGTGTTCCTCACCGGTGTGATGTCCTACCTGTCGGCGCCGCTGTGGTTCTTCTTCCTGGTGCTGTCTACAGCGTTGCTGGCGGTACACCAGTTGATGGAGCCGCAGTACTTCCTGGAGCCGCGCCAGCTGTTCCCGATCTGGCCGCAGTGGCATCCGGAAAAGGCCATCGCGCTGTTCTCCACCACCCTGACCCTGCTGTTCCTCCCCAAGCTGCTCAGCGTCATGCTGATCTGGGCAAAGGGCGCCAAGGCCTTCGGTGGGGTGATCAAAGTCACCCTGAGCATGCTTCTGGAAATGCTCTTCTCGGTGCTGCTGGCGCCGGTGCGCATGCTCTTCCACACCCGCTTCGTGCTCGCCGCGTTCCTCGGCTGGGAAGCGCAGTGGAAGTCGCCGCAGCGTGACGACGACGCCACTCCGTGGAGCGAAGCGCTGCGCCGGCACGGCATGCAGACCCTGCTGGGCCTGTGCTGGGCGCTGCTGGTCGTGTGGCTGAACCCGCGCTTCCTGTGGTGGCTGTCGCCCATCGTCGGTTCGCTGATGCTGTCGATCCCGGTGTCGGTGATCACCAGCCGGGTCAACCTCGGCCTGCGTTCGCGTGACGAGAAGCTGTTCCTCATCCCCGAGGAATACGACACCCCGCGCGAGCTGCGTTCCACCGACGAATACACCTATCAGAACCGCTGGCAGGCGCTGAAGGACGGCTTCGTGCGCAGCGTCACTGACCCGCTGCTCAACGCCCTGGCCTGCGCCATGGGTACCGCGCGCCACGCGCAGTCCCCGGCCATCGAGGCGATGCGCGAGCGCCGTGTGCGTGAAGCGCTGGAAGTAGGGCCGGAGAAGACGGTTGGCGAGGCTCGCCTGGCCCTGCTCAGCGATCCGGTTGCGCTGTCGCGCCTGCACCTGCAGGTCTGGAAGGGCGGTCACGACAACTGGCTGGGCGTGTGGCGCAAGTCGCTGCAGGCCGACCAGCATTCGCCGGCGCTGCCCCTGGCAGCGACCGAGGCCGGCGGCGGCGCGACCCTGCCCACCGCCTGACCCGCCTGCCGCACCCCGTCGCTCGGCGGGGTGCGGCACGGCAGCCGGTTCTCCCCGATGCGGGGCCGCTGCCAACCTTCGCAACAACCTGAAAAGCCTCCTCGCCGCCGTCCTCTGGTACCATGCGCGCCCTTTCGTGCGCCTGCAGCGGCCATCGCGCGTCCCAGGACGCCACCTCGCTCGGCGATTGGGCGCACGCACCTTTTCGACTGCCTAGGAGTTCGGGGAATGAAGAAGTATCTGGCATCGCTGCTGATGGGCGTCTGCGCCCTGGTCGGCGTGGGCGCGGCACAAGCCGGCGCGATCGACGAGGCGGCCAAGCGCGGCACACTGCGCGTCGGCATGGACCCGACCTACATGCCCTTCGAGATGACCAACAAGCGCGGCCAGATCGTCGGCTTCGAAGTCGACATCCTCAAGGCCATGGCCAAGTCCATGGGCGTCAAGCTGGAACTGGTCTCCACGGGCCTCGACGGCATCATCCCGGCGCTGCTGACCGACAAGTTCGACATGATCGGCTCGGGCCTGACGCTGACCCAGGAGCGCAACCTGCGCATCAACTTCACCGAACCCTTCGCGGTGGTCGGCCAGACCCTGCTGATCCGCAAGGAGCTGGAAGGCACCATCAAGTCCTACAAGGACCTGAACGATCCGAAGTACCGCATCACCTCCAAGGTCGGCACCACCGGCGAGTTCGTCGCCAAGAAGCAGATCGCCAAGGCCCAGTACCACGGTTTCGACAACGAGCCCGAGGCGGTCATGGACGTGGTCAACGGCAAGGCCGACGCCTTCATCTACGACTCGCCTTACAACGTGGTCGCGGTCGGCAAGTTCGGCGCCGGCAAGCTGGTGTTCCTCGACCAGCCGTTCACCTACGAGCCGCTGGCCTTCGGCCTGAAGAAGGGCGACTACGACTCGATCAACTTCATCAACAACTTCCTCAAGCAGATCCACGAAGACGGCACCTACGATCGCCTGCACGACAAGTGGTTCAAGAGCACCGATTGGCTGAAGGACATGGAATAATCCACGTCCCGAATGTGTCGCCCCGACGCGCAGGCCCCGGCCTGCGCGTTCGCATTTTCACGGTAGAGATTCGTGTCTAGAACGAAACGCCCCACCTGGCCCTGGCACGGGCTGACCGCGCTGATCCTCCTGCTGATCGGCGTCGGCCTCTGGTATTCCACCTCGCTGATCTCCTACGAGTGGCGCTGGAACCGCGTCCCGCAGTACTTCGCCTTCCAGGCCGAGGACGCGCAGCGCGCCGAGAGCGTGTCGCGGGTGGAGAAGATCGAACAGGGCGGCCGCAGCGCTCACGTCACCCTGGTCGCCGAGGATGGCAAGCAGCAACTGCTGAGCGTGGCCAGCGACAGCCTGCAGTTCTCCGAGAACGATGATGTCGACGAAGGCGACGTGGTCGGCGTGCAGCGCCACTGGACCGCCGGCCCGCTGCTCTGGGGTCTGTGGACGACGCTGTGGATTTCCGTCGTGTCCGGCGCCATCGGCCTGTTCATCGGGCTGTTCGCCGGGCTCTGCCGGTTGTCGAAGAACCCGACACTGCACGACCTGTCGACCCTCTACGTCGAGCTGGTGCGCGGCACGCCGCTGCTGGTGCAGATCTTCATCTTCTATTTCTTCATCGGCACCGTGCTCAACCTGTCCCGCGAGTTCGCCGGGGTGGCGGCGCTGGCGCTGTTCACCGGCGCCTACGTGGCCGAGATCGTCCGTGCCGGCGTGCAGTCCATCGCCCGCGGGCAGAACGAGGCGGCGCGTTCGCTCGGCCTCAGTGCGCCTCAAGCCATGCGCCACGTGATCCTGCCGCAGGCCTTCAAGCGTGTGCTGCCGCCGCTGGCCGGGCAGTTCATCAGCCTGGTCAAGGACACCTCGCTGGTGTCGGTGATCGCCATCACCGAACTGACCAAGAGCGGCCGCGAGGCGATCACCACTTCGTTCTCGACCTTCGAGATCTGGTTCTGCGTGGCCGCCCTCTACCTCGTCATCAACCTGCCGCTGTCGCACCTGGCGAGCCGGCTGGAACGGAGGCTCGGACAAAGTGATTGAAGTCCGCAACCTGACCAAGGTGTTCGACACCCGCGGCCATGTGGTGCGCGCGGTGGACGACGTGACCACCCGCGTGGAAAAGGGCGAGGTGGTGGTGGTGATCGGGCCGTCCGGCTCGGGCAAGTCCACCTTCCTGCGCTGCCTCAACGGCCTGGAGGAGTTCGACTCCGGCTCGGTGAGCATCGACGGCGTCGACCTCGCCAACCCGAAGACCGACATCAACGCCTACCGCCGCGAAGTCGGCATGGTGTTCCAGCACTTCAACCTGTTCCCGCACATGACGGTGCTGGAGAACCTCTGCCTGGCGCAGAAGGTCGTGCGCAAGCGCGGCAAGAAGGAGCGCGAGGAAAAGGCCCGGGCGTTGCTGGCCAAGGTCGGCATCGAGCAAAAGGCCAACGAGTATCCGTCGCGCCTCTCCGGCGGGCAGCAGCAGCGCGTGGCCATTGCCCGCGCACTGTGCATGGAACCGAAAGTGATGCTGTTCGACGAGCCGACCTCGGCGCTCGACCCGGAAATGGTCGGCGAGGTGCTGGACGTGATGAAGGCGCTAGCGGTGGAAGGCATGACCATGGTCTGCGTGACCCACGAGATGGGCTTCGCCCGCGAAGTGGCCGATCGCGTGCTGTTCTTCGACCATGGCAAGCTGCTGGAAGATGCGTCGCCGGCGCAGTTCTTCGAACAGCCGAGCGACCCGCGCGCACAGAGCTTCCTGCGTCAGGTGCTCTGAGCGATCGACAAAAGAAAGCCGCCTTCGGGCGGCTTTTTCGTTTTTGCTTTCCGTAGGTGCGAGCTTGCTCGCGAACCCTCGCACCGATTCGCGAGCAAGCTCGCTTCTAAAGCGCATTGCCGGCAATCAGGCAGGCAAGAAAAAACCGCCCCTAAGGGCGGTTTCTCATGCAGCGTCGATCAGCGATTGCGCGTCAGCAGCGCCGGGCGTTCGCCCTTGCGGCGCGGTTCCAGCTCTTCCAGTTGCTCGGCGGTGGGGAAGCGGTCGCCCTTCACCAGGTCGCGCTTGTTGATCACCACCGGCTGGCGGGTCGGTTTGGCCGCGCCGTATTCGCTAGGCTCGCGCAGCGGCGCGTCGCTCATCAGCGAGGGCGCGCCCTTGCCACCACGCTTGTTGCGTGCGGCGCGTTGCTTGCCCTGAGCGTTGCCGCCTTGGCCACCCTGGCCACCGCGTTGCTGACCGTTGGCGTTCTTGCCACGACCACCCTGGCCGGCGCCTTTCTGACCCTGCTTGCCCTGACCTTGACCTTGACCTTGACCTTGGCCCTGAGCCTGGCCTTGACCTTGCCCGCGGGCGCGCTGCTGGCCCTGCTTGGGCTGGCCCTGACCTTGACCCTGGCCTTGCTGGCCCTGGCCGCCACGACGGCGTTGGCCGCGCTGCTGGTCCTTGTCCGGGTAAGGGCTGACGTAGTCGGCGCGGTTGCCGAAGTTGTCGAAATCGTCGTCGAGGAATTCCTCGGGGTCGCGATCCGCGGAATTTGCCTGCTGCGGGCGCGGGGCTTTCGGTTGGCGCGGCTGCCGAGGCTGGTTGTCGCCGCGCTGGGCCTGTTGCTCGCCTTGCGGCTGGCCCTGGCCTTCGCCCTTGTTCTTGCCGCGGCCGCCACGACGACGGCGCTTGCCGGCCGGCTTGTCGCCCTGGGCTGCTTCATCTTCTACAGGCGCGCCTTCGGCGGCGGCGGGCTGGGCCTGCTGCTGTTCTTTCGGTTTGCGCTCGCTACGCTCGCTGCGCTTGGCCTTGTCCTTGCGCGGCTGGCGCTGGGGCTGCTCGCGCGGCTCGGGCTGGGCGACTTCCGGCAGTGCGGCATTGGGGTCGAAGCCCTGCATGTCGCCGGTGGGGATCTGCTGCTTGGTCAGGCGCTCGATGGCCTTGAGCAGCTTTTCCTCGTCCGGGGCGACCAGCGAGATGGCTTCGCCGCTACGCCCGGCACGGCCGGTACGGCCGATGCGGTGGACGTAGTCTTCCTCGACGTTGGGCAGCTCGTAGTTGACCACGTGGGGCAACTGGTCGATGTCCAGGCCGCGGGCGGCGATGTCGGTGGCGACCAGGATGCGCACGTCGTTGGCCTTGAAGTCGGCCAGGGCCTTGGTGCGCGCGTTCTGGCTCTTGTTGCCGTGGATCGCGGCAGCCGGCAGACCGTGCTTGGTCAGGTATTCGGCGAGGCGGTTGGCGCCGTGCTTGGTGCGGGTGAAGACCAGCACCTGTTCCCAGGCACCTACAGTCACCAGGTGCGCGAGCAAGGCGCGCTTCTGCGGTGCGGAGATGCGGAACACGCGTTGCTCGATACGCTCGACGGTGGTGTTCGGCGGGGTGACCTCGATGCGCTCCGGGTTATGCAGGAGCTTGTTGGCGAGGTCGGTGATGTCGCGGGAGAAGGTCGCCGAGAACAGCAGGTTCTGACGCTTGGGCGGCAGCTTGGCGAGAACCTTCTTCACATCGTGGATGAAGCCCATGTCGAGCATGCGGTCGGCTTCGTCGAGGACCAGGATCTCCACGCGGGAGAGGTCCACGCTGCCCTGGCCGATGAGGTCGAGCAGGCGGCCGGGGCAGGCGACCAGGATGTCGACGCCCTTGGACATGGCCTGGACCTGGGGATTCATGCCGACGCCGCCGAAGATGCAGGCGCTCTTCATGGGCAGGTCGCGGGCATAGACCTTGAAGCTGTCATGCACCTGGGCGGCCAGTTCGCGGGTCGGCGTCAGCACCAGGACGCGCGCCTGGCGCGGGCCGTGGCGGTGTTCGCGGTCGGGGTGGCCTTCGGGGAACAGGCGCTCGAGCACCGGCAGGGCGAAACCACCGGTCTTGCCGGTACCGGTCTGCGCCGCGACCATCAGGTCACGGCCCTGCAGCACGGCGGGGATGGCGCGTTGCTGGACCGGAGTGGGTTGGCTATAGCCCGCAGCCTCTACTGCGCGGGACAGCGCCTCGGACAGACCGAGGGAGGAAAAGGACATGCGGGTATTCCTATATGAGCTGGCCGCAGGCCAGCGAATGTGAAATCACCAAGTTCGTAGAACTCCTCTGTGCCCTCGTTCCCGCGTCGGAAAGGAGGGGGCGGCCGGCGCGCTGCCCGTTGGCGCTGCGCCGGTCTACTAGCAGGTGCCCATGTGGGCTCCACCGGGGGCCGCCGGCGAAGCTGGCGGCCAGGGGGTGCGCCCGGCCCCGGGGGGAAGGCGCTGCCAGAGGAGGGCTGCCGTTCAGAGCAGGTCCTGCTGGCGTAGGTGCTGACGAATATCCTCGAGCCTAGGGCCGAGGAGTGCGCGCAACACCTTGTGATTCAGCCAGTCACCGAGCTGTTCTTCCACCGCCTGGTCCGGGTGGCGCTCGATGGCATTGGTCGCGGCTTTTTCCCACCAGACGGGGCCGCAGGCCCGGTCGAACTCGTTGTCGTAGTGATGGCAACCGTAGAACAGCTCCAGGCTGAACTGGCGCATCGATGCCGGCAGCGACAGGGTTCTCAGCTTGTACAACAGGCGCGAGGCACGTGGTGGACGTGGCAGGCGATCGGTCACCAGCAAGGTGTCATCGAGGGCCGGCGTGCTGAGAAGGGACGTTCGGTGCTTGCTCAGCCAGGCCTGGATCTTCGCGCGGAACAGCTGCTTGCGGCTCCAGTAGTGGTGGAGCAGGTCGGTGCAGCCTATCGGTTCCAACCGTCCATAAGCGGCCAGGGCGAGAACAAACTGTTCAAGAGTATAGGCCCCGCGGGCAATTGGATAGAGGTCATCCATCAATTCCAACGAACGGTCGAGGATTTCCCGGTCCTCGCGCGTCAGTCCGATGACCCCGGAGTTGACTAGCGGCGTCCGTTCGTCGGCGAGCCCGCGCTCTTTCAGGTACTCGATCATCCCCCGGTAAACCGGCGACGGGGTGTCGGCCAGCGGTCCGTCGATGGCGTTGCACAGCAGGGCGCCCTGGCGCACTCGCTCGAACAACTGCACGGGCGATACGCGGAAGAAGGTATCGGTGTCAATCAGGACTGCGCTCGGGCGCTCGTCCAGAGCTTCGCGCAGGACGATGTGCTTGGCCCGGAAGTGGTAGTCGTGCGGGCCGCGCCAGCGGGCGAGGGTGGTCGGGTCGAGCCGATGAATGCGCACCGGCAGACCGGCATAAGGCTCGCTGTTGTCCGTGACGACCAGCACGTCGAGCGTCTGCCCGGGCGTCTCGCGCAAGCGCGCAAAGGCGCTGGCGATGCTGAACAGCGCCTCTTCGTGATAGCTGTCCCGGCCGTAGACCAGGTAGATCAGGGTGTGGGTCGTGTCGACCATGCGCCACCTCGTTCGTCCATGAGGTCGAACCGCCGCCTTGTGGGCGGCGGTCCGGTCAGGCTCAGCGCGGCAGCTGCAGGTTATTCCACAGTGCCAGGCTGGGTTCGGCCTGGTTCAGGGTATAGAAGTGCAGGCCCGGCGCGCCGCCTTCGAGCAGGCGTTCGCACATCTCGGTGATCACCTGCTCGCCGAAGGCCTGGATGCTGGGAATGTCATCCCCGTAGGCTTCCAGCTGCTTGCGGATCCAGCGCGGGATTTCCGCGCCGCAGGCGTCGGAGAAGCGCGCCAGCTTGGAATAGTTGGTGATCGGCATGATGCCCGGCACGATCGGGATTTCCACGCCCAGCTTCTGCGCGCGCTCGACGAAGTGGAAATAGCTGTCGGCGTTGAAGAAGTACTGGGTGATGGCGCTGTCGGCGCCGGCTTTCACCTTGCGCACGAAGTTGGCCAGGTCGCTCTCGAAGTTGCGGGCCTGCGGGTGGACTTCCGGGTAGGCGGCGACTTCGATGTGGAAGTGATCGCCGGTCTCGGCGCGGATGAACTCCACCAACTCGTTGGCGTAGCGCAGCTCGCCGCTGGCCATGCCCATGCCCGACGGCAGGTCGCCACGCAGCGCGACGATGCGCTGGATGCCGGCGTCCTTGTAGTGGGCCAGCAGGGCGCGCAGCTCGGCCTTGCTGTCGCCGACGCAGGACAGGTGCGGTGCGGTGGGAACTTTCACCTCGCCGTCCAGTTGCAGCACGGTCTGCAGGGTACGGTCGCGGGTCGAGCCGCCGGCACCGTAGGTGCAGGAGAAGAAGTCCGGCTTGTAACCGGCCAGCTGGCGCGCGGTGGCCAGCAGTTTTTCATGCCCGGCTTCGGTCTTGGCGGGGAAGAACTCGAAGCTGAAGCGGCGTTCTTGAGACATAGACTTTCCTTCGCGCTACAGGCAGCCGGCGGCGCAGTGCGCCGCCGGTTCCCGTGCGGGCCTTAGTAGCGGTAGGTATCCGGCTTGAACGGACCTTCGACGGTGACGCCGATGTACTCGGCCTGTTTCGGGGTCAGTCGGGTGACCACGCCACCGAAGCCCTTGACCATTTCCAGGGCCACTTCTTCGTCGAGTTTCTTCGGCAGTACTTCGACGGTCAGACGCTCGGCTTTCTTCTCGGCGGAGAGGTCGGCGTACTTCTGCTCGAACAGGAAGATCTGCGCCAGTACCTGGTTGGCGAAGGAGCCGTCCATGATGCGGCTCGGGTGGCCGGTGGCGTTGCCCAGGTTCACCAGGCGGCCTTCGGCCAGCAGGATCAGGTAGTCGTCGTTGGCCGGATCGAAGTCGCCGGCGCCGGTGCGGTGGATCTTGTGCACCTGCGGCTTGACCTCTTCCCATGCCCAGTTCTTGCGCATGAAGGCGGTGTCGATCTCGTTGTCGAAGTGACCGATGTTGCACACCACGGCGCGCTTCTTCAGGGCCTTGAGCATGCCGGCGTCGCAGACGTTGACGTTGCCGGTGGTGGTGACGATCAGGTCGATCTTGCCCAGCAGCGCGGCGTCGACGCTGGCCTCGGTGCCGTCATTGATGCCGTTCTTGTACGGGGAAACCAGCTCGAAGCCGTCCATGCAGGCCTGCATGGCGCAGATCGGGTCGATTTCGGAAACCTTCACGATCATGCCTTCCTGACGCAGGGACTGGGCCGAGCCCTTGCCCACGTCGCCGTAGCCGATCACCAGGGCCTGCTTGCCGGACAGCAGGTGGTCGGTGCCGCGCTTGATGGCGTCGTTCAGGCTGTGGCGGCAGCCGTACTTGTTGTCGTTCTTGCTCTTGGTGACCGCGTCGTTGACGTTGATCGCCGGGACTTTCAGGGTGCCGGCCTTGAGCATGTCGAGCAGACGGTGCACACCGGTGGTGGTCTCTTCGGTGATGCCGTGGATGCGCTCGAGCATCTGCGGGTATTTCTTGTGCAGGATCTCGGTCAGGTCACCGCCGTCGTCCAGCACCATGTTGGCGTCCCACGGCTGGCCATCTTTCAGGATGGTCTGCTCGATGCACCACTCGTACTCCTGCTCGGTCTCGCCTTTCCAGGCGAATACCGGGATGCCGGCAGCGGCGATGGCGGCAGCGGCCTGGTCCTGGGTGGAGAAGATGTTGCAGCTCGACCAGCGCACTTCGGCGCCCAGCGCGGTCAGGGTCTCGATGAGAACCCCGGTCTGGATGGTCATGTGGATGCAACCGAGGATCTTCGCGCCTTTCAGCGGCTGGCTGGCGGCGTACTTGCGGCGCAGGCCCATCAGAGCCGGCATTTCGGACTCGGCGATGATCAGCTCGCGGCGGCCCCAGGCGGCCAGGGAAATGTCGGCGACTTTGAAGTCGGTGAAACCGGCAGGCGTCATGACAGCGCTCATGCGTAACTCTCCATTCGTTGTCTGCGAATGGGCGCCGTTGATGCGTAGTGCGCGCGGCGGATGCCGAGCGGGACGCGCCCCGTCCGAGCCTGACAAGCTTTCGCTTGCTGCAGCGCCCCTCGGACAGGTGGCGGGAGCGACCGGAGCGGTGCCGGCCGTTTGAAGCCTGCGGATTATAGCGGCGAGCGGCGGCAAGCCAAAGGTTTTCCGTCTTCTGCGCTGCGACGGCCGGGCCCGCCGCTGCCCGCGCCAGGGGCCGTGAAAACCCTGGCGCGGGGCGACGGGTTCAGATCACGCCCTGCGCGCGCAGCTTGTCGATGGCGGCGGCGTCGAGGCCGAGCACGCTTTCGAGGATCTGCTCGGTGTGCTGGCCGAGGGTCGGCGGGGCGTTGCGGTATTCGACCGGGGTCTCCGACAGGCGGATCGGGCTGGCCACCTGCGGCACGCTGCCGGCCAGCGGGTGCGGCAGGTCGACGCGCAGGCCGCGGGCGATCACCTGTGGGTCGGCGAATACCTGGGACAGGTCGTTGATCGGCCCGCAGGGCACGCTGGCCTCTTCCAGCACGGCGATCCACTCGGCGGTGGTGCGCATCACGGTGGCCTGGCGGATCAGCGGGATGAGCACATCGCGATGCGCCACGCGCGCCTTGTTGCTGGCGAAGCGTTCGTCGTCGGCCCATTCCGGGTGCCCGGCCAGTTCGCAGAACTTGCGGAACTGCCCGTCGTTGCCGACGGTGAGGATCATGTCGCCATCGGCGGTGGGGAAGTCCTGGTAGGGCACGATGTTCGGGTGTGCGTTGCCCAGTCGACGCGGTGGGATGCCGGTGGTCAGGTAGTTCAGGGTCTGGTTGGCCAGGCAGGCGACCTGCACGTCGAGCAGGGCCATGTCGATGTGCTGGCCGATGCCGCTGACATCGCGGTGGGCGAGGGCGGCGAGGATCGCCGTGGCCGAGTAGAGGCCGGTCATGATGTCGGTCAGCGCCACGCCGACCTTCACCGGGCCTGCGCCTTCCTCGGCGTCGGAGCGGCCGGTGATGCTCATCAGGCCGCCCAGGCCCTGGATCATGAAGTCGTAGCCGGCGCGCTTGGCGTAGGGGCCGTGCTGGCCGAAGCCGGTGATCGAGCAGTAGATCAGCTTCGGGTTGATCTTCTTCAGCGACTCGTAGTCCAGGCCGTAGCTCTTCAGGCCGCCGACCTTGAAGTTCTCCAGGACGATGTCGGCCTTGGCCGCCATCTCGCGCACCAGGCGCTGGCCCTCGGGCTGGGTGAAGTCGACGGTGACGGATTTCTTGTTGCGGTTGGCCGACAGGTAGTAGGCGGCCTCGGTGGTGTCTCTGCCTTCGGCGTCCTTCAGGTAGGGCGGGCCCCAGGCGCGGGTGTCGTCGCCGCTGCCGGGACGTTCGATCTTGATCACTTCGGCGCCGAGGTCGGCGAGGATCTGCCCGGCCCAGGGACCGGCCAGGACGCGGGAGAGGTCGAGTACGCGGATATGCGAGAGGGCGCCGGACATGGAGGACTCCTGGCAGCGAAGGACAGGCGGGAAGCTGCCGGCGGCCGTGTGGCCGCCGGCAATGGGCATCAGAAGAAGGCCTGGATGCCGGTCTGTGCGCGGCCGAGGATCAGCGCGTGGACGTCGTGGGTCCCTTCGTAGGTGTTCACCACTTCCAGGTTGACCAGGTGACGGGCCACGCCGAACTCGTCGGAGATGCCGTTGCCGCCCAGCATGTCGCGGGCCATGCGGGCGATGTCCAGGGCCTTGCCGCAGCTGTTGCGCTTCATGATGGAAGTGATTTCCACCGCGGCGGTGCCTTCGTCCTTCATGCGGCCCAGGCGCAGGCAGCCTTGCAGGGCGAGGGTGATCTCGGTCTGCATGTCGGCCAGTTTCTTCTGGATCAGCTGGTTGGCAGCCAGCGGGCGGCCGAACTGCTTGCGGTCCAGGGTGTACTGGCGGGCGGTGTGCCAGCAGGCTTCGGCGGCACCCAGGGCGCCCCAGGAGATGCCGTAGCGTGCCGAGTTCAGGCAGGTGAAGGGGCCGCGCAGGCCGCGCACTTCGGGGAAGGCGTTCTCTTCCGGGACGAACACGTTGTTCATCACGATCTCGCCGGTGATGGACGCGCGCAGGCCGACCTTGCCGTGGATCGCCGGGGCGGACAGGCCTTCCCAGCCTTTCTCGAGGACGAAGCCGCGGATCTGGCCTTCGTCATCCTTGGCCCAGACCACGAAGACGTCGGCGATCGGGCTGTTGGTGATCCACATCTTGGCGCCGGTCAGGCGGTAGCCGCCGTCGACCTTCTTGGCGCGGGTGATCATCGAGCCCGGGTCGGAGCCGTGGTCCGGCTCGGTCAGGCCGAAGCAGCCGATGTATTCGCCGCTGGCCAGTTTCGGCAGGTATTTCTGCTTGGTGGCTTCGTTGCCGAATTCGTTGATCGGCACCATCACCAGGGAGGACTGCACGCTCATCATCGAGCGGTAGCCGGAGTCGATGCGCTCGACTTCACGGGCGATCAGGCCGTAGCACACGTAGTTCAGGCCGCTGCCACCGTATTGTTCGGGGATGGTCGCGCCGAGCAGGCCGGTTTCGCCCATCTCGCGGAAGATCGCCGGGTCGGTCTGCTCGTGGCGGAAGGCTTCCAGCACGCGCGGGGCCAGCTTGTCCTGGGCGAACTGGTAGGCGCTGTCGCGCACCATGCGCTCTTCTTCGGTGAGTTGCTGATCCAGCAGCAGCGGGTCTTCCCAGTTGAAGCTTGCTTTGGTGGCCATCGGGTTACCTCGGGGCAGTGACAGGGTGTCCGCTCCAGTTTAGGCGGACGGAGTGCGGCCGATCCTAGTCAGCCGCCGACCGGTGCGGCAACCGACTAATTCGCACTCTGTTGTGCTAATTTCTCACTCCGTGATTGCTCGAAGGCACGTGAAACGCGCGTTTGATTTGTGGTTTTGAGCGGTTATTCGAATTACGAGATTCCCAAGAGGCATTCGATGCGGCGCAAGATTCCCACCACGGCAGCGCTGGTCAGCTTCGAGTCCGCTGCGCGCCACGAGAGCTTCACCAAGGCGGCCGAAGAACTGTCGCTGACCCAGAGCGCGATCTGCCGGCAGATCGCAGGGCTCGAGGAGTTCCTCGGTGTCGAGCTGTTCCGCCGCTCGCGACGCGGGGTCAAGCTCACCGAGGCGGGCCTGGGCTACAGCCGCCGCGTCGCTGCTCAGCTGGATGCGGTGGAGCGTGACGCCCTGGCGGTGATGGGCCAGCAAGGCGGCGGCAGCATCGAGCTGGCGGTGGTGCCAACCTTCGCCACCCAATGGCTGCTGCCACGCCTGCGCACCTTCAAGGGGCTGCACCCGGAGATCACGGTCAACCTGACCAACCGCACACGGCCGTTCCTCTTCGCCGACACCGACTTCGACTGCGCGCTGTATTTCGGCGATGGTGCCTGGTCAGGCACCGTCTCGCACTTCCTCATGCACGAGGACCCGCTGCCGGTGTGCAGCCCGGAGCTGCTGGGCGGACGCAACGGGCTGAGCGCCGCGGAAATCGCCGAGCTGCCGCTGATGCAGCAGACCACTCGGCCCTACGCGTGGCGCCAGTGGTTCGGTTCGCTCGGCATGAGCGTGGCGCATGACATGAACGGCACGCGCTACGAGCTTTTCTCCATGCTCGCCCAGGCGGCGATGCTCGGCATGGGCGTGGCGCTGATCCCGCCGATGCTGATCCAGCGCGAGCTGGCCGAGGGGCGATTGATCGTCGCCATGCAGCATGCCTATTTGAGCGAGAACGCCTATTACCTGATGATTCCCGAGCGCAAGGTGGAGTCGGCCAGTGTCCGGGCCTTCCGCGACTGGCTGCTCGACGAGGCGCGCGTCTACCGCAGCGAAGCCGGTTTAGGCTGACCCGCAGCACGGTGCCGCGTGCCGGATGGCGCCTGACTTGCATAGCCGGCGGGGCTTCCCCCGTCATCGCGCCCACAAGGCGCATCCGCACCTATGGAGTTTCCATGAATTTCCACACCCGTAAATGGATCAAGCCCGAAGACCTCAACCCCAACGGTTCGCTGTTCGGCGGCAGCCTGTTGAAGTGGATCGACGAGGAGGCAGCCATCTACGCCATCATCCAGCTGGGCAACCAGCGCGTGGTCACCAAGTTCATTTCCGAGATCAACTTCGTCAGCTCGGCGCGTACCGGCGACATCATCGAGATGGGCATCACCGCCACCGAATTCGGCCGCACCTCGATCACCCTGACCTGCCACGTGCGCAACAAGATCACCCGCAAGAGCATCCTCACCATCGACAAGATGGTCTTCGTCAACATGGGCCCGGATGGCGTGCCGGCGCCCCACGGCAAGACCGAGATCACCTACATCAAGGACCAGTTCAAGGACGAGGAAGATTCCGAGGTCTGACCGGGCCGCCGGGCGGGCTTGCCCGGGCCGGGGGTGGCGAGGGTAGAATTCATCTGGTCTATACCAGGAATTCCCGCCTTGTTCGCCACCACGCTGGTCCTGCTCGCCGCCGTGCTCCATGCGGCCTGGAACACCCTCGTCAAATTCAGCGCCGACCGCCTGCTGGTGGTGGCTTGCATGGACCTCGTCGGGCTGGTCGTCGCCCTCGCACTGCTGCCCTGGATCAGCCTGCCACCTGCCGAGGTCTGGCCCTGGCTGGGCACGGCCGTGCTGTTGCAGCTGGTTTACCGGGTGCTGCTGATCCAGGCCTACAAGGTCGGCGACCTCGGCCTGGTCTATCCGCTGATGCGTGGCCTCTCCCCGTTGGTGGTGCTGGCGCTGACCCTGCTGGCCGGCGGCGAGACGCTGAGCGACCGGCAGGTGCTCGGCATCCTGCTGATCCCGCTGGGCATGCTCTGCCTGCTCAAGGGCGGCGGCGGATCGAAGCTGCCGTGGATCGCCTTCCCGGTCGTGCTGCTGATGGGGCTTTGCATCGGCAGTTACACCTGGACCGACGGCAACGCCCTCAAGCGCTGGCCGCAGCCGCTGGACTACCTGGTCTGGCTGACGCTGCTCTCGGGACTGCCTTTCCCAGTGATCGCCGTTGGCGCGCGCACCCGTGCTTTCGCGCGCTTCTGGCAAACCCAATGGAGGCTCGGCCTCTGCGTCGGCGTCTGCGTGATGGCCAGCTACGGCCTGGTGCTCTGGGCCATGCAGCTGGGTTCCATCGCCGAGGCGGCGGCGCTGCGCGAGACCAGCGTGCTGCTGGTGGTGCTGTTCGGCATGCGTTTCCTCAAGGAACCCTTCGGCCTGCCGCGTTTGCTGGCCTGCAGCCTGGTACTGGCCGGCATGCTGGTGATGAAGCTCTGAGATTGGCCGTGGCTGCGCGCGTTTTTTGCGTGCCGGTCATGGACGACCGAATGGGCTTGCGGCAGTCTGGCGCGCTCTTTTCGACGAGTCCTCAGACATGCCTATCGCCTTCTGGTGCATCCTCATCGCCCTGTTCCTGCCCTACCTGGGCACAGGCCTCGCCAAGTTCGCCGGCCGCGATTTCGGCCCGCGGCAGAACCGCGACCCGCGCTCCTTCCTCGAGGGGCTGGCGGGCTACCGCCGGCGCGCGCACAACTTCCAGCTGAACAGCTTCGAGGTCACGCCGGCCTTCGCCATCGCCGTGATGGTGGCTTACGTGGTGGGCAATGCAGAACCGACGACCATCGACCGCCTGGCCATGGCCTGGATCATCAGCCGCCTGATCTACATGATCTGCTACCTCGCCGACCTGGCGATGCTGCGCTCGCTGGTGTGGTTCATCGGCATGGCGCTGATCGCGTCCTTCTTCGTTGTCTCTGCCTGAACGGCGGCTGAACGAAGGACGAATTCACTGCGGCCGATGGCCGCAGTGGCTGGCCGGCGGACTGGAACATTGCTCGGGGCGAGCGGATAATCCGGCGCTCCCCGTGTCTGGCCCATCCCCACAAGAGTCCGCTCGATGAAGCTGAAGACCCTGTCCGTTCTGCTGTTGGCCGGCGTCGCCCTGGCCGGTTGCCACCGCCTCGATCCGAATTCGCCGTTGGCCAAGCGCCAGGCCGTTTTCAAGCAGATGCTGCACGCCAGCGAGGACATGGGCGGCATGCTGCGCGGGCGTATCGTCTTCGATGCCGAGAAATTCCGCGCCGATTCGGTGAAGCTCAACGAGCTGGCCGGCCAGCCCTGGCAGTACTTCCCCACCAGCAAGCCGACCGACGAAGGCGGTGACAGCCGCGCCAAGGACGAGCTCTGGCAGCGCCAGCTGGAATTCCAGGCCGACTCCAAGACCTTCCAGCAGGCCGTCACTGCGCTGGAGGCCAACACCCGCGCAGCGACTCCGACTGCCGAAGGCGTGCGCAAGGATTTCGCCGCCGTGGAAGACGCCTGCGAAGCCTGCCACAAGAAATTCCGCGCGCTTTAACGCCGTAGGAGCGGATCTCATCCGCGATTCCCTGCGCCATCGGTGCTAGGAAAATCGCGGACAAGGTCCGCTCCTACAGGTTTATGCCGTCTATTCAGCCGCGAGCTCTATTCCGCCAGCTCGCGCTTGGCCTGCTCCAGCTCGGCACGGGCCTCGGCAAGCTTGGTCTTGCGTTTTTCGAGCTTCTCCGCGTCGCCCTTGTCCAGCGCCTTGCGCAGGTCCTTCTCGCGGCGGCTGACTTCCTTCTCTGCATCGATGACGCGCTGGGCGCGCTGCTGTGCCAGACCGTCGTCCGTGCAGTTGGCCTTGGACTTATCCAGGGCGGTCTGCAGCCCGGCGACAGCGTTCTGGTCGCCGCGCGCCCGGGCTTCTTCCAGTTTTCCAGCGATTTCCGCCCGTTTCGCCGCGCAGCCGGTCAGGGGTTGCTCCGTCGGTGCAGCGAAGGCGCTGCCGCAGAGCATGAGGGCGAGGTTGAGGGAGAGGGATCGGAACATTCTCGGGTCCTGCGTTACCAAAAGGGAATGCCGCGCGGGCGAAGGGCTAGAGTTTGCCATTAAGCGCGCGGGATGACCTTGTCTTGCGGCAGGTCGCTGCTCGATCCGATCCACTGGGCGTGCTCCGGGCCACGGAGCGGGGAGGCTGGATGCGTATCGCGATTCGCCTGGTGCAGGGGCTCATTTTCCTGCTGCTGGCAGCATTGCTGGCTGGTGCCTGGTATCTGCTGCCGGGTGAGCGATTGCGCGAGCCGGCGTTGACCGGCGTGAGCGAGGACAGCTCGCTGCGCACCGGCGGCATGCGCCGCTATTACGTCCTCTACGTGCCGGAGAAGCTGGCGCCCAATCCGGCCCTGCTGGTGGTGTTGCACGCCTCGCAGAGCAATGGCGAAGGCATGCGTCGAGACAGCGGTTACGGCTTCGATGCGCTGGCTGATCGCTACGGCTTCCTGGTGCTCTATCCCGACGGTTACGAGGGCCACTGGAACGATTGCCGCAAGGCCGCCAGTTACAGCGCGCGGACAGAGCACATCGACGACGTGACCTTCCTCAGCCGGCTGATCCGCCGCGTGCAGCGCGAGCGTCAGGTCGACCCGCAGCAAATCTTCGTTGCTGGCTACTCCAACGGTGGGCAGATGGCCCTGCGCATGGCTGCCGAAGGAAAGCTGCCGCTGGCCGGCATCGCCCTGGTGGCGGCCAGTCCGCCGACGCCGGAGAACGATGACTGCCGGCCGCTGGAGAAGCCGTTGGCGACCCTGTTGATGAACGGCACGCGCGATCCGATCAACCCCTTCGCCGGTGGACGCGTGCGGCTGTTCGGCTTTGGCGATCGCGGAGACGTGCTGGGCAGTGAGGATGCTGCCGCCGCGCAGGCGAAGCGCAATGGCATTGATGCCGCCGGCGAGCCCGAACAACTGACCCGGCCGGGGCCGATCTGGTCCGAACGCCGTATTTGGCAGGCTGCAGGCGCACCGCCTGTCGAGCTGGTCAGCGTGCATGGCGGCGGTCACCTGCTGTCGCAGCCGGGCTATCGTCCGCCGCGCCTGCTCGGCGCGGGCGACCCGGAACTGGACGGGCCCGCGGAGATCTGGCGCTTCTTCAGCCAGAGCCTGCCGCCGGCCGCTCAGACCTCGACGACGCAGTAGGGATCGAAGCCGCCCCGTTCCCGGGGATAACCGCCCGGGTTGCACACCACCCGGCCGCAGCCGATGCGGTAGTCGAGGGCATCGTGAACGTGGCCGTGAATCCACAGGTCGCACTGCTCGACCAGCGCTTCGAGGTCCGAGGCGAAGGCCGGCGACAGGCTGTCGCCGACATACTGCGGCGGGATCGAGCGCGCGCTGGGTGCGTGGTGGCTGACCACCACGGTCGGCCCGGCGAAAGGCTCGGCCAGCTGCGCCGCCAGCCAGTCGCGCGAAGCCTGGAACAACTGCTGGCTGAGCGCCGGCGTGTAGGGCTGGGTGAACCAGTCGATGCAGCTGAAGTCCGGCATCAGCTGCAACGCGCGTTGCAGTGTCAGGTCCCGGTTGTCTTCGCCGTACAAGCGGAAGTCCGTCCACAGGGTGGCGCCGAGGAAGCGCACGCCCTCGATGACCACCGCGTCGTTTTCCAGAAAGTGGATATCCAGGGCGCGCGCCAGGTTGCGCATGGCCTGGGTCAGGTCCGGCAGGTCGGAGTCGTAGAACTCGTGGTTGCCGGAGACGTACACCACCGGCGTGTCGGGGAAGGCCTCGCGGGCCCAGTGCAGGCCCTGGAGGTGCTCGTGGATGTCGCCGGCCAGCACCACGAGATCGGCTTCGACCTCGGGCAGTTCGCGGCGGCCGTCGAAGTGTTCGTGGTGCAGGTCGGACAGGACGCGAATGCGCATGGCGATGCTATCGGCTGAGAAGGGAGCGCAATTGTGCGCCTGCCCGGCGCATTCAGAAACCCGCTATGCCCGCACGGCGAAGCTGCTCCGCGAGGCCTCGCACCTCGGCATCGGCGAAGAAAGCCTGCAGTTGCCGGGCGCGCGTCGGGCCGATGTTGGGCAGGCGCTGCCAGTCCTCGACGGTGCGGGCGGACAGCTCGGTCCAGCGCTCATCCGGCAGGCTGTCGGCCTGCGGAGCGCCGAGCGCCCGTATCCACTGGCGGAAGGGACGGCTGCGCGCAGTCTCGAATTGCTGCTGCAGCTGTTGCGCGCTGCGTTCGCCAATGCCTGGCAAGGCTGCTAGCTGGTCGGCGGGCAGGTCCAGCCAGTCCAGCAAACCCTGCAACTGACCGGCTTCCAGCAGCGTTCGCCAGGTGCCCGGACCTACGCCCTGCAGCTTGAGCCCCTGCTTGCCGCCCAGCCAGGCGAGGCGGGCGAGAAATTGTTCCTCGCAGCCTTCGTCCGACCGCCAGCAACTGAGCGCGTGATAGCGCCCGGCCGCCGGTGCCTGGACGGGCACGCGGTGCGGCGAGCGGCGGACCACCGCCTGCAGGCGCGGAATGGTCAGGCCGGCCAGGGCGACGGCGACCTGGTCGCCGGGGCGGATGTCCAGCGCCTCCCAGCGCCGCAGCGAGCCCAGACTCACCTGGGCGATGCGGCGGTCATCCAACTCGACCGGCTGTAGTTGCAGGAGGGGTGTGATGCGCCCGCTGCGTCCCACCTTGAATTGCACCGCGCGGACTTCCGCCAAAGCCTGTCGATAAGGGTATTTCCAGGCGATGGCCCAGGATGCCGGCTGCGCGCGCCAGGTGCTGCCCGAAGCGCGCCGGCCCTGGCGGATGACGATGCCGTCGCTGGCGAAGGGCAGGGCGCTGCGGTACCAGCGCTCGCGCCATTTGCGCACGTCGTCGATGCTGCGAACCGGTTCGGTGAGCGCCGCGCTATAGCTGAAACCGAGTTCGCGCAGCGCCTGCAGGCGCTCGGGCATGTCCTGTGGCCCGAGCGGCAGCTCCCAGACGAACAGGCCGATGCCTTGCGCCTGCTCACCGATGGATTGCCGGGCCATGAGCCCGGCCACCTTGCCGCGCGCGCCTTGCCCGCCGTCGTGGGCCTGCACGTGACCGGGCTGGCGCCAGTACAGCTCGCCTTGCAGGACCAGCCGTCCCGTGCCGGGCAGCCGCTGTGGAATGCCCGGCACCTGGCGGGCATTGGCGGTCCAGTCCTGGCCGGCCAGGCCGTCGCCGCGGCTGATCGCCTGGCGCAGCTCGCCATCCTGGTAGATGAGCGTGACCGCGACGCCATCCACCTTCGGCTGGACCCAGAGGTCGCCGCGACCCTCCAGCCAGTGGCTCACCGCTTGCTCGTCGGGCGCTTTGTCCAGGCCGGTGTGTGGAACGGGATGGCGCAATTTGCCGGCGGCACCCTGCAGAGGAGGTGGAAGCTCGATGTGCAGCTGTGGATAACAGCGCTGCCGCTCGCTGAACTGGCGGCGCGACTGGTCGTAGAGCTCGTCGGCGACCGGCGATTCGCCGTGCAGGTGATAGGCCCGGTCCCAGTTGGATATCTGTAGGCGCAGGCTGTCGAGTTCGACACGCGCACGCGGTTCCGGCCAGTCCGGGCAGGCCACGGCGATGGCGGGGCAGAGCAGCAGGCAGGTGAGCGGCAGGTGGCGCATGGCGGTGTCCTCGCGTCCGGAAGGGCGTTCCAGGCTAGGAGGACGGCGGCTGGGAAGGCGCCGGGGCGGGCGTGGGAGCTTTCCGCAACGCCCATGAAAAAGCCCCGCATGGGCAGGGCTTCTTCTTCGTGACGCTGGAGCCTTACAGGCCGGCGGCGTCGCGCAGGGCAGCGGCCTTGTCGGTGCGCTCCCAGGTGAAGGCGGTGAAGGTATCGTCGCCGTAGGTCATCTCGAACGGGTTGCGGCCGAAGTGACCGTAAGCCGCGGTCGGCTGGTACATCGGGTGAAGCAGGTCGAGCATCTTGGTGATCGCGTACGGACGCAGGTCGAAGTGCTCGCGGACCAGTTGGATGATCTTGTCGTCGCCGATCTTGCCGGTGCCGAAGGTGTTGATCGAGATGGAGGTCGGCTGGGCCACGCCGATGGCGTAGGACACCTGGATCTCGCAGCGCTCGGCCAGGCCGGCGGCAACGATGTTCTTGGCCACGTAGCGGCCGGCGTAGGCAGCCGAACGGTCGACCTTGGACGGGTCCTTGCCGGAGAAGGCGCCGCCGCCGTGGCGAGCCATGCCGCCGTAGGAGTCGACGATGATCTTGCGGCCGGTCAGGCCGCAGTCGCCCACCGGGCCGCCGATGACGAAGTTGCCGGTCGGGTTGATGTGGAACTGGGTGTCCTTGTGCAGCAGCTCGGCCGGCAGCACGTGCTTGATGATCAGCTCCATCACGCCCTCGCGCAGGTCCTTGTAGCTGACCTCGGGGTTGTGTTGGGTGGACAGCACGATGGCGTCGATGCCGACGACCTTGCCGTTTTCGTAGCGGCAGGTGACCTGCGACTTGGCATCCGGACGCAGCCACGGCAGCAGGCCGGACTTGCGCGCTTCGGCCTGGCGCTCGACCAGACGGTGGGAGAAGCAGATCGGCGCGGGCATCAGCACGTCGGTTTCGTTGCTGGCGTAGCCGAACATCAGGCCCTGGTCGCCAGCGCCCTGGTCTTCCGGCTTGGCGCGGTCGACACCCTGGTTGATGTCCACGGACTGCTTGCCGATGATGTTCAGCACGCCGCAGGTGGCGCCGTCGAAGCCGACGTCGGAGCTGTTGTAGCCGATGTCGATGATGACTTTGCGCACCAGCTCTTCCAGGTCGACCCAGGCAGAGGTGGTGACTTCGCCGGCGATGATGGCAACGCCGGTCTTCACCAGGGTTTCGCAGGCCACGCGGGCGTACTTGTCCTTGGCGATGATGGCGTCCAGCACGGCATCGGAGATCTGGTCCGCGATCTTGTCGGGATGGCCTTCGGATACGGATTCAGAAGTGAAAACAGAATATTCGCTCATCTAACGGTTCCTATTCATTACCGGTGGGTGAGGACGCTTCGCGAATCCGGCTTGGCGAAATGCCGAACCTGGATCTGAAAGCCATTACGCAAACCAATGTAAACACTCTCCCCGGGCGCGAGCCCGGCGGCGTCGGCCCAGCGGGCCAGGTCTTCCTGTTCGAACCCCAGCCAGAGATCGCCACAGGCCTCCCTGGCCCAGCTCTGGTCGTGGCTGCAGAGATCCGTCACCAGCAGGCTGCCACCCGGTTTGACCAGGCGCGCCAGCTGGCGCAGGGCATCCGCCGGTGCCGCGAAGTGGTGCAGCACCATGTTCAGTACCACGCAGTCCGCCGCGTCTTCGGCGTCCTGCAGGGCATCGGCCAGCCGCAGCCGGACGTTGCCCAGTCTTTCGTCGGCGCAGCGTTGCCGCGCCAGTTCGAGCATGGCCGCGCTGTTGTCCAGGGCGGTGACCTGCGCGAAGCGCCGGGCCAGCTCGGGGAGGAATCCACCGTCGCCGGGGCCGACTTCCAGGGCCGTGGAGGCGCCGTCGAAACTCAGCGAGTCGAGCAGCGCCAGCACGCTTTCACGGTATTGCGGCAGTCCTGCGATCAGGTCCTGCGTGGCCTGCAGCTTCTCCGCGCTACGGGCGAAGTAGGTGCGGCTGACGGCGGCGCGCTGCGCGTGCACCGCGGCGATTTGCGCCGCGACGTCGGCCGGCAGGTCCAATTCGTCGACTTCCTCCAGCAGCGCACCGTGCAGCGTGCCGCCGAGGCTGTCGGCCTGGGGCAGGGCGCGGCGATAGAAGATCGCGTTGCCTTCGCGGCGGGTGGCGACCAGCCCGGCCTGGGCCAGCACCTTGAGGTGGTGGCTCATCCCCGACTGGCGGATGCCGAAGATCTGCGCCAGCTCCAGCACGCCGAACGAATCGTTTGCCAGGGCGCGCAGCACGTTCAGCCGCAGCGGGTCGCCGCCGGCCTTGCACAGGGCAGCTAGCTGGTCGCACTCGTCGTGGCGGATTTCGGGCATGCGCAGACTCATAGGTCGCGCAGTCTAGTCGCGGGGTCCGGGGTGGGCAATAGCTGTATCAAAAAGTTTTGATATTGCTGACGAACTGCGCCAGCCATGGGATGCCGCCGCCATCGCGGGCATCGCGGGCATCGCGGCGAGCCCCGCGCCGCGTGGTGGGAGGCCGCGGCGCGTGCAGCTTGTCGATCATCATTGCCCCGGGGTGTCCGGCTGGGCGAAAATAGCCGCCTTTTTTCATCCCCTTCGATCATTCGAAGCACCCCGCAGGAGATTCAGCGATGCCCAGCCGTCGTGAGCGAGCCAATGCCATCCGCGCACTGAGCATGGATGCCGTGCAGAAAGCCAACAGCGGCCACCCTGGCGCCCCCATGGGTATGGCGGACATCGCCGAAGTGCTCTGGCGCGATTACATGAAGCACAACCCGAGCAACCCGCAGTGGGCCGACCGCGACCGCTTCGTGCTGTCCAACGGCCACGGCTCGATGCTGATCTACTCGCTGCTGCACCTGACCGGCTACGACGTCACCGTCGATGACCTGAAGAACTTCCGCCAGCTCAACTCGCGCACCCCGGGCCACCCGGAGTACGGCTACACCGCTGGCGTCGAGACCACCACCGGTCCGCTCGGCCAGGGCATCGCCAACGCCGTGGGCATGGCCCTGGCCGAGAAAGTGCTGGCCGCGCAGTTCAACCGCGACGGCCACAACATCGTCGACCACTTCACCTACGCCTTCCTGGGCGACGGTTGCATGATGGAAGGCATCTCCCATGAAGTCGCCTCGCTGGCCGGCACCCTGCGCCTGAGCAAGCTGATCGCCTTCTACGACGACAACGGCATCTCCATCGATGGCGAAGTCCACGGCTGGTTCACCGACGACACTCCGAAGCGCTTCGAAGCCTACGGCTGGCAGGTGATCCGCAATGTCGACGGCCATGACGCCGACGAGATCAAGACCGCCATCGAGACCGCCCGCAAGAGCGACGTCCCGACCCTGATCTGCTGCAAGACCGTGATCGGCTTTGGCTCGCCCAACAAGCAGGGCAAGGAAGAGTGCCACGGCGCGCCGCTGGGCAACGACGAGATCGCCGCCACCCGCGCCGCGCTGGGTTGGAACCACGCGCCGTTCGAAGTCCCTGCGGACATCTACGCCGAGTGGGACGCCAAGGAAGCCGGCGCCAGCCGCGAATCCGAGTGGAACCAGCGCTTCGCCGCCTACCAGGCCGCCCATCCGGAACTTGCCGCCGAGTTCCAGCGCCGCGTCGCTGGCGAGCTGCCGGCTGACTTCGCCGAGAAGGCCGCTGCCTACGTCGCCGAAGTCGCCGCCAAGGGCGAAACCATCGCCAGCCGCAAGGCCAGCCAGAACGCGCTGAACGCCTTCGGCCCGCTGCTGCCGGAATTCCTCGGCGGCTCCGCCGACCTCGCCGGCTCCAACCTGACCCTGTGGAAAGGCTGCAAGGGCGTGACCCCGGAAGACGCTTCCGGCAACTACGTGTTCTACGGCGTTCGCGAGTTCGGCATGAGCGCCATCATGAACGGCGTGGCCCTGCACGGCGGCTTCATCCCCTACGGCGCGACCTTCCTGATCTTCATGGAATACGCCCGCAACGCAGTGCGCATGTCCGCCCTGATGAAGCAGCGCGTGCTGTACGTGTTCACCCACGACTCCATCGGTCTGGGCGAAGACGGCCCGACCCACCAGCCGATCGAGCAGCTGGCCAGCCTGCGCCTGACCCCGAACCTGGACACCTGGCGCCCGGCCGACGCGGTCGAGTCCGCGGTGGCCTGGAAATATGCCATCGAACGCAACGACGGCCCGTCCGCGCTGATCTTCAGCCGCCAGAACCTGCCGCACCAGGCACGCGATGCCGAGCAACTGGCCAACGTCGCCCGTGGCGGCTACGTGCTCAAGGACTGCGACGGCGAGCCGGAGCTGATCCTGATCGCCACCGGTTCGGAAATCGGCCTGGCCGTTCAGGCCTACGACAAGCTGATCGCCGAAGGCCGCAAGGTGCGCGTGGTTTCCATGCCGTCCACCAGCGTCTTCGAGCAGCAGGACGCCGGCTACAAGCAGGCCGTGCTGCCGGTGCAGGTCGGTGCGCGCATCGCCATCGAAGCCGCGCATGCCGACTACTGGTACAAGTACGTCGGCCTGGAAGGCCGCGTGATCGGCATGACCACCTTCGGCGAGTCGGCTCCGGCCGCCGCGCTCTTCGAGCACTTCGGCTTCACCGTCGAGAACGTGCTGGAAGTGGCCGCCGAACTGCTCGACGCCTGATAGCGCGTCCGCATCCGCCGGGGCCCGCGCCCCGGCGGTGATCGCCAAGGGATAACAATGTCCAAGCGCCCTTACCGAGTCGCCCTCAACGGCTACGGCCGCATCGGCCGCTGCGTCTTCCGCGCCCTGCATGAGCGTGGCGCCGCCGCCGGTTTTTCCATCGTCGCGCTGAACGACCTGGCCGACCTGCCCAGCCTGGAATACCTGACCCGCTTCGACTCCACCCACGGCCGCTTCCCCGGCGAGGTGCGCGTGGCCGACGGTTGCCTGCATGTCGGCGGCGATTGCGTGAAAGTGCTGCGCCAGGCCGAGCCCGAGGCCATCGACTGGGCCGCGCTGGACATCGACCTGGTGCTGGAGTGCTCCGGTGTCTACAACACCCGTGCCGATGGCGAGCGCTTCCTGGCTGCCGGCGCACCGCGCGTGCTGTTCTCGCAGCCGATGGCCAGCGAGACCGATATCGACGCCACCGTGGTCTTCGGCATCAATCAGCAGCAGCTGAGCGGCGCCGAGAAGCTGGTGTCCAACGCCTCCTGCACCACCAACTGCAGCGTGCCGCTGCTCAAGTTGCTGAACGAGGCGGTGGGCATCGAGTACGTCTCCATCACCACCATCCACTCGGCGATGAACGACCAGCCGGTGATCGACGCCTACCACCACGAAGACCTGCGCCGCACGCGCTCGGCCTTCCAGTCGGTGATTCCGGTGTCGACCGGCCTCGCGCGCGGCATCGAGCGACTGCTGCCGGAACTTGCCGGGCGTATCCAGGCCAAAGCCGTGCGGGTGCCGACGGTGAACGTCTCGGCGCTCGACATCACCCTGCAGGTCGCCCGCGACACTTCCGCCGCGGAAATCAACAAGGTGCTGCGCGAAGCCGCCAACCACGGGCCGCTCAAGGGCCTGCTGGACTACACCGAACTGCCCCACGCCAGCTGCGATTTCAACCACGACCCGCATTCGGCGATCGTCGACGGCAGCCAGACCCGAGTTTCCGGTCCGCGCCTGGTGAACCTGCTGGCCTGGTTCGACAACGAATGGGGCTTCGCCAACCGTATGCTCGACACCGCGGGGCATTTCCTGCGGGTCGCCCAATGAACGCAATTCAAACAGCCCAGACAGGACTGACGTCATGACCGTTTTGAAGATGACCGACCTCGACCTCCAAGGTAAGCGCGTGCTGATCCGCGAGGACCTCAACGTGCCGGTGAAGGACGGCGTGGTGAAGAGCGACGCTCGCATCCTGGCCTCCCTGCCCACCATCAAGCTGGCCCTGGAGAAGGGCGCGGCGGTGATGGTCTGCTCGCACCTGGGTCGTCCGACCGAAGGCGAATACTCCGAGGAGAACAGCCTGCAGCCGGTCGCCGCCTACCTGAGCAAGGCCCTGGGCCGTGAAGTGCCGCTGGTCAAGGACTACCTCGACGGCGTCGAAGTGAAAGCCGGTGAAGTCGTGCTGTTCGAGAACGTGCGCTTCAACAAGGGCGAGAAGAAGAACGCCGACGAGCTGGCGCAGAAGTACGCCGCCCTGTGCGACGTCTTCGTCATGGATGCCTTCGGCACTGCCCACCGCGCCGAGGGCTCGACCCACGGCGTGGCCAAGTTCGCCAAGGTCGCTGCCGCTGGCCCGCTGCTGGCCGCCGAGCTGGACGCCCTGGGCAAGGCCCTGGGCAACCCGGCCCGCCCGATGGCCGCCATCGTCGCCGGCTCCAAGGTGTCGACCAAGCTCGACGTGCTGAACAGCCTGGCGCAGATCTGCGACCAACTGATCGTTGGCGGCGGCATCGCCAACACCTTCCTGGCTGCTGCTGGCTACAAAGTCGGCAAGTCGCTGTACGAAGCCGACCTGGTCGACACCGCCAAGGCCATCGCCGCCAAGGTCAGCGTGCCGCTGCCGGTGGACGTGGTCGTGGCCAAGGAATTCGCTGAAAGCGCCGCTGCCACCGTCAAGGCCATCGCCGACGTTGCCGACGACGACATGATCCTCGACATCGGCCCGCAGACCGCCGCCCAGTTCGCCGAGCTGCTGAAGTCGTCCAAGACCATCCTGTGGAACGGTCCGGTCGGCGTCTTCGAGTTCGACCAGTTCGGCGAAGGCACCAAGACCCTGGCCAAGGCCATTGCCGAAAGCCCGGCGTTCTCCATCGCTGGCGGTGGCGACACCCTGGCGGCCATCGACAAGTACGGCGTGGCCGAGCAGATCTCCTACATTTCCACCGGTGGCGGCGCCTTCCTCGAGTTCGTCGAGGGCAAGGTCCTGCCGGCCGTGGAAGTGCTGGAACAGCGCGCCAAGCAGTAAGGATCGAACGCGGCGGCCGTTGCTACGGTTCGCCGCGTCAGGCGAGAGCTCGGCCGCAAGACGGGCACCGTTGTTGCCGCCGATAGGGAGAGTTGCCCGATGAAGCCTTGTTACGCCCTGGCCCTGCTCGCCGTGCTGGCCGGCTGCTCCAGTCATCCGTCCGGAAGCGCCGGTTCGGTGAAGGGCAGCGGCTGGAACCACTGGGTCTGCGACACCAATGCGCAGGTGATCTGGCGCTATGTCGAGGGCTCGTCGCGCTCGGCGGTCGTCGATCTGCGCCTGGGCGAGGACGACGTGGTCCACCACCTCGAAGAGGAACCCGGCGGTTCCGGCGCTTTCTATAGCGACGGACTGGTCGGCTTCAGCATCAATGGCGACCGCGGAGTGGTGTACTGGGTGGAAAGCAACGACCTGATCGGCCGCGATTGCCACGCCCGCTAGGCCGCGCGGCGCAAGAGACTTGAATACGGCCTGCCCCTGGGGCAGGCTTTCGAACCACAGATCGAGCCCAACTTCTGGGAGAAGTGAAAACATGGCACTCATCAGCATGCGCCAAATGCTGGATCACGCCGCCGAGTTCGGCTACGGCGTTCCGGCCTTCAACGTCAACAACCTCGAGCAGATGCGCGCCATCATGGAAGCGGCCGACAAGACCGACTCCCCGGTGATCGTGCAGGCCTCCGCCGGTGCCCGCAAATACGCCGGCGCGCCCTTCCTGCGCCACCTGATCCTGGCCGCCATCGAAGAATTCCCGCACATCCCGGTGTGCATGCACCAGGACCACGGCACCAGCCCTGACGTCTGCCAGCGCTCCATCCAGCTGGGCTTCAGCTCGGTCATGATGGACGGCTCGCTGAAGGAAGACGGCAAGACTCCGGCCGACTACGAATACAACGTCCGCGTGACCCAGCAGACCGTGGCTTTCGCCCACGCCTGCGGCGTGTCCGTGGAAGGCGAGCTGGGCTGCCTGGGTTCGCTGGAAACCGGCATGGCCGGTGAAGAAGACGGCGTCGGCGCCGAAGGCGTTCTGGATCACAGCCAGCTGCTGACCGACCCGGAAGAAGCCGCCGACTTCGTGAAGAAGACCAAGGTCGACGCCCTGGCCATCGCCATCGGCACCAGCCACGGCGCCTACAAGTTCACCAAGCCGCCGACCGGCGACATCCTCGCCATCGACCGCATCAAGGCGATCCATGCGCGCATCCCCGGCACCCACCTGGTGATGCACGGCTCCTCCTCGGTTCCGCAGGACTGGCTGGCGATCATCAACGAGTTCGGCGGCGAGATCCCCGAAACCTACGGCGTGCCGGTCGAGGAAATCGTCGAAGGCATCAAGTACGGCGTGCGCAAGGTGAACATCGACACCGACCTGCGCCTGGCCTCCACCGGCGCCATTCGTCGCTTCCTGGCGAAGAACCCGAGCGAGTTCGACCCGCGCAAATACTTCGCCAAGACCATCGAAGCCATGCGCGATGTCTGCATCGCCCGCTACGAAGCCTTCGGCACCGCCGGCCATGCCTCGAAGATCAAGCCGATCTCCCTGGAAGGCATGTTCCAGCGCTACGCCAAAGGTGAGCTGGAGCCGAAGATCAACTGATCCGGCCCCGCACCTGAAGAGCCCCGCCCCTGCGGGGCTCTTTCATATCCGAGCCCCGAGAAGAGAGGTCGCCCATGCTGCGCTGGCTGTTTCCCCTGCTGGTCCTGCTGCTCGCCGGTTGCGCCGGTCACCCGTCCAGCGAGGCGCCGCCCGCCGAAGTCGCGCCGCCGCGGGCGCCAGCGGTCAGCCTGCCTGCCGACGCACAGAACTGCCTCAGCCATACCGAGTGCACGTTGAAGACCTCGCGTACCCTGCTGTTCGTCTTCGACTACGCCGCTGCCGGCGGCGCCCTGGTGCAAAGCGAAGGGCGTCTGTTGACCACGCCGGAGAAGGCCCCCCGCAACGGCTGGCCGGCCTTGCGCATCCAGCTGGCCGATCCTGACGGTGGGCGCTTCGACTTCCAGAGCGAATGCCGGCAGAAGCGCTGCCACATCAGTGATGCCAGGCTGCTCGCCTGCTACCGCGACTACCTCGACGGCAAGGCCTGCCGCCTGCGCTGACTGTGCTATACCGAGGCGATTCCGCAGCGGAGAGTGGTTCCATGGAAAACGTGCATGCCAGCGCCCGCCAGGGCTTCGGCCTGGAGGCCCAGACCTACGCCCACGGGCGCCCGGACTACCCCGACGAGTTGCTCGAATGGATGCACGAGCGCCTGGGGATAACTGCAGGAAGCAAGGCGGTCGATCTCGGTGCGGGCACCGGCAAGTTCACTCGCCTGTTGTTGCGCAGCGGTGCTGAAGTCTGCGCCATCGAGCCGGTGGCGGCCATGCGCGACAAGCTGGCCGAGGAGTTGCCCGGCGTGCGCGTTCTGGAAGGCACCGCCCAGGGCATGCCGCTGGCCGATGCGAGCCAAGATGCGGTGCTCTGCGCGCAGGCATTCCACTGGTTCGCCAGTGCGGCTGCGCTGCGCGAGATTCATCGCGTGCTGCGCCCGGGCGGACATCTGGGGTTGGTGTGGAACGTGCGCGACGAGCGCGTCGACTGGGTCGCCGAACTGACCCACATAGTCGCGCCCTACGAGGGCAGCACCCCGCGCTTCCATACCGGCGAATGGCGCCGAGCCTTCGCCGGTGCGCCGTTCGGGCCGTTGCAGCTGCGCGAGTTCAGCCACCAGCACGTTGGTCCGGCGGAGCAGGTGATTGTGGCGCGAACCCTGTCCATCAGCTTCATCGCGGCCTTGCCGGCGGAGCAGAAGGCGCGGGTCGAGCAGCGCCTGCATGACCTTATCGACAATCACCCAGCCCTGCGTGGGCAGCAGCAGGTCGCCTTCCCCTACCGCACCGAGGCCTACTCGTCGGTCGCGCTGGGCTGAGCGCTGCCTGGCGGCGCGCGGATCGGCTAGACTGCGCGCCCCTTCGCCTTCCTCGCCATGTCCATGCAACCGCTCCGTTATCTCCAGGCTTACCCGCAACATCTGCAGGACCAGGTGCGCCAGCTGATCGCCGAAGAGCGCCTGGGCGAATACCTGGAAAAGCGCTATCCCGGGCGCCACGAAGTGCAGAGCGACAAGGCGCTGTACGCCTATGCCATGCAGCTCAAGCAGGAGCACATGCGCAACGCGCCGGCGGTGGACAAGGTCCTCTACGACAACAAGCTGGATGTGGTGCAGCGCGCGCTCGGGCTGAACACTGCGATCTCGCGGGTGCAGGGCGGCAAGCTGAAGGCGAAGAAGGAAATCCGTGTGGCCTCGCTGTTCAAGGAGGCGGCGCCGGAGTTTCTGCAGATGATCCTGGTTCACGAGCTCGCGCACCTGCGCGAGCGCGATCACAACAAGGCGTTCTACCAGCTCTGCGAATACATGCTGCCCAGCTATCACCAGCTGGAATTCGACCTGCGCGTCTATCTGACCTGGCGCGAACTGGGCTGATCGCGCGGCGCATTGCGCGCCTTCGGAAGGTTGCTGCGGGCAGCGCCCGGCGAATCGGATGGGGTCGATTGCACAGGCGCTGCTTTCCGCCGCATCCCGAGGTTAATCAAAGGCTTGGCAGATTGCTATCAAACCTTGAGAAATTTTCTCGGGCATAGCAAAAGCCCCTCCGGAGAGGGGCTTTGCGTGGATCAGAACAGGTCCATCGGCGTGCCTTCGTCAGCCGGCATGCCTGAGCCGGGCGAGGTGCCGGGAGCCAGCTCGTTCATCGGCGGCGGAGTGTCCTCGGCCTTGAACAGTTCGAAGTAGGCCCCCGGCGTTCCCGGCGGCGCGGCGCGGCCGCTGACCGGATCGATGCGCTGGCTGACCAGGCCCGGCGGTTCGGGCAGCACATGCGATGGCTTGTCCTTCAGTGCGGCGCCCATGTAGCGCATCCAGATCGGCAGTGCGACGTTGCCGCCGAACTCCATGCGGCCGAGGCTTTCCGGCTGATCGAAGCCAACCCACACGGTAGTCATGTAGTCGGCGTTGAAGCCTGAGAACCAGGCGTCCTTGGAGTCGTTGGTGGTGCCGGTCTTGCCTGCCAGGTCGTCACGCTTCAGCGCCAGGGCGCGGCGGCCGGTGCCGCGCTTGATTACGTCCTGCAGCATGCTGGTCATGATGTAGGCGGTGCGTGCGTCGATGATGCGTTCGGCCGGAGTTGGCTCGTAGGTGGTCTTGGCGTGTGCCGGATCGTTGTCCTCGGCGGGCGCGGCGGTCGGCTGCGCGGTGGCCTGGCCCTGGCCGGCGACCTGGGCAGTGTCGTCGACCGGTACGCTGGCCGGATTGGCCTGGAACAGCACCTGGCCGTCACGGCTCTCGACGCGGTCGACTATGTAGGGGCTGACCTTGTAGCCGCCGTTGGCGAAGGTGCTCCAGGCGCCGGCGATTTCCAGCGGCGTCAGGGTTGCGGTGCCCAGTGCCATGGACAGGTTGGGCGGCAGCTCCTGGACGTCGAAGCCGAAGCGGCTGATGTAGTTGCGCGCGCGCTCTACACCGAGCGATTGCAGCACGCGGATCGACACCATGTTGCGCGACTTGTAGAGCGCCTCGCGCAGCGGAATGGGGCCGAGGAAGGTGTTGGTGTCGTTCTTCGGTCGCCAGACCTTGTCCAGGTATTCGTCGACGAAGACGATGGGCGCATCGTTGACCAGGCTGGCGGCGGTGAAGCCATTGTCCAGCGCGCAGCTGTAGATGAACGGCTTGAAGCTGGAGCCGGGTTGGCGCTTGGCCTGGGCAGCGCGGTTGTAGCTGCTCTGCTCGAAGGAGAAGCCACCGACCAGCGCCATGATGGCGCCGTTGCGCGGGTTCAGCGAAACGAGGGCGCTTTGCGCGGCGGGCACCTGGGTCAGGCGCAGGCTGCCGTCGTCGCGGCGCTGCACGCGAATCACGTCGCCTGCCTGCAGCACATCGCTGGGCTGGCGAGGTACCGGGCCCATGCTGTTGCTGCTGAGGAAGGGGCGGGCCCACTTCATGTTGTCCCAACTGATGGTCTCGTCCTTGCCATCGCGCAGCAGGACCATGACGCCGCTTTTTTCAACGCGGGTGACGATGGCTGGCTCCAGGCCGCCGAGCGGGCGTTGCTGGGCGATTGCCTGGCGCCAGGCGTCCATGGACTTGCCGGGCAGGCGAGCTTCCGGGCCGCGGTAGCCGTGGCGCTGGTCGTATTCCTGGAGACCGTCGCGCAGGGCATCGTTGGCGTTGCTCTGCAAGTCGCTGTGCACGGTGGTGTAGACGCGGTAGCCCTCGGTATAGGCGTTGCTGCCGTAGCGGCCGACCATTTCGGCGCGGGCCATCTCGGCGATATAGGGGGCATTCAGCTCGGGGCTCGGCACGTGGTAGGACGCGGCCACGGGCTCGGCAATGGCGGCCTGGTAGCGGGCCTGGTCGATGAAGCCGAGCTTGTTCATCCGCTCGAGGATCCAGTTGCGCCGCTCCATGCTGCGCGCCACGTTCGCCAGCGGGTTGTAGCGCGAAGGCGCCTTGGGCAGGCCGGCGATCATCGCCATCTGCGCCAGGCTCAGCTCCTTGATCGACTTGCCGTAGTAGACCTGAGCGGCGGCCTCGATGCCGTAGGCACGGTTACCCAGGTAGATCTTGTTGATGTAGAGCTCGAGGATCTCGTCCTTGGTCAGCTCGCGCTCGATCTGCAAGGCCAGGAGGATTTCGGTGATCTTGCGCGAGAAGCTGCGCTCGTTGGTCAGGAAGTAGTTCTTCGCGACCTGCATGGTGATCGTGCTGCCGCCAGTCTGGATGTGCCCGGTCGTCAATAATTGCGCGGCAGCGCGCATCAGACTCTTCACGTCCACGCCATAATGATTGGCGAAATTATCGTCCTCGGCGGACAACAGGGCGTGAATGAAGTCTGGGGGAATGTCCGCGAAGCGAATGGGCGTCCGGCGCATCTCACCGAACTCTGCTATCAATTTGTTATCACTGCTGTAAACGCGCAGCGGGATCTGCAGCTGCACGTTACGCAGGGCGTCTACCGAGGGCAGGTTGGGACTGAGGTAGAGATAAGCGCCGCTTAAACTGAGCAGCACTCCACAAAATATGGCGACGCAAGTCCACCACAGAAACTTCAGCAGGCGCATTGGAAGGTCTTGGATTTCCAGGGAAAAGAAAGAGTTAAGCGAAACGCGCGGCGAAAAGGGAAAAGCTGTTCACATTATAAGCAGTTTTTTTGCCAGCGAGCTATTTGCGCGGGTGTCAAGTCTGGTATCTAATGTCAAAAAACATAAATCGTCCGTAAGTCTCGGATGCTGATAGGAAATCAGTCGTGCTAGGGCTCTTCAATAAGAAAGCGAACACACTGCTGGGGATCGACATCAGTTCGACTTCGGTCAAGCTCCTTGAGTTGAGCCGCTCCGGTGGCCGCTTCAAGGTCGAGGCTTACGCGGTCGAGCCGCTGCCCCCGAACGCGGTGGTAGAAAAGAACATCGCCGAACTGGAGGGGGTCGGCCAGGCGCTGTCGCGCGTGGTCGCCAAGGCGCGCACCGGCGTGAAAACCGCCGCCGTCGCCGTCGCCGGATCGGCGGTCATCACCAAATCCATCGAGATGGATGCTGGCCTCTCCGAGGACGAGCTGGAAAACCAGCTCAAGATCGAGGCGGACCAGTACATCCCCTACCCCCTGGAGGAAGTCGCCATCGACTTCGAGGTCCAGGGGGTATCGGCTCGCAACGCTGAGCGCGTCGATGTGCTCCTGGCGGCCTGCCGCAAGGAAAACGTCGAGGTGCGCGAAGCTGCGCTGGCGCTTGCAGGGCTGACCGCCAAGGTGGTCGATGTCGAGGCCTACGCCCTGGAGCGCGCCTTCGGTCTGCTCGGTGACCAGTTGGGCGGTAACGCCGATGAGCTGACGATCGCTGTGGTCGACATTGGCGCGACCATGACGACCCTGAGCGTGCTGCACCACGGCCGCACTATCTATACCCGTGAGCAACTGTTCGGCGGGCGCCAACTTACCGAAGAGATCCAGCGTCGCTATGGTCTGTCGGTCGAAGAGGCTGGCCTGGCGAAGAAACAGGGCGGGCTCCCGGACGACTACGAAAGCGAAGTGCTGCAGCCGTTCAAGGATGCGGTGGTTCAGCAGGTCTCCCGTTCCCTGCAGTTCTTCTTCGCCGCAGGTCAGTTCAACGACGTCGATTACATCCTGCTCGCCGGTGGCACGGCTTCGATCCCAGATCTGGATCGCCTGATCCAGCAGAAGATCGGCACGCCCACCCTGGTAGCCAACCCCTTCGCCGACATGGCCCTGAGCAACAAGGTGAATGCCGGGGCGCTGGCCAGTGATGCGCCCGCGCTGATGATTGCCTGCGGTCTGGCGATGAGGAGTTTCGACTGATGGCACGCATCAACCTACTGCCGTGGCGCGAACAGCTCCGCGAGGAGCGCAAGCAGCGGTTCCTGGTGGCACTCGGTGGTGTCCTGCTGGTGTCCGCCGGCCTGGTGTTCCTGGGCGACCAGTACTTCAGCTCGGCGATCGAGAACCAGACTGCGCGTAACGACTTCCTGCGCAAGGAAATCAGTGTCCTCGATGCGCGTATCAAGGAAATCAGCGAGCTCAAGACCCGTCGCCAGCAATTGCTTGAGCGGATGAAAATCATCCAGGACCTGCAGGGTAACCGACCGATCATCGGGCGCATCTTCGACCAGCTCGTGCGTACGCTGCCCGACGGCGTGTACTACACGGACCTGAAAATGAGCGGCAAGAGCATCGCCATCGCAGGCGCTGCCGAGTCGAACAACCGGGTTTCCAACCTGATGCGCAACCTGGACGCTTCCGAGTGGCTGACCGCGCCGAACCTCACAGAGGTCAAGGCGGTGACCCAGGGCGCTGTCGACCAGGCCAACACCTTCCAGCTGACCGTCCAGCAGACGCAGCCGAGCGAGAAGGCTCAGGAGCAAGAGAAGAAAGTGGCCGCGCAAGGAGCCAAGAAATGAGTCTGGCCGAATCCCTTGAAAGCTTGCGCAAGATCGACATCAACGAACTGGACCTGAACAACCTCGGCTCCTGGCCGGTTGCGGTGAAGGTGATCGCCGGTGCGCTGCTGATGGCTGTGGTGCTGGCGCTGGGATACAACTTCCACCTCAAGGACATGCAGGACCAGCTCGATCAGCGCCGCACCGAGGAAGAAACCCTCAAGCAGCAGTTCGCGAGCAAGGCGTTCCAGGCGGCCAACCTGGATGCCTACAAGGCGCAGATGAAGGAGATGGAAGAGTCCTTCGGCGCTCTGCTGCGCCAGCTGCCCAGCGATACCGAGGTGCCTGGGCTGCTGGAGGACATTACCCGTACCGGTCTGGGTAGCGGTCTCGAGTTCGAAGAGATCAAGCTTCTGCCTGAGGCGACGCAACAGTTCTACATCGAACTGCCGATACAGATCAGCGTGGTGGGCGGCTATCACGACTTGGCGACATTCGTCAGCGGTGTATCGAGCTTGCCGCGAATCGTCACGTTGCATGATTTCGAGATCAAGCCTGCGAGCGCGGACAGCACCAGCAAGCTGCGCATGACAATCGTGGCTAAGACCTATCGCTATAACGACAAGACGGTACAGGCCAAGCCGGGCAGCAAACCTGCTGCAGGTAAACCGGCAGCTTCGGCGGGGGCCAAACAATGAAGACTCGCCTGATACTGAGCGGCTTGGTTACGTTGATGTTGGCTGGTTGCGGGGCCGGCGGCGATTACGCTGACCTGCAGGCCTATATGGATCAAGTGCGCGCCAAGCCCAAGGGTGCGATCGAGCCGCTGCCCAAGTTCCAGCCTTACGAAGCATTTACCTATAACGCCTCGTCGCTGCGCAGCCCGTTCCAGCCACCGGTGAAGATCGACCTGGCGGTTAAGCAGAAGGGCTCGAAGGTGGTCAAGCCTGACGAGACCCGGGTCAAGCAGTTCCTCGAAGGCTTCAACATCGAAACTTTCGAGATGGTGGGTACGCTGTCGAATCCGCAAGGCATGTTCGGCCTCGTTCGCGGTGCCGGAGGGGTGCATCGGGTGAGGGTTGGGGACTACCTGGGGCGTAATGATGGAAAGATCGTATCCATCAGCGAAGGCAAGATCGATGTAGTCGAGATCGTTCCTGACGGAGAGGGGGGCTGGCTGGAACGGCCGCGCTCCCTGACGCTCAAGGAAAGGTCCTAAGGGGCGGGGATGACCATGAATTACAAACTGCTGTCTGCGCGACGGATTCAGACGACGATGAACAGAACGATGACCCGCCTGGGCGTTGCCCTGCTGGTAGGCCTTTTTGCACCGCATCTGCTTGCGGCCGACCTGCAGAGCCTTGACGTGGCCTCGCTGCCGGGCGATCGCGTGGAGCTCAAGCTCGGCTTCGACCAGCCAGTGGTGGCGCCGCGCGGCTATACCATCGAGCAACCCGCGCGTATCGCGCTGGATCTGCCTGGTGTGCAGAACAAACTGGGCAGCAAGAACCGCGAGTTGGGCGTGGGTAACGCCCGCAGCGTGACGGTTGTCGAGGCCAAGGATCGAACCCGGTTGATCATCAACTTGGGCACGCTGGTGCCGTATTCGACCCGGACCCAGGGCAACAATCTGTTCATTCTCGTCGGCCAGGGCACTGGAGCTTCCGCACCCGTGGCCACTGCTGCGCCAGCGGCGACCAGCTATGCCTCTTCGGCTCGTCCGGCGCAGCCCAAGCCTTACATTCCGGCCGGCAAGGCGATTCGCAACATCGACTTCCAGCGCGGTGATCAGGGTGAAGGCAATGTCGTCATCGACCTCTCCGATCCTGGTGTCAGCCCGGATATTCAGGAGCAAGGCGGCAAGATTCGCCTGAATTTCCCCAAGACCCAGCTTCCTGAAAGCCTGCGTGTGCGCCTGGACGTGAAGGACTTCGCCACTCCGGTGCAGTTCGTCAACGCTTCGGAAGCGGGTGGAAACGCCACCATCAACATCGAGCCGAGCGGTCTGTTCGATTATCTGGTGTATCAGACTGACAACCGCATGACCGTGAGCATCAAGCCGCTCAGTGCCGGTGATGCCGAGAAGCGTAAGAAGGACACCTTCGCCTACACCGGCGAGAAGCTGTCGCTGAACTTCCAGGACATCGACGTACGCTCCGTCCTGCAGCTTATCGCAGACTTCACCGACCTGAACCTGGTGGCTTCCGATACTGTGCAGGGCAACATCACCCTGCGCCTGCAGAACGTGCCCTGGGACCAGGCGCTGGATCTGGTGCTCAAGACCAAGGGCCTGGATAAGCGCAAGATCGGCAACGTGCTTCTGGTGGCGCCGGCTGACGAGATCGCCGCTCGCGAGCGCCAGGAGCTGGAAGCGCAGAAACAGATTGCCGAACTGGCGCCCCTGCGTCGTGAGTTGATCCAGGTGAACTACGCCAAAGCGTCTGATATTGCCAAGCTGTTCCAGTCGGTCACCGGTAGCGCTACCGGTCGTGGTGCTTCGGCCGCGACCGCGAACACCGATAACCGCGGTTCGATCACCGTGGATGATCGCACCAACTCGATCATCGCCTATCAGACTCAGGACCGCTTGGATGAGCTGCGCCGCATCGTTTCGCAGCTCGACATTCCTGTGCGCCAGGTGATGATCGAGGCTCGTATCGTCGAGGCGAGCGTCGATTACACCAAGGAGCTGGGTGTGAACTGGAGCGGATCGCTGAGCAATCGTGGCAACTGGAACGTTTCCGGTGGCACCGACAGCACCTCGCAGACCTTCGTTGACCTGGGCGTGAGCACTACTACTCCGACGTCCGGTATCGGCATCGGCTTCGTGACCAACAACACCGTTCTCGATCTTCAGCTCAACGCGATGGAAAAGACCGGTAACGGTGAAGTGGTATCGCAGCCCAAGGTGGTCACCTCGGACAAGGAAACCGCGAAGATCCTGAAAGGTACCGAGGTTCCGTACCAGGAAGCGAGCTCCAGCGGCGCGACCTCGGTTTCCTTCAAGGAGGCCGCACTGTCTCTGGAAGTCACTCCGCAGATCACCCCTGACAACCGCATCATCATGCAGGTCAAGGTGAACAAGGACGAGCCGGACTACCAGAACGCACTGCTCGGCGTTCCGCCGATCAAGAAGAACGAGGTCAATGCCAAGGTCCTGGTCAATGACGGCGAGACCATCGTTATCGGTGGTGTGTTCTCCAACACTCAGACCAAGACGACCGCGAAGGTACCGTTCCTGGGTGATGTGCCGGTAGTCGGTCGCCTGTTCAAGAATGACTACGTGACGGACACCAAGAACGAGCTTCTGGTTTTCCTCACTCCCCGGATCATGAATAATCAGGCCATTGCTATCGATCGTTGATCAATGCCGTGCCTAATCTGATTCTGGTTGGCCCGATGGGAGCTGGAAAAAGCACCATCGGGCGTCTTCTTGCCAAGGAGCTGCACCTCGATTTCAAGGATTCCGACAAGGAAATCGAGCAGCGCTGCGGTGCCAATATCCCCTGGATCTTCGATGTCGAAGGCGAAGTCGGTTTCCGTGAGCGGGAACAGGCGATGCTCGCCGAGCTCTGTGCCAGCAGCGGGATGGTGATTGCCACGGGTGGCGGTGCCGTCCTGCGCGAGGCCAACCGCGCGGCGCTGAAGACCGGCGGCAAGGTCATCTACCTGCATGCGTCTGTCGATCAGCAGATCGCCCGTACCGCGCGCGACAAGAATCGGCCCCTGCTGCAGAAGCCGAATCCCGGGCAGATCCTGCGAGACCTCATGGCTCAGCGCGATCCGCTCTATCGGGAAGTCGCCGACGTGGTGGTGGAAACCGACGAGCGGCCGCCGCGCCTGGTGGTTCTGGAGATACTCGATCGTCTGCGCAGGCTGGAGCGCCATTAAAGGCCGCCCGGTTCTGCGTTATCCTAATGCCCTTTCTTGCCTGGGGGCTTCATGCGCACACTGACTGTCGATCTCGCCGACCGCAGCTACCCGATCTACATCGGGGAGGGGCTGCTCGACGACCCGCATTACTTCGCGCCGCACATTCGTGGCAAGCAGGTGGCGATCGTCACTAACGAGACCATTGCGCCGCTGTACCTGGAGCGCCTGCAGAAGACGCTTTCAGGGTATGCGCAGATCGCCGTGGTGCTGCCGGATGGCGAGGCGTACAAACAGTGGGAAACCCTGCAATTGATCTTCGACGCGTTGCTCGAAGCTCGGCATGACCGCAAGACTACGCTGATCGCTCTGGGCGGTGGTGTCATCGGTGACATGACCGGATTCGCAGCCGCCTGCTACCAGCGCGGTGTCGACTTCATTCAGGTGCCGACCACGCTGTTGTCCCAGGTGGACTCTTCGGTGGGCGGCAAGACCGGCATCAACCACCCGCTGGGCAAGAACATGGTGGGTGCTTTCTACCAGCCGCAGGCTGTGGTGATCGATGCCGCTTCGCTGCGCACTTTGCCGCCGCGTGAGCTGTCCGCTGGCCTGGCCGAGGTCATCAAGTACGGGCTGATCTGCGACGAGCCCTTCCTGGCTTGGCTGGAAGCGAATATCGAACAGTTACTGGCGCTCGAGCCTACCGCACTGAGCGAAGCTATCGAGCGCTCCTGCGCCGCCAAGGCGCGTGTCGTCGGGGCAGACGAGCGTGAATCCGGCGTGCGTGCGACCCTCAACCTGGGGCACACGTTCGGCCATGCCATCGAGACGCACATGGGGTACGGCGTCTGGCTGCACGGCGAGGCCGTGGCTGCCGGAACCGTGATGGCACTGGAGATGTCGCATCGTCTAGGGTGGCTCAGTGTCGAGCAGCGCGACCGCGGTATCCGCCTGCTGCGTCGAGCGCGGTTGCCGATCGTGCCGCCGCAGGAAATGACAGTCGAGCATTTCCTTGAGCACATGGCGGTAGACAAGAAAGTACTCGATGGCCGGCTACGTCTGGTCTTGTTGCAAGGGATGGGGGCTGCAGTGGTCACGGCCGAATTCCCCCGTGAAATTCTGGAAGAAACGCTGCGTACTGATTATCAGGCCCTGGCCGATCAGTTAGGAGAACATTGAGGTCCCATGTCCAGCTTGCATGCCGATGAGGCCTTCCTGGCCCACTATCAGTTCAGCCACGACCCCTTCGCTCCGCGGGTGCCCGGCTTCAAGTTCTTCCCGGCGCAGCGCAAGCCGGTGCTTGGTCAGCTGCATCACCTGGCCCGCTACAGCCACCTGCTGCTAGCGGTGACCGGTCCACTGGGTAGCGGCAAGACGCTGCTGCGCCAGGCGCTGGTCGCCAGCACGAACAAGGATGCCGTCTCCAGTGTGGTGATCTCCGGTCGTTCGGCGGCCGACGAAGCCACCCTGATGCGTCAGCTGGCGCAGGGCCTGGGCATCACCCAGGTGAGCATCGAGGCGACTCTTGCCAAGGTGGCTCAGCTCGCCATCACCGGGCAGGACGTCTACTTGCTGGTGGATGATGCCGAGCAGCTACGCGACGGCGCGCTCGAGGTGCTCCTGTTGCTGGCTGCCGGTAACAGCGAAGCCCGCCTGCATGTGTTCCTCTTCGGTGAGCCGGAGCTGCTTTCCCGCCTCGAAGGGCTTTCGGAGGGCGAGGAGCGCTTCCACGCCATCGAGCTGCAGCCCTACACGGAGGAAGAAACCCGCGAGTACCTGGCGCAGCGCCTTGAGGGTGCTGGTCAGGGGGGGGAGCTGATTTCCGACGATTTGCTGGCCGACATTCAGGAGCAGTCCGGCGGCTGGCCGGGCTCGATCAACCAGGTGGCGCGCGACGCCTTGATCGAGGCGATGCTGGCCGACCGTGGCGGTGCCCGCAAGGCGGCTGCCACTTCCCCCGTGCGTCTGCCGAAGAAGCACCTGCTGGTGCTGGGTGTGGTTGCCATCGGCGTGGTTGCGGCCTGGTTCATGCAGGCTCGCACCAGCAAACCAGAGGCGCCTGCCCAGGCTTCCAGCCAGGCGCAGCCGGGTGCTCAGGCGCCGGCTGCCAATGGTTCGGGGCCGTCGGTAGAGTTCGCTGGCTCCAACCAGCCGGTGCCGCTGCCGCTGGTAGGCCAGTCGCAGCCGGTGATTCGCGAGTCCATGGCGCAGGCTGGTGGGCAGGAAGACGCCGACGAAGGCGGCATGCCGTCCGCTGACGTTCCGCCGACCGTGACGACCTCCGCGCCGCCGGTGACGCCGCTCGCCAGCAAGACCGCTCCGCAGCCGCTCAATCCGGTTCCGCCGGCGCCAACCGCTGCCATTGCCAGCAGTGCGCCCGTCCAGCCTGTGCAGCCGGTCGCTCCGGTTCCCGAGCCGGTAAGCAAGCCTGCGCCGGTTGCCAAGGCAGAGCCGGTCAAGCCAGTTGCCAAACCAGTTGCCAAACCGGCCAGCAAACCGGCAGAGTCCAAGCCTGTCGCCAAGGCGGCGGCTCCTGCCAAGGCGCCGGTCGCCAGTGGTGGCGGCGCTGGCAGCCAGTGGTATCGTTCGCAGCCGGCCGCGCACTATGCGGTGCAGGTGCTGGGCACCGCTTCGGAAGCCAATGCCAAGGCCTTCATCAGCCAGCAAGGCGGCGGCGAGTACCGCTACTTCCGCAAGACCTTGCAGGGCAAGCCGATCTACGTGGTCACCTACGGCAGCTTCCCAAGTCGCGCTGCCGCCCAGGCAGCGGTCAAGGGCCTTTCGGCCAAGGTGCAGGCAGCCAAACCCTGGCCGCGCACCTTCGCCAGCATCCAGCAGGACATCGCTGGCAGCCACTGATCCGGCTGTCGCAAAAATGAAAACCCGTCAGTCGAGATCACGACTGACACGGGTTTTTTCTTTCATGGATGCGACATTGAATTTCAGTCTGTCGCCAAAAATTTGTGACACGCAATGTAGCTATGTACAATGGCCTCCCTTTGCCTGTCGGAAACTTGCCGCTTGAGCGAGAAGACAGGTGAAGTCGCTGAATTAAAAAAGTTTTGCCGGTGAGAGTTCCCTATGAAAGCAGGTCTGTACCATCCTGAGACGTTCAAGGATAACTGCGGATTCGGCCTGATCGCCCATATGCAGGGCGAGCCGAGCCATGAGCTTCTGCAAACCGCCATCGAAGCACTGACCTGCATGACCCACCGAGGTGGGATCAACGCGGACGGGAAAACCGGGGACGGCTGCGGCCTTCTGATCCAGAAGCCCGATGAGTTCCTGCGTGCGGTGGCGAAAGCCGAATTCGCGACCGATCTGCCCGCCCAGTACGCGGTGGGCATGGTCTTCTTCAACCAGGACCCGGTGAAAGCCGAGGCCGCTCGCGCGAACATGAACCGCGAGATCGAGGCCGAAGGCCTGCAGCTGGTCGGCTGGCGCAAGGTGCCGATCGACACCAGCGTGCTCGGTCGCCTGGCCCTGGAGCGCCTGCCGCAGATCGAGCAGGTGTTCGTCGGCGGCGAAGGCCTGTCCGACCAGGATTTCGCCGTGAAGCTGTTCTGCGCGCGTCGCCGTTCCTCGGTGTCCAACGCCGCCGACGCCGACCATTACGTCTGCAGCTTCTCGCACAAGACCATCATCTATAAGGGCCTGATGATGCCGGCGGACCTCGCCGCCTTCTATCCGGACCTCTCGGACGAGCGCCTGAAGACCGCCATCTGCGTCTTCCACCAGCGCTTCTCCACCAACACCCTGCCGAAATGGCCGCTGGCCCAGCCGTTCCGCCTGCTTGCGCACAACGGCGAGATCAACACCATCACCGGCAACCGCAACTGGGCGCAGGCCCGTCGCAGCAAGTTCACCAACGAGTACATGCCGAGCCTCGACGAGCTTGGCCCGCTGGTGAACCGCGTGGGTTCGGACTCCTCGAGCATGGACAACATGCTCGAGCTGATGGTCACCGGTGGCATGGACATGTTCCGTGGCCTGCGCATGATCATTCCGCCGGCCTGGCAGAACGTCGAGACCATGGACGCCGATCTGCGCGCGTTCTACGAATTCAACTCGCTGCACATGGAGCCGTGGGACGGCCCCGCCGGCGTGGTGCTGACCGACGGCCGCTACGCCGTCTGCCTGCTCGACCGTAATGGTCTGCGCCCGGCGCGCTGGGTCACCACCAAGAACGGCTACATCACCCTGGCTTCGGAAATCGGCGTGTGGGACTACCAGCCCGAGGACGTCCTGGCCAAGGGCCGCGTCGGCCCGGGCCAGATCCTCGCGGTGGATACCGAGACCGGCCAGCTGCTGCAGACCGAGGACATCGACAACCGCCTGAAGTCGCGCCACCCGTACAAGCAGTGGCTGCGTCAGAGCGCGCTGCGCATCCAGGCGTCGCTGGACGACGACCAGGGCGCTGCCAGCTACGACAGCGACCAGCTCAAGCAGTACATGAAGATGTTCCAGGTCACCTTCGAGGAACGTGACCAGGTACTGCGCCCGCTCGCCGAGCAGGGCCAGGAAGCGGTCGGCTCGATGGGCGACGACACCCCGATGGCGGTGCTGTCCAAGCGTATCCGTTCGCCTTACGACTACTTCCGCCAGGTCTTCGCGCAGGTGACCAACCCGCCGATCGACCCGCTGCGCGAAGCGATCGTGATGTCCCTGGAAACCTGCCTGGGCGTCGAGCAGAACATCTTCGAAGAGTCGGCGCACCACGCCAACCAGGCGATCCTGACCACCCCGGTGATCTCCCCGGCGAAGTGGCGCAGCCTGATGAACCTGGATCGTCCGGGCTTCGATCGTCACCACATCGACCTGAACTACGACGAGTCCGTCGGCCTCGAAGCGGCGGTGCGCAACATCGCCGACCAGGCCGAGGAGGCCGTGCGCGCCGGCAAGGTGTTGCTGGTGCTCTCCGACCGCCACATCGCCCCCGGCAAGCTGCCGGTGCATGCGGCCCTGGCTGTCGGCGCCGTACACCACCGCCTGGTGCAGACCGGCCTGCGCTGCGATTCCAACATCCTGGTGGAAACCGCCACCGCCCGTGACCCGCACCACTTTGCGGTGCTGGTCGGCTTCGGTGCGTCCGCGGTCTACCCGTTCCTCGCCTACGAGGTGCTGGCCGACCTGATCCGTACCGGCGAAGTGCTGGGCGACCTCTACGAGGTGTTCAAGTACTACCGCAAGGGCATCTCCAAGGGCCTGATGAAGATCCTGTCGAAGATGGGCATCTCCACCATCGCCTCCTACCGTGGCGCCCAGCTGTTCGAAGCCATTGGCCTGGCCGACGAAGTCACCGACCTGTGCTTCCCGGGCGTGCCGAGCCGCATCCAGGGCGCGCGCTTCCTCGACATCGAGAACGAGCAGAAGCTGCTCGCCGGCGAAGCCTGGAACAACCGCAAGACCATCCAGCAGGGTGGCCTGCTGAAGTTCGTCTACGGTGGCGAGTACCACGCCTACAACCCGGACGTGGTGAACACCCTGCAGGCCGCCGTGCAGCAAGGTGACTACGAGAAGTTCAAGGAATACACCGCGCTGGTGGACAAGCGTCCGGTGTCGATGATCCGCGACCTGCTGAAGGTGAAGACCGCCGCGCAGCCGCTGAGCCTCGACGAGATCGAGCCGCTGGAGTCCATCTTCAAGCGCTTCGATGCCGCCGGCATTTCCCTTGGCGCGCTGTCGCCGGAAGCCCACGAGGCCCTGGCCGAGGCGATGAACCGCCTGGGTGGTCGCTCCAACTCCGGTGAGGGCGGCGAGGACCCGGCGCGCTACGGCACGCTGAAAAGCTCGAAGATCAAGCAGGTGGCCACCGGCCGCTTCGGCGTGACCCCGGAATACCTGGTCAACGCCGAGGTCCTGCAGATCAAGGTGGCCCAGGGCGCCAAGCCCGGCGAGGGCGGCCAGCTGCCGGGGGGCAAGGTCAACGGCCTGATCGCTCGCCTGCGCTACGCGGTGCCGGGTGTGACGCTGATTTCGCCGCCGCCGCACCACGACATCTACTCCATCGAAGACCTCGCCCAGCTGATCTTCGACCTCAAGCAGGTCAACCCGCAGGCGCTGGTTTCGGTGAAGCTCGTGTCCGAGCCTGGCGTCGGCACAATCGCCGCCGGCGTGGCCAAGGCTTACGCCGACCTGATCACCATCTCCGGCTACGACGGCGGTACCGGCGCATCGCCGATCACCTCCATCAAGTACGCCGGTAGCCCGTGGGAGCTGGGCCTCGCCGAAGCGCACCAGACCCTGCGCGGCAACGACCTGCGCGGCAAGGTCCGCGTGCAGACTGACGGCGGCCTGAAGACCGGCCTGGACGTGATCAAGGCGGCCATCCTCGGCGCCGAGAGCTTCGGCTTCGGCACCGCGCCGATGATCGCCCTGGGCTGCAAGTACCTGCGCATCTGCCACCTGAACAACTGCGCCACCGGCGTAGCCACCCAGAATGACAAGCTGCGCAAGGACCACTTCATCGGCACGGTCGAGATGGTGACGAACTTCTTCACCTTCATCGCCAGCGAGACCCGCGAATGGCTGGCCAAGCTGGGCGTGCGCAGCCTCGCCGAGCTGATCGGTCGCACCGACCTGCTGGAAGTCCTGCCGGGTGAAACCGCCAAGCAGGGCAACCTCGACCTGACTCCGCTGCTGGGCAGCGACCTGATTCCGGCCGAGAAGCCGCAGTTCTGCGAAGTCGAGAAGAACCCGCCGTTCGACCAGGGCCTGCTGGCCGAGAAAATGATCGACCTGGCGCGTTCGGCCATCGAAGGCGCCACCGGCGGCGAGTTCGAGCTGGACATCTGCAACTGCGACCGTTCCATCGGTGCCCGCGTGTCCGGCGAAATCGCCAAGCGCCACGGCAACCAGGGCATGGCCAAGTCGCCGATCACCTTCCGCTTCAAGGGCACCGCGGGTCAGAGCTTCGGCGTGTGGAACGCCGGCGGCCTGAACCTGTACCTGGAAGGCGACGCCAACGACTACGTGGGCAAGGGCATGACCGGCGGCAAGCTGGTCGTCACCCCGCCCAAGGGCAGCCCGTTCAAGACCCAGGAGTCGGCCATCGTCGGCAACACCTGCCTGTACGGCGCCACTGGCGGCAAGCTGTTCGCCGCCGGCACCGCGGGCGAGCGTTTCGGCGTGCGTAACTCCGGTGCTCACGCGGTCGTGGAAGGCACTGGCGACCACTGCTGCGAATACATGACCGGCGGTTTCGTCTGCGTACTGGGCAAGACCGGCTACAACTTCGGCTCCGGCATGACCGGTGGCTTCGCCTACGTCCTCGACATGGACAACACCTTCGTCGACCGCGTGAACCATGAGCTGGTGGAAATCCAGCGGATCAGCGGTGAAGCGATGGAGGCCTACCGCAGTCACCTGCGCAAGGTCCTGGTGGAATATGTTGCGGAAACGGCGAGCGAGTGGGGTGCGAACCTGCTGGAAAACCTCGACGACTACCTGCGTCGCTTCTGGCTGGTCAAACCCAAGGCAGCGAGCCTCGGCTCCCTGCTGACCAGCACCCGTGCCAACCCGCAATAAGTGCCTGAAGTCGAAAGAGGTCTTGAAATGTCTGAACGTCTGAATAACGACTTCCAGTTCATCGAAGTCGGGCGCAAGGATCCGAAGAAGAAGCTCCTGCGCCAACGCAAGCGCGAGTTCGTGGAGATCTACGACCTGTTCAAGCCGCAGCAGGCGGCTGACCAGGCGCATCGCTGCCTGGGTTGCGGCAACCCGTACTGCGAGTGGAAGTGCCCGGTGCACAACTTCATCCCCAACTGGCTGAAGCTGGTCTCCGAAGGCAACATCCTGGCCGCCGCCGAGCTGTCGCACCAGACCAACACCCTGCCGGAAGTCTGCGGCCGGGTGTGCCCGCAGGATCGCCTCTGCGAAGGCGCCTGCACCCTGAACGACGGCTTCGGCGCGGTGACCATCGGCTCGGTGGAGAAGTACATCACCGACACCGCCTTCGCCATGGGCTGGCGCCCGGACATGTCCAAGGTCAAGCCGACCGGCAAGCGCGTTGCCGTGATCGGTGCCGGTCCGGCCGGCCTGGGCTGCGCCGACGTGCTGGTGCGCAACGGCGTGACTCCGGTGGTGTTCGACAAGAACCCGGAAATCGGTGGCCTGCTGACCTTCGGCATCCCCGAGTTCAAGCTCGAGAAGCAGGTGATGAGCCGTCGCCGCGAAGTCTTCACCGGCATGGGCATCGAGTTCCGCCTGAACACCGAGATCGGCAAGGACGTGACCATGCAGCAACTGCTCGACGAGTACGACGCAGTCTTCATGGGCATGGGCACCTACACCTACATGAAAGGCGGCTTCCCCGGCGAGGACCTGCCCGGCGTGACCGACGCGCTGGACTTCCTGATCGCCAACGTGAACCGCAACCTGGGCTTCGAGAAGTCGCCGGAAGACTTCATCGACATGAAGGGCAAGCGCGTGGTGGTCCTGGGTGGTGGCGACACCGCGATGGACTGCAACCGCACCTCTATCCGCCAGGGCGCCAAGGCCGTTACCTGTGCCTACCGCCGTGACGAAGAGAACATGCCCGGCTCGCGCAAAGAGGTGAAGAACGCCAAGGAAGAGGGCGTGAAGTTCCTCTTCAACCGCCAGCCCATCGCCATCGTCGGTGAAGACAAGGTGGAAGGCGTGAAGGTGGTCGAGACCCGTCTCGGCGAGCCGGACGCCCGCGGCCGTCGCAGCCCCGAGCCGATCCCGGGCTCCGAGGAAATCATCCCGGCGGAAGCCGTGCTGATCGCCTTCGGTTTCCGTCCGAGCCCGGCACCGTGGTTCGACCAGCACCAGGTGGAAATCGACAGCCAGGGCCGCGTCATCGCCCCGGCCGCCGCGCAGTTCAAGCACCAGACCAGCAACCCGAAGATCTTCGCCGGTGGCGACATGGTCCGTGGTTCCGACCTGGTGGTGACTGCGATCTTCGAGGGCCGCACGGCTGCCGAAGGCATCCTGGACTACCTGGGCGTGTAATCGCGCCCACGGCTGCGGCATTCTGCCGCGAATGACAAAAGGCACGGCACCCGCCGTGCCTTTTGCTTTGGGCTTTGCGAAAATGCCGGCACTTTTCTGCCGGATGCCGCCATGACCGCCCTGAAGAACGATCGCTTCCTCCGTGCCCTGCTCAAGCAGCCCGTCGACGTCACCCCGGTGTGGATGATGCGCCAGGCCGGCCGCTACCTGCCGGAATACCGCGCCACCCGCGCCAAGGCCGGCGACTTCATGAGCCTGTGCATGAATCCGCAGCTGGCTTGCGAGGTCACCCTGCAGCCGCTGGATCGTTATCCGCAGCTGGACGCCGCGATCCTCTTCTCCGACATCCTCACCATCCCCGACGCCATGGGCCAGGGCCTGTACTTCGAGAGCGGCGAAGGTCCGCGCTTCAAGAAGGTCGTCTCCAGCCTGGCCGACATCGAGGCGCTGCCGATCCCCGATCCGGAGAAGGACCTGGGCTACGTGATGGATGCCGTGCGCACCATTCGCCGCGAGCTGAACGGCCGCGTGCCGCTGATCGGCTTCTCCGGCAGCCCCTGGACGCTCGCCACCTACATGGTCGAGGGCGGCTCCAGCAAGGACTTCCGCAAGTCCAAGGCGATGCTCTACGACAATCCGCAGGCCATGCATGCGCTGCTCGACAAGCTGGCGCAGTCGGTGACCAGCTACCTCAACGGGCAGATTCGCGCCGGCGCCCAGGCCGTGCAGATCTTCGATTCCTGGGGTGGCAGCCTGTCGTCCGCGGCCTACCAGGAGTTCTCACTGGCCTACATGAAGAAGATCGTCGACGGCCTGATCCGCGAGCACGACGGTCGCCGCGTACCGGTGATCCTGTTCACCAAGGGTGGCGGCCTGTGGCTGGAGTCGATGGCCGAGACCGGCGCCGAAGTGCTGGGCCTGGACTGGACCTGCGACATCGGCAGCGCCCGCGCCCGCGTCGGCGACAAGGTCGCCCTGCAGGGCAACATGGACCCGTCGGTGCTCTACGCCAACCCGGCAGCGATCCGCACCGAGGTGGCGCGCATCCTCGCCGCCTACGGCAATGGCACTGGGCACGTGTTCAACCTTGGCCACGGCATCACGCCGGAGGTCAATCCGGCCCATGCCGGCGCCTTCTTCGAGGCGGTGCACGAGCTGTCGGCGCAGTATCACTGAGGGATTGTGGCGTAGCGCCGCTCCTGTAGGAGCGGATCTCATCCGCGAATCGCGCTGGTGGGTTCGGTTTTCGCGGACAAGGTCCGCTCCTACGAGGGCAATCCCTCCCAAACGAAAAAGCCCCGGGGGGGGGGGGTTTTTTTCATGTCCGGTGCGAACGCTTAGGCGGCGTCGGCAACCAGGCCATTGGCGCGCTGGGCCTTGCGGCGGTTCGAGACCAGCAGGCCGGAGCAGACGACCACGATGCTCAGCAGAGTGGTGGCGACCACTTCCATGCGGTGGTCCGGCATGATCAGCATGATCACCAGGGCGGCGACGATGAACACGATCACCGCCCAGGTCAGCCAGGGGAACAGCCACATCTTCAGCTTCAGCTGGTGGCCCTGGGCGAGCAGCTTCTTGCGCATGCGCAGCTGCGACATCGCGATTACCAGGTACACCAGCAGGGCGATGGCGCCGGAGCTGGCCAGCAGGAAGTCGAATACCGCGGCCGGGGCCAGGTAGTTGGCGAAGGTGCAGGCGAAAGCCATGGCGGTGGACAGCAGCACGGCGTACACCGGGGTGCGGCTGACGCTGGTCACCTGGGCGATGCGCGGGGCGTCGCCGCGCTTGCTCAGCGAATACATCATGCGCGAGGCGGTGTAGAGCGCCGAGTTCAGGCAGCTGGTCACCGAAACCAGGACGATGATGTCGACGATCAGCTTGGCGTACGGGACGTTCAGCTGGTTCAGCACGGTCTGGTAGGAGCCCATGCTCACCAGGCGCGGGTCGTTCCACGGCACCAGGCAGACCACGATCAGGATCGACAGCAGGTAGAACAGGGCGATACGCCAGATCACCGAGTTGGTGGCGCGGGTGATCTGCTGCGCCGGGTCCTTCGACTCGGTGGCGGCGATGGTGACGATTTCCGAGCCCATGAAGGAGAACATGGTGGTCAGCAGGGCAGCCAGCACGGCGCCCCAGCCCTTGGGCATGAAGCCGCCGTCGGCATAGAGGTGGCTGATGCCGCTGACTTCCGGGTTCAGCGAGACGCCGAAAATGGCGGCGCAGCCGAGGATCAGGAAGGCGATGATCGCGCTGACCTTGATCAGCGCCAGCCAGAACTCGAACTCACCGTAGTTCTTCACGCTGAACAGGTTGGTGACGGTCAGGGCGCTGGTGATGAGGAAGGCCAGGATCCAGATCGGCGCGCCGGGAATCCAGGCGTGGATGATGGCTGCTGCTGCGTTGGCTTCCAGCGGGATCACCAGGACCCAGAACCACCAGTACAGCCAGCCGATGGTGAAACCGGCCCAGTGGCCGATGGCGCGGTCGGCGTAGGTGGAGAAGGAGCCGCTGTCGGGTTGGGCGACAGCCATTTCGGCGAGCATGCGCATCACCAGGACCACCAGCAGACCGGCGACCAGGTAGGACACCATGACGGCGGGGCCGGCTTCGGCAATGGCGTGGCCGGAGCCGACGAACAGGCCGGCGCCAATGGCCCCGGCGATGGACAACATGGTGACGTGACGGTTTTTCAGGCCTTGGGCCAGACCGGCGGAAGGGGTACTGCTCATGAATTACCTACAGCGAAAAGGAAGGGAATTGCGTCCTGCGCAGCCGAGGCTGTCTTGAGAATCCAGCGAATTAAGCGGGGGACGTGAACGCAAGATGCGCGCCACATTCTGTTACGACTTTGGTCGTAGAAAGCTGTTGCGTGGGTAAAAACCGCACAACGCCCGCTGGCGCGGGCGTTGTGGTGGCATTTCAGGCATATCCGTCGGCGACGATGGCGTATCAGTCGCCGACGTCTTTGGTATGTGGTGTGTAGAAACTACTCATGCGCGTGTCGCGCTCGGTGCGGGAATGCTGCGCGGTAACACTGCAAGGCGTGCCAAATGCAGGGCAACCAGCACGGCGGCGACCAACAGGGCGGCGATGAACAGGCCAACGCCGGTCCAGCCGAAGTGGTGCCAGAAGACCCCGCCGGTGGTGCCCGCCACGCTGGAGCCCAGGTAGTAGCAGAACAGGTAGATCGACGAGGCCTGGCCCTTGGCCTTGAGCGCGCGGCGGCCGATCCAGCTGCTGGCCACCGAATGCGCGGCGAAGAAGCCGAAGGTGAACAGCAGCATGCCGGCGACGATCAGCGGCAGCGGGCTGGCGAAAGTCAGCAGCAGGCCGCTGAGCATCAGCACTATCACCGCCCACAGCACCTTGCGCCGACCGAGTCGGTCAGCCAGCGAGCCGACCCAGGCGGAGCTGTAGATGCCGACCAGGTATACCAGCGAAAGCACTCCGACCACGGACTGGCTGAGGTGGTACGGATCGGCCAGCAGGCGGTAGCCGATGTAGTTGAACAGGGTGACGAAGGCGCCCATCAGCAGGAAGGCCTCGAGGAACAGCCAGGGCAGGCCGGCATCGCGCAGGTGCGAGGCGAAGCCGTCGGCCAATTGCCGCACGTTCAGCTGGGTCGGGCGAAAATTGCGCGACTCCGGGAGGATGCGCCAGAACACCAGGGCGGCGACCAGCGCGAGTGCGCCGAGGATGCCGATGGCGGCATGCCAGGAGACGAAGTCCACCAGCACGCCGGTGATCAGCCGGCCGCTCATGCCGCCAATGGCGTTGCCGCTGATGTACAGCCCCATGGACAAGCCGAGGTGCTGTGGATGGATTTCCTCGCTCAGGTAGGTCATGCCCACCGCCGCCAGGCCGCTGAGCGAAAGCCCGACCAGTGCGCGCATGGCCAGCACGCCATGCCAACTGGGCATCACCGCGCTGCCGAGGGTGAACAGGGCGGCGAGGATCAGCGAGGCGACCATGATCGGCTTGCGGCCGATGGCGTCGGAAATCGGCCCGGTCACCAGCAGCCCGCAGGCCATCATGATGGTCGCGATGGACAGCACCAGGCTGCTCTGCGCAGCGGTAAGGGAATAGGTCTGCGACAGCACCGGCATCATCGGTTGCACGCAGTAGAGCAGGGCGAAGGTGGCGAAGCCGCCGGCGAACAGCGCCAGCGAGGTGCGCAGGAAGGCCGGGGTGCCTTTCTCGATATAGTTTTCGATCTCGCCGAGGGCGCCGGACAGCGCTCGGTTGGTCTCCTGGGCGGCCTTGATGACGGCGGGCTCGGGTTCCGCGGAAGCCCGCAGGGCGGAGTGACTCACAACTCACCTCGAATCTGGATGGGATGCGCCGCGGGCGAGCGAAGAGCGCTTGCACAGGCGGCTGGCAGAAAGAGTGGGGAAGTTGTTCTTGGGCTTGTGCGGCAAGGATAAGGACAGGGATTTATTATCTCCAATATATTGTTCGACACGTTTGATATGTATTTCGAATCAAAGAGGCGGGTATGGAGCTGCGTCACCTGCGTTACTTCATTGCTGTTGCGGAAGAACTGCACTTCGGCCGCGCGGCAGAGACGTTGGGCATCTCCCAGCCACCGCTGAGCCAGCAGATCCAGGCGCTGGAAGAGGAGATTGGCGCGCGCCTGCTGGAGCGCACCAATCGTCGGGTGGCGCTGACCGAGGCCGGGCGGCTGTTCCTCGACGAGGCGCGGCAGGTGCTCGCCCAGGTCGATCGCGCGGTCCTGCTGGCGCGGCGGGCGCACCAGGGCGAACTGGGTGAACTGCGCATCGGCTTCACGGCCTCGGCGCCTTTCACCTCGACCATTCCGCGCAGCATCCATGCCTTCCGCCAGGCCTATCCGGAGGTGCATCTGGACCTGCAGGAGATGAGCAGCCGGCAGGTCGTCGAGGCGCTGCTCGAAGAGCGCCTGCACGTCGGGGTGATCCGCTCTTTTGCACTGCCCGAGTCGCTGGAGGCGGTGGAGCTGTTCAGCGAGCCGTTGGTCGCCATCCTGCGCGCCGACCATCCGCTGGCCGCCGAATCGGTCGAAGGGTTGAAGATGGAGGCACTGGCCGACGAACCATTCGTGTTCTTCCCGCGCAGCTACGGCACCGGTCTTTACGACCAGCTGCAGGCGTTGGCCCGCCAGGCCGGCTTCACCCCGCGCATCGCCCAGGAAGCGGGCGAGGCCATGACCATCATCGGCCTGGTCGCGGCAGGCCTGGGCGTCTCCATGCTGCCGGCTTCGTTCCGCCGCACGCGGGTCGACGGCGTGGTGTACCGCACCCTGCTCGACCCCGGAGCCTGCAGCTCGGTCTGGCTGGTACGACGGCGCAACGAAAGCGCGCCGGCAGCGCTCAGCTTCATCGACCTGGTGACCCGCAGCGTGACCGCCTGAATGCATGACCGACGGCGCGCGCAAGTGCTCGCCCTCGTCATGGCCATTGCATAGAATCCGAGACTCCTAAACGGCAGGAGGGATGCCCGATGCGTCGCGTGGTTTTCAATCAGAAAGGTGGCGTGGGCAAGTCCAGCATCGCCTGCAACCTGGCCGCGGTGAGCGCCGCCGAAGGCTACCGCACGCTGCTGGTGGACCTTGATGCGCAAGGGAACTCGACCCATTACCTCACCGGTCTGACCGGCGAGGACGTGCCCATGGGCATCGCCGACTTCTTCAAGCAGACCCTGGCCAGCGGCCCCTTCGCGCGCAAGGGCAAGGTCGACATCTACGAGACCCCGTACGACAACCTCCACGTGGTCACCGCCACCGCCGAGCTGGCCGATCTGCAGCCCAAGCTCGAGGCCAAGCACAAGATCAACAAGCTGCGTAAGTTGCTCGACGAGCTGGCAGAGGACTACGACCGGATCTACCTGGATACGCCGCCAGCGCTGAACTTCTACACGGTTTCTGCGCTGATCGCTGCCGATCGCTGCCTGATTCCCTTCGACTGCGATAGCTTCTCCCGCCAGGCGCTGTACGGCCTGTTGCGCGAGATCGAAGAGCTCAAGGAAGACCACAACGAGGACCTCGAAGTGGAGGGGATCGTGGTCAACCAGTTCCAGCCGCGCGCCAGCCTGCCGCAGCAGCTGCTCGACGAACTGGTGGAAGAGGAGCTGCCGGTGCTGCCGGTCTACCTGATGAGCTCGGTGAAGATGCGCGAGTCGCACCAGGAGTGTAAGCCGCTGATCTTCCTCGACCCGCGGCACAAGCTGACCCAGCAGTTCGTCGAACTGCACAACCTGCTCGAGGCCTGAGGCCTCAGGCGCTGACCAGCAGGTCGCAGGGCGGGCGGCGCAGGTAGTAGCGTGCCGTGCTGCCCAGCAGGGCCTGTTGCAATGCGGCGCGTCCGCGGCTGCCGAGCACCAGCAGCTGGGGCTGCCAGTCGGCCAGGCTCTGGTCGAGCAGGACGCGGATATTCAGCGAGCTCACCAGGCTCTTGCGATGCGGCAGGGCTTCGCCGACCTGGGCGCATTCGTCCTGCATGAGTTGCTCCAGAAGAGCCTGCTGCTCCTCCAGGCGTTCTTGCACCCGCCTGTTATCCGAACCGGTGTCGTAGGCATGCACGGCCAGCAGTTCGCTGTGCGGCGGCAGCCAGCAGCAGGCCGCGCGCCAGGCGTTGCAGGCGGCCACCGAGAAGTCCAGGGCGCTGAGCACCCGCTGGTAGGGCTGGAGCTGGTCGTCCAGCGCCAGCAGTGCCGGCACTCGGCAGCAGCGCAGGATCTGCTCCAGGGTGGTGCCGTCAAAGTGCTCCACCACCTGGGGATGGTGTGCACCCGTCACCAGCAAGTCGGCCTGCATTTCTTCGGCGGTGCTGGCGATCACCGTTGCCGGCAACCCTTCGCCGATCAGGAGTTCGCAGCGTTGCAGTCCCGCTGCCTGAGCGCTGTCGCGCAAGGCGGCTTCGGCGGTTTGCCGGGTCCTGCCAAGCAGCTCGGCGGTCGGGGAACTCTTGATGACGTGCAGCAGACAGACTTCGGCGTCGTGCTCGGCGGCCAGTTGCGCGGCGCGGCGCACGGCTACATCGGCCTCCACGCTAAGGTCGTGGGCGACCAGAATGAGCTTGGGCATAGGGGCGTCCTCCACAGGTCAGGACACTTTGGTCCATCCCCGTGAAGGCATCTTGATCCAACGCAAGTGACGCTGATCAGCGGCTACGCAGCTGATAGACGGCGTGGCTCTCGGCAACCACCACGCCCTGGGTGTCCTTGAGTTGCAGGTCCAGCACGTACTCGGACTTGCCTTTGCTCGCTGCCTCTTCGGCGATGCGGTCTATCTCGGCGTCGCTCAGACGGGCGTCGACCAGCACGTCACTGGTGGCGGGGCGGAGGAAGCGCAGGCTGGCTTCCTTGACGATCGGGTAATAGCTGTGGCTTTCGAAGCAGGTGAGGCGCAGGACGCCTCCGGGGATTTCGGCCAGGGTGAAGAGTGCAGCGGCGTACATGGTTCCGAGGTGGTTCTCGTTGCCCTTGAGGGGCATGCGCAGGCGCACGTGGCCGCGCTCGAGGAGTTCGGCCTTGAGCCCGGTGCGCTTGACGAAGGCGATGTGCTCCTCGGTCAGCTGGCGGACGTAGTCTTCGGGGAAATACATGGGGCGGCCTCGCTCTCATGGGATTTCCGAAAGCCTAGCCGCGCCGCCAATGGCGGCAATGACCGCTTCGCTCAGCCGGGCTGACCGAAGCGGTCACGGCGGATCAGACGCCCTGGCGCGACAGCCAGTCGAGCAGTTGCGGAAGCGGCATGGCACCGCTCTGCCGCGCAACTTCGCGACCATCCTTGAACAGGATCAGCGTGGGGATCGAGCGGATGCCCAGGCGCCCGGCGAGGTGCTGGTTGGCTTCGCTGTCGAGCTTGGCCAGGCGGCATCTGCCGTTCAGCCGAGCGGCGGCCTGCTCGAAGGTCGGCGCGAACGCCTTGCAGGGGCCGCACCAGTCGGCCCAGACATCCAGCAGCAGCGGCAGGTCGCCCTTGAGTTGCGCGGCGAAGCCGGCGTCGGCGACGGCGAAGGGCGTGCCCGGCAGCACTTCGTTCTTGCAGCGGCCGCAGCGGGGATGGTCGCTCAGGCGTTCGCTCGGCAGGCGGTTGAGGCCGCCGCAGTGTGGGCAGGGAATCAGCAGGGGATCGGTCATGGCGCGGCTCCGGATATGGCTTCCCCCAATCTGGAGCCGCGCCCGCCGGATATCAAGCCGCGGCGGCGGCCAGCGCCTGCTCCAGGTCGGCGATGATGTCGTCGCGGTGCTCGATGCCGATCGACAGACGCACCATGTCACGCGGCACGCCGGCCTTCTCCAGCTCTTCGTCGTTGAGCTGGCGGTGGGTGGTGGAGGCCGGATGGCAGGCGAGCGACTTGGCGTCGCCGATGTTGACCAGGCGCACCACCAGCTTGAGCGCGTCGATGAAGCGCGCGCCGGCTTCCTGGCCGCCCTGGATGCCGAAGGAGAGGATCGACGCGGGCTTGCCGCCGGTATAGCGCTGCGCCAGCGCATGTTCCGGATGATCGGGCAGGCCGGCGTACTTCACCCAGGCCACTTGCGGGTGTTGCTGCAGGTAGTGGGCGACCGCGAGGGCATTGTCGCAATGGCGCTCCATCCGCAGCGCCAGGGTTTCCAGGCCCTGCAGGATGAGGAAGGCGTTGAACGGCGAGAGCGCCGCGCCGGTGTTGCGCAGCGGCACCACGCGGCAGCGGCCGATGAAGGCCGCCGGGCCGAAGGCTTCGGTGTAGGTCACGCCGTGGTAGGACGGGTCCGGCGTGTTGAGCAGCGGGAAGCGCTCCTTGTGCTGCGCCCAGGGGAACTTGCCGGAGTCGACCACGATGCCGCCGATGCTGGTGCCGTGGCCGCCGATGTACTTGGTCAGCGAGTGCACCACGATGTCCGCGCCGTGCTCGAAGGGCCGGCAGAGGATGGGCGTGGCGACGGTGTTGTCGACGATCAGCGGCACGCCGTGGCGGTGCGCGGCGTCGGCCAGGGCCTGGAGATCGACGATGTTACCCGCCGGGTTGCCGATGGATTCGCAGAAGACTGCCTTGGTGCGCTCGTCGATCAGCGCTTCCAGCGCAGCGATGTCGTCGTGCGGGGCAAAGCGGGTCTGGATGCCGAAGCGCGGCAGGGTGTGCGCCAGCAGATTGTAGGTACCGCCATAGAGCTTGGCCACCGAGACGATGTTGTCGCCGGCCTCGGCGACGGTCTGGATGGCATAGGTGATGGCGGCCATGCCCGAGGCCACGGCGAGCGCGCCGACCCCGCCTTCCAGCGCCGCGACGCGCTGCTCCAGCACGTCGTTGGTGGGGTTCATGATGCGCGTGTAGATGTTGCCGGCGACCTTGAGGTCGAACAGGTCGGCGCCGTGCTGGGTGTCGTCGAAGGCGTAGGAGGTGGTCTGGTAGATCGGCACGGCCACGGCCTTGGTGGTCGGGTCGGGGCTGTAGCCGGCATGGACGGCCAGGGTTTCCGGTTTCATCGCGCTTGCATCCTTGTGGGCAGAAAGGCCCTGAGGATGCGAGCGGCGCCGCGGCCCGGTCAATGACCGGGAGCAATTGTCGCAGGGCGCCGCCAGATCGATTTCGCCTGAGCTTATAACCGCCTCAGGAGGAACAGCTGATCTCCAGGTGGCGGCCCCAGTCCGGCGGGCGGCGGGTCAGGTGTTCCACGCCCGGCTGCTCCTCGAAGGGCTTGCTCAGCACCTCGTGCAGCTGGCGCACCACCGAGTAGTCGCCCTGTTCGGCAGCTGCAATGGCTTCCTGGGCCAGGTAGTTGCGCAGCACGTACAGCGGATTCACCGCATGCATGCGCGCGCGGCGCTCGTCCTGGTTGCCGCCTTCGCGCGCGGTGCGAGCGAGGTATTCGGCGGCCCAGGCATCGAAGTCGGCGAGGTCGACGAAATCCTCGCGGACCGTGGCCAGCGCCTGTTCCGGCGCCTGCTCGCCGAGGCGGCGGAAGAACAGGCTGTAGTCCACCGCGCCGCTCTGCATCACCTGCAGCAGACGTTGCACGAGTTCGAGGTCGCCTTCCTCGGCCGTGGTCAGGCCGAGGCGGCGGCGCATCAGGTCGAGGTAATGGGCCTGGTACAGCGGCAGGAACAGGCCGAGCGCCTCGCGCAATTCGTCCACCTCGACGAAGGGCGTCAGCGCCTGGCCCAGCGCCGCCAGGTTCCAGTGGGCGATGGGCACCTGGTTGTTGAAGCTGTAGCGCCCGCTGTCGTCGGAGTGGTTGCAGATGTGCTTGGCGTCGAAGTCGTCGAGGAAGGCGTAGGGGCCGTAGTCGAAGGTGATGCCGAGGATCGACATGTTGTCGGTGTTCATCACTCCGTGGCAAAAGCCGTAGGCCTGCCAGTAGGCGATGAGTTCGGCGTTGCGCTCGACCACTTCGCGGAAGAAGGCCGCGTAGGGCTGCGGCTGCTCCAGGCAGGCGGGGAAGCTGTTGGCCAGGACGAAGTCGCCCAGCTCCTTCAGCTTGTCGTGCTGCTGGGTGTAGTAGAAGTACTCGAAATGGCCGAAGCGCACGTGGCTGGGCGCCATGCGCAGCAGCATCGCGGCGTTTTCCTTCTGCTCGCGCCACACCGGGGTGTCCGATGCGGTCACGCAGAGCGCGCGGCTGCTGGGGATGCCAAGGGCGTAGAGGTACTCGCTGGCGAGGAATTCGCGGATCGAGCTGCGCAGCACGGCGCGGCCGTCGCCCATGCGCGAGTAGGGCGTCTGCCCGGCTCCCTTGAGGTGCAGGTCCCAGTGTTCGCCGGCGTCATTGACCACTTCGCCCAGCAGCAGGCCGCGGCCATCGCCCAGGCGCGGGTTGTAGGCGCCGAACTGGTGGCCGGAGTAGACCATTGCCCGCGGCTCGGCCTCGGACCACAGCTTGTGCCCGGCGAAGATCTCGGCGAACACCGGCTCCTCGGTCACCGCCGGATCGAGGTCGAGCAACGCCAGGGCGGCGCGGCTGGCGACGACCAAACGCGGGTTGGCGATGGGATCGGGGAGGACTTCGGTGGAGAAGGCGTCGCCCAGGCGGGCGAAGCGATTGTCGAAGGAGAGTTCGTCGAGGGCTTTCATGCTGACTCCGGTAAGTCCGAGCATTGTGCTCGGACTTGTCCGGAGCCGTCCAGACTCAGGGCTTGCTGCCCGGCAGCGGCGGGTCCTGGTCCTTCACCGGTACGCCGGGCAGGGCCAGGGGCAGCTGGGGGATCTTCTGTGCCAGGTGGATTTCCTTGCCTTCGCCGTTCTTCACGTAGACGTCGAGCTGGTTGAAGGCCATCTCCACGCCATTTTCGCGGAAGCTCAGGGCGATGGCGGTGAGCAGTTCGTCCACTGCCGGGTTGCGGTCGCCCAGTTCGCGCACGTGGAAGCGCAGCTCGTAGTCGAAGGTGCTGGCGCTGATCGACAGGAAGTACAGCGACGGCTCCGGATCACGCAGCACGCGCGGGTTGTTGCGTGCGGCCTCGAGCATCAGCTTGCGTGCAAGCGCCAGGTCCGACTCGTAGGCCAGGCCGATCTTGATGGTGACGCGGGTGACGGTGTCGCTCAGCGACCAGTTCACCAGTTGCCCGGTGATGAAGGTCTGGTTGGGGACGATGATTTCCTTGCGGTCGAAATCGGTGATGGTGGTGGCGCGGATGCGGATCTTGCTGACCGTGCCGGAGAGGCTGCCGATGGTCACGGTGTCGCCGATCCGTACCGGGCGCTCGAAGAGGATGATCAGGCCGGAGACGAAGTTGGAGAAGATCGCCTGCAGGCCGAAGCCCAGACCGACGGAGAGTGCAGCGACCAGCCATTGCAGCTTGTCCCAGCTGACGCCGAGGGTGGACAGCGCGCTGACGATACCGACGCCGCTGATGGCGTAGGAAAGCAGTGTGGTGATGGCGTAGGCGCTGCCTTGTGCCAGGGTCAGGCGTTGCAGCACCAACACTTCCAGCAGGCCGGGCAGGTTGCGCGCCAAGGCCGTGGTAACGGCGGCGATGACCAGCGCCATGAGCACGTCGCCGAGGCTGATCGGCGAGCTGCTGAGGTTGTCGCCAGTGCCCGTGGTGTATTGGTAGAGCGTTACGTCGTTGAGGTACGAGGCGACGCTGATGAGGTCGGCCCAGATCCAGTACAGCACCGCCACGAAGACGATCAGCAGGCCGAGGCGAATCAGGCGCAGGGACTGTTCGTTGATCTCTTCGATGTTCAGCGTCGGCTCTTCCACCGCTTCGCTGCCATCGGCGTTCTCCTTGGGCGGGTTCTGCCGCTTGCTCAGCGCGCGCTGGTAGGCCAGGCGCCGGGCGGCCACGCTCAGGCCGCGGACGAAGGTGGCCTCGATCACCACCCAGATCATCAGCAGGAACAGGGTGTCGATCAGCCGGTCGCTCAGGCGCAGCGCGGTGTAGTAATAGCCGAAGCAGACCGCGATGAAGAGCAGCACCGGCAGCGCGGTGAAGAGCACGCCGACGATCATCTTGATCGCTGACGGACGCGAAGTGCTCGGGCTGGCGAAGAGGATGCGTCCGAGCAGGGTGGTCATCACTGCATAGCCGGAGAGCACCACGGCGATGCCGATGACGTCGTCGGCCAGGCTGCCGGGCTGGTGCTCGGCCACGGTGAAGACCGCGACCAGGGCCATGACCACGGCGCCCAGGCGGCGGATCATCTTGCTGGCGAAGCGCACCTGCGCCTGGCTCCAGTGGAAGTGCCGCTCGGCGATGCCGCCGGGGCTGAGGATGCGGTGGGCGGTGTAGAACACCAGCCAGACCTCGGCCATCTGCAGCAGCGCGGCGCCGAGGGTGGCGTTCTGCCCGCGGGCGTCGAGTACCAGCGCCAGGCCGGCGATGGCCAGGGCCAGGGTGCCGGGCAGGGCGAGCAGTACCGCCAGCAGCAGGGCCAGCGGGGTGTGTGCCTGGCCGTCGCGCTTGAAGTGGCCGATGTCGTCGTTCAGCGAGGCCAGCTTGTCGTAGAGGAAGCGGCGCTTCCACAGCAGGCCGGCGATCAGCAGGAGCAGCGGCAGGAACAGCAGCGGCCGGTCGATCAGGCCTTCACCCACTTCGACCACGGCCGAGCCCCAGGGCACCTGCGCCAACTGGTTCTGCAGCAGGGTCGGGGTCATCTTGAACCAGGACAGGTCCAGCGGGCGGTTGCTGGGAATCCAGAACATCTGCTCGTCGAGCGTGGCGCGCAGGTTGTCGCTGGTGTCCTTGAGCTGCTTCTGGGTGAGCTGCAGGGTGATGGCCTCGTTGAGCAAGGCATTGAGCTCGTGGTTCAGGCGCTCCATCAGCTCGCTGCGGGTGTCCACCAGGTTGCTCAGGTCCTGGCGCAGCTGCGGCGTCACGGTTTCCTGCGGCTGCTGGGCTAGCAGCTTGTCCATGTACATCTGCGGGTTGGCCAGCTCGTCGCGCTTCTGGTTCAGCTCGAACTGGTACAGGCGCAAGTCGGCGATCTCGTCGGCCAGCTCCTGGTCGGTCTTGATCTTGGGCAGCGACTGTTTCTGCTGGTAGAGGACCTTGGACAGCAGCAGGCTGCCGCGCAGCACATTGATCTGTTGGTCGAGGGTCTGGTCGAGTTGGGTCAGGGTGTCGAGCTGCTGCTTGGCCTCCAGGTTGCGCCGGGTCAGATCGTTGAGGCGGTCGGTGGTCCGCAGCAGATAGTCCGAGAAGCGCAGGTTGGTGGCGTTTTCCTGGCTCAGCAGGCTGTCGCTACCGGTGCTCTGGCTGCTGTCCTTGGCGAGCTCGGCGACGGTCTTTTCCGACTGCTGGCGGCGCTTGTCGCTGATCATCGTCTGCAGTTCGAGGGTCTCGTGCTCGGCGCGGGCGATCTGCTCGCTGAGCAGATCGCGGCGACTGTTGGCGAGGTCCTGCAGCAGGTTGTTGCCGGCCAGTTGCTGGCGCAGCAGCTGTACCTGCGCGTTCAGCGAATCCTGCTCGGCGAGCAGTTCGTTACGGCGCTCCGGCGAGATCGACTTGCCGGTCTCCTTGCCCGCCTTGAGGAGGTTGCCGATTTCCAGTACCCGCGACTGGGCATTGCTAATGTCGGCCTGGGCGCGCTCGGGGCGGGTCTGCGCGGTGATGAACTGGCTCTTCGCGTCGAGCAGCTGTTTCTGCCAGTCGGTGAGCTGGGTGGTGCGGTCGTTGAGCAGCAACTCCAGGCGGCTCACGTTCTCGCCGGCGTAGCGCTGGGTCGCCGGCTTGTCCGGGGTTGCCTTCAGGCGCGCCAGGTTGCGCTGGTTCTCGATGATCTGCCGGGGCGCGTCGGCCAGGCTGGTTTTCAGTTCGTCCAGCTGCTTCACATTGTCGTCGCGCGTGCCGAGCAGCTTGAGCGTGCGCTCCAGGCTGGCCTTGGCGGCCTGCATGTCGGGATCCGTCAGCTTGCGCGCGGACAGGCCGTCGAGGCTCTGCTGGACGGCTTCGGCGGAAGGCGGCTGGTTGGTGTCGGCGTGAACCGGCAGGGCGGCGAGGGCTCCGCCCAGGAGGAGGGCGGCGAGCAGGTTGCGCAGATACGAAGGCATGGTCGCGGTCGGTGGTTCTCGAAAAGTTGCAGTGAGCGTAGTGCGCAGCCGACGGCAGCGGCAAGGTCGAACGATGGGCTGCCGGGCGAGCGGTGGGGCGCTAGAGGAAGAGCCCCGGACCGGGACGACCTTCGGGGAATTTGACCCCCACCTTGCGGATCTTGTTCCCGTCCAGGGCGGCCACGGTCCAGGTCAGGCCGTTCCATTCCACCTGGTCGCCGATGATCGCCTGGCCGCCGATCTCGTGGGCGATGAAGCGGCCCAGCGGCTGCTCGCCGTCGACCCCTTCGAGCTTGAGGCCGTAGAGCGAGGCGACCGCCGACAGCTGGGCGTCGCCTTCGAGCACGAAGTCGCCGAAGAAGCGCGCGCTCAGGCCGCGGTCCGGCGCCTGGCTGAACAGCTTGCCGAGGGCCGGCAGGTCGTGTTCATGGCCGATCACGCAGAGGATGTCGTCGGCCTCGAGGATGGAGCTACCGGAGGGGTGCAGCAGCTGGGTGCCACGGAACAGCGCGGCGATACGCGTGCCTTCCGGCATCTTCAGCTCGCGCAGTGCGGCGCCGATGCACCACTTTTCCTTGCTCAGGTGGTAGACGAACAGCTCCCACTCGCTGGTCGGGTGTACTTCCAGGCCGGCGCGGGAGATCGGCGCCGGGTCCGGCGGCACTATCACCCGCAGCAGGCGCGCGGCCCAGGGCAGGCTGGTGCCCTGCACGAGCAGCGAGACCAGGACGATGAAGAAGGCCACGTTGAAGAACAGCTGGGCGTTCGGCAGGCCGGCCATCAGCGGGAACACCGCGAGGATGATCGGCACCGCGCCGCGCAGGCCGACCCAGGCGATGAAGGCTTTCTCGCGACCGTGGAAGGCGCGGAACGGGATCAGACCGAGCAGCACGGACATGGGGCGGGCGAAGAGAATCATCCACAGCGCCAGGCCAAGCGCCGGCAGGGCAATGGGCAGCAGGTCGTGGGGTGTGATCAGCAGGCCGAGGATGAGGAACATGCCGATCTGCGCCAGCCAGGCCATGCCGTCGAGCATGTGCAGGATGCCGTGGCGCGAGCGGATCGGCCGGTTGCCCAGGACCAGGCCGCACAGGTAGATGGCGAGGATGCCGCTGCCGTGGGCGGCGTTGGCCACGGCGAAGATCAGCAGGCCGCCACTGATCACCACCAGCAGCCCGCCACTGATCACCAGCAGCGGGTAGAGGCCGCCGGCCAGGTGCATGCGGTTGATCACCTGCAGCAGCAGCCAGCCGCCGGCCAGGCCGAGGATCGAGCCGATGCCGAACTCGCGCAGCAGGTGCGCGGCGAAACTCCAGCTCAGGCCGTGCTCGCCGCGGGAGAGCATGTCGATCAGGGTGACGGTGAGGAACACCGCCATCGGGTCGTTGCTGCCTGATTCGATTTCCAGGGTCGCGGTAACCCGCTCGTTGAGGCCCTTGCCGCCGAGCAGGGAGAACACCGCCGCGGCGTCGGTGGAGCCGACGATGGCGCCGATCAGCAGGCCTTCCATCCAGCTCAGCTTGAACAGCCAGGCGGCGGCCATGCCGGTCAGCCCGGCGGTCACCAGCACGCCGACGGTGGCCAGCGATAGCGCCGGCCAGAGCGCCACGCGGAAGCTCGACACGCGCGTACGCAAACCGCCGTCGAGGAGGATCACCGCCAGCGCGAGGTTGCCTACCAGGTAGGCGACGGGATAGTTGGAGAAGCCGATGCCGCCGGGGCCGTCGGTGCCGGCGAACATGCCGACGCCGAGGAAGATCACCAGGATCGGGATGCCGAGGCGCGACGACAGCGAGCTCACCAGGATGCTCATGCCGACCAGTACCGCACCGATCAGGAAATAGGTGTTGATCGAAACGGCATCCAAGGTGTCGGGCCTCCTGGCAGATAGGGAACGGCAAGGCTATCGGAAAGGATGCAGGCCGCATGCCAAGGGATTCTAACCCGCGGATTTGCAAGGCTGTCAAAGGCTAATTGCCGCTTGCTGTAGGAGCGAGCTTGCTCGCGGACGAGCCCCGGCAGGATGTGTTCGCGAGCTCGCTCCTGCGAACGGCGCTCCGGCACGCGGACATAAAAAAGCCCCGGACGTGACCGGGGCTGAAGAACGCAGGCGGGAACTAGAACCAGGTGTCCCGCATGCTCGAACAGGTGTTGTCGCGGGCCTCCAGTAGCGCCAGCTCGTGGTGGCAGGACGGTACTTCCCAGGTCAGGAAGTAGCGCGCGGCCTGCAGCTTGCCGCGGTAGAAGTCCTCGTCGGCGGCGTTGCCCTCGCCTTTATTGATCAGCGCCAGGCCTTCCTCGGCGCGGATCGCCTGCTCCAGCCAGCGCCAGCCGATCACCGTGTGGCCGAACACCTTCAGGTACAGCGCCGAGTTGGCCAGGCCTTGGGCGACCTTGCCCTGCATCAGGTCGCCGAGCAGCGCCAGGGTCACTTCGGAGAGGCGCGCCAGCAGTTGCTCCAGCGGCTGGCGCAGGGCGTCGAGGCTCGGGTAGCCACTGGCGCGCTCGCAGGCCTGGTGGATCAGGCGGGTCAGTTGCTTGAGGCCGGCACCGTTGTTCTGCGTCAGCTTGCGGCCGAGCAGGTCGAGCGACTGGATGCCGTGGGTGCCTTCGTGGATCGGGTTCAGGCGGTTGTCGCGGTAGTACTGCTCCACCGGATATTCGCGGGTGTAGCCGTGGCCGCCGAGGATCTGGATGGCCAGTTCGTTGGCCTTCAGGCAGAACTCCGAGGGCCAGGATTTGACGATCGGGGTGAGCAGGTCGAGCAGTTCGTGGGCCTGCTTGCGCTCATCCTCGGTCGGCAGGGTCTCGCAGTCGTCGACCAGGCGCGAGGCGTACAGGCCGAGGTCGAAGGCGCCTTCGACGTAGGCCTTCTGGGTCAGCAGCATGCGTTTGACGTCGGCGTGCTCGATGATCGAGACCTGCGCCGAAGTCGGGTCCTTGGCGTCCACCGGGCGGCCTTGCGGACGCTCGCGGGCGTATTCCAGCGAATACAGGTAGCCGGCGTAGCCGAGCATGATCGCGCCCATGCCGACGCCGATGCGCGCCTCGTTCATCATCTGGAACATGTAGGCCAGGCCGTGGTGCGGCTTGCCCACCAGATAGCCGACGCAGTCGCCGTTATCGCCGAAGTTCAGCGCGGTGGAGGTGGTGCCGCGCCAGCCCATCTTGTGGAACAGGCCGGCCAGGGTCACGTCGTTGCGCTTGCCCAGGGAGCCGTCGGCATTGACCAGGAACTTCGGCACGATGAACAGCGAGATGCCCTTCACCCCGGCCGGTGCGTCCGGCAGCTTGGCCAGGACCATGTGCACGATGTTTTCCGACAGCGGGTGGTCGCCACCGGAAATGAAGATCTTGTTGCCCTTGATCCGGTAGCTGCCGTCCGCGTGCGGTTCGGCGCGGGTGCGGATGTCGGCCAGCGACGAGCCGGCGTGCGGCTCGGTCAGCGCCATGGTGCCGAAGAAGCGACCTTCGATCATCGGCTCGAGGAACAGACGCTTCTGCTCGTCATTGCCGAAGGACTCGATCAGGTGGCTGGAGCCCATGCTCAGCATCGGGTACGACGAGGTGGCGATGTTGGCCGACTGGAAGTGCGCGAAGCAGGCGCGCGACAGCAGGTGCGGCAGCTGCATGCCGCCTTGCTCGAAGCTGCGCGAGGCGTTGTGGAAACCGGCCTCGTTGAAGGCGTCCACCGCCGGCTTGACCTCGGGAATGAGCACCGCGGCGCCGTCGACGTACTGCGGTTCGTGCTCGTCGTTCTTGCGGTTGTGCGGGGCGAACAGCTCTTCGGCGATGCCACGCGCGGTGGAAATGGCCGCGTCGAAGGTTTCGCGGTTGTGCTCGGCGAAGCGCTCGCGCTGGGTCAGGGCTTCGGCGTCGAGCACTTCGTAGAGCTCGAAGGCGAGGTTGCGGGAGCTGAGCAGGGTCTCGGACATGGTCGGCCTCCAGATGGGTGACAGCAGTCTAATCTGGTGAATTAAGGGCGCCCACTAACATCCATGAGCGTGATAGAGGCCCAAAACATCGCCCATGCACTAAAATGCTTGCCCCCAAGGAGCCTGCCGTTCATGAACTACCGTCACGCCTTCCACGCCGGCAACCATGCCGATGTCTTCAAGCACATCGTCCTGTCGCGGATCTTCGCCCTGATGGCGCGCAAGGACACGCCCTTTGCCTTCCTCGACAGCCACTCGGGCATCGGCCTGTACGACCTGCTGGGCGACGAGGCCAGCCGCACCGGCGAGTGGGAGCAGGGCATCGGCCGCCTGTGGCAGCGCGACGACCTGCCGGAGCTGACCGCCGATTACATGGCGCTGGTGCAGGCGATGAACCCGGACGGCGAATTGCAGTACTACCCCGGCTCGCCCGAGCTGGCGCGGCGGCTGACCCGTTCCCAGGACCGTGTGCACCTGAACGAGCTGCACCCAGAGGACGGTCGCCTGCTCAAGGCCAACATGGGCGGCGAGCGGCGAATCGCCGTGCACCAGAACGACGGCTGGTTGCTGCCGCGAGCGCTGCTGCCGGTGGCGGAAAAGCGTGCAGTGCTGCTGATCGACCCGCCGTTCGAGCAGGCCGATGAGCTGGAGCGCTGCGTTACCGCCCTGGGCGAAGCCATCGCCCGGATGCGCCAGACGGTGGTGGTGATCTGGTATCCGATCAAGGACGAGCGCCAGCTCAAGCGCTTCTACCAGGGGCTGGAGCGAAGCAACGCGCCCAAGCTGCTGCGCGCCGAACTGCTGGTGCATCCTTCGGACACTGCCGAGCGCCTCAACGGCTCGGGCCTGGCCATCGTCAACCCGCCGTGGCCGCTGGAGGACGAACTGCGCGAGCTGCTGCCGTGGCTGGCGCAGGTGCTGGCGCAGAGCGAAGGCAGTTGGCGCCTGGACTGGCTGGTGGCCGAGGGCGCCTGAGGCCCGCATTCCCTGTAGGAGCGAGCTTGCTCGCGAACGCTTTCCGGGGCACACGCATCAAGCGGATTCGCGTGCAAGCTCTCCTGCTGCGACTTCAAAGCGCCGTCCAGGTCTCGAAGACTTCTTCCCGCGCGATCAGCCCATCGCGCATGCGGAAGTGATGCACCAGCCGCAGCTCGGCGCGGCTGCCCACCGGAAGCGGACAGTTGTCGATGCCCTCGGCGGTGATTCGCAGGCGCACGCGCATGTCATCCACCACCCTGTCCTCGGTAGCGAAGCGGTCCAGCGGTTCCAGCTCGATCTCTCCCATGGCGCCGAACAGTCGCAGGTACATGATGCGGATGGCCGACTTGCCATGCAGTTCGATGCCGCGGCCGGGGATGCTCAGCACTATGTCGTCGGTATAGAGGTCGAGCACTGCATCGACATCGCGGGCTTCGTCGCGGATATGCCGATCCACGACTTCGAGGTTGCGGGTGATCGAGCTCATAGCTGTCTCCTGGAACAAAGTCAGTTTGTCTGTCTAAAATAGACAGATAAACTGACTTTGTTCAAGCTGAGCCGATGAACAGTCCTCTCGTCGATCCGAATCGAAAATCCCTGGGTGTGCTGCTGCGCTATCCCTACGAACTGCTTGCCGACTGGCTCTATGGCCGCCTGGGCGAGGAGTTTCCTGGCGTGCGCCTGCCGCACAGTGCTGTGCTGCGCGGTCTGGAAAGCGGCGGCAGTCGAGTGGTCGATCTCGCGGCGCGCGCCGGCATGACCAAGCAGAGCATGGCCTATCTGGTGGAGCAGTTATGCGAGCTGGGTTACCTGCGTGTCGCCGCCGACCCCAACGACGGCCGGGCCAAGCGGGTACAGCTGACGGCAAGCGGGGAACGCCTTTACGCAAGGGCGCTGGAGTTGTCCGCGCAGGCAGAAGAGGGGCTGGCCGTAACCTTGGGGGAGGCGGATGCGCACGAGCTGCGGCGCATCCTCGAACGTCTCCACGGGCGTTGGAGTCCGCGCTAGAGGCTTTGCGCCGGAGCGATGCTTTCCGGCGAGCCGCGTCGAGCGGATCGCAGAATGCAAGAAGCCCCGGCGGTGCCGGGGCTTCTGCGTTACGCGGTGATGACCTTTGCAGGTCCTGGCGCCAGGGCGCGTCTACCTCATGCCGGCAGGCAAACCCCGGTGCCACCCAGGCCGCAGTAGCCGTTGGGGTTCTTCGCCAGGTACTGCTGGTGATAGGCCTCGGCGTAGTAGAACGGCGGCACCTCGCGGATTTCCGTGGTGATCTCGCCGTAGCCGTTGGCGCTCAGTTCCTTCTGGAAGGCCGCACGGCTGGCTTCCACCACGGCTTTCTGCGCCTGGTTGGTCCAGTAGATGGCCGAGCGGTACTGGGTGCCGGTGTCGTTGCCCTGGCGCATGCCCTGGGTCGGGTCGTGGGATTCCCAGAACACCTTGAGCAGCTTCTCCAGGCTGGTTTGCTGCGGGTCGAAGACCACCACCACGACTTCGGTGTGGCCGGTCAGGCCGGAGCAGACTTCGTCGTAGGTCGGGTTCGGGGTCAGGCCGCCGGCGTAGCCGACCGCGGTGACCCACACGCCCGGCTGCTGCCAGAAGCGCCGCTCTGCTCCCCAGAAGCAGCCCAGTCCTAGAACGATCTGCTGCAGGCCGGCCGGGTACGGCGGGCACAGGGTGTGGCCGTTGACGTAGTGGGTCTCGGGCACCGGCATAGGCGTCTCTCGGCCGGGCAGGGCCTGGGCTTGGCTGGGCAGTTCGTGCTTGTGGACGAGAATCTGGGAACGCAGGGTCATGGCATTCGTCTCCTCTGGCTGGGATGCGGATAGACGCGCGTAGACCCCGGAGATTACAGATTTTGCCTAGGGCGTGGGATTTTTCAGTCGCTGCGGCAGGGATAGCGTTGCAGGCTGGCGGACAGCTCGGCGCTGGGGATGGGTTTGTCGAACAGGTAGCCCTGGCCGATATCGCAGCGGTTGCGCCGCAGGAAAGCCAGCTGCGCCGCGGTCTCCACGCCTTCGGCGACCACTTGCAGCTTGAGGTTGTGGGCCATGGCGATCACCGCCGAGGTGATTTCCATGTCGTCCTGGTTGTCCGGGATGTCCTTGATGAAGCTGCGATCGATCTTGATCACGTCGATGGGGAATTTCTTCAGGTAGCTCAGCGACGAATAGCCGGTACCGAAGTCGTCCATGGCCAGTGTCAGGCCGAGCTGCTTGAGGCGTTCCAGCTGCTGCTTGGTGTCGGCGGTGGCGTCGAGCAGCAGGCTTTCGGTGAGTTCCAGCTCCAGGCGTCCGGCCGGTACCTGTTCCTCGTGGAGGATCGCGGCGATCGAGCCGACCAGGTCGGGGTCGCTGAACTGCTTGGGCGACAGGTTGATCGCGATGTTCAGCGGTCCCAGGCCCTTTTCCATCAACTCGCGGCCCTGGCGGCAGGCCTCGCGGATCACCCACTTGCCGATGGGGATGATCAGCCCGGTTTCCTCGGCCACGCTGATGAACTGGTCCGGGCGGATCATGCCGCGCTCCGGGTGCTCCCAGCGCAGCAGGGCTTCCAGGCCGAGCAGCTGGCCGCTGCGCAGGCACAGTTTGGGCTGGTAGTGCACTGCCAGTTCGTTATGCACCAGCGCGCGGCGCAGGTTGCTCTCGACGAACAGCTTGTGGCTGGCCTCGGCGGTCATTGCCTCGGTGAAGGTCTGCAGCTGGTGCTTGCCGTTGGCCTTGGCCTTGTGCAGCGCGAGGCCGGCGTTCTTCATCAGCGTCTGTGGGTCCTGGCCGTGCTGCGGCGCATAGGCCAGCCCGACCGAACCGGTGATGTTGATGAGTTGGTTGTCGACGAACAGCGGCTTGTCGAGCACGTCGAGGATCTGCGCGGCCACCCGCTCGCCACGGCCGGCGCTGGACTCCTCGAGCAGCACGGCGAACTCGTTGCTGGCGAAGCGCGCCAGCGTCGTGCCGTCGGAAAGACTGCTGCGCAGACGCCGCGCCAGGCTGGCGAGCAGCTTGTCGCCGGTCTGGTGGCCAAGGCTGTCGTTGATCCGCTTGAAATTGTCGATGTCCACCAGCAGCAGGCTCAGCGGTGTCTGGCTGCCGGCGTGCAGGCGTTCTTCGAGGACATTGATGAAGTAGTGCCGGTTGGCCAGCCCGGTGAGGTTGTCGCGGTAGGCGAGCTTCTCGATGTGCTGCTGGGCCAGCTTGCTCTGGGTGATGTCTTCGTAGATGCCGATGTAGTGGGTCAGCTCGCCGTCGTCGGCGTAGACCTTGGACAGCGACAGCTGGCCCCAGTAAGGCTCGAGGTTCTTGCGCCGGCTGCGGAATTCGCCTTGCCAGCTGTTCTGCGCGAGCAGCGCGGAGCTGGCGTCGAACAGCAGGTCGCTGAGGTTGGCCAGGGCCGGCACTTCGGACAGGCGGCGGCCGCGCACTTCGTCGGCGCCGTACTGGGTGATGGCGGTGAAGCTCGGGTTGACGTATTCGATCACGCCTTCGCGTTCGATCAGCAGGAAGGCGCTGGCGCTCTGCTCGACCGCCCGCTGGAACAGGTGCAGGGCGCTGGAGGCACTGCGCCGCTCGTGGTTCATCACCACCTGGGCGTACTGGTCGGCCAGCTCGCCGGCGAAGGCGACTTCGTCGCTCTGCCACAGGCGCACTTCGCCTATGTGCTCCAGGCAGAGCACGCCGACCACCTCGCCGCCGACCCGGATGGTCGCGTCGAGCATCGCGCTGATGCCTTGCGCGCGCAGGTAATGCTCGGCGAGCTCGCGGGTACGCGGGTCCTGCAGGACGTTGTGTGCGTCAATTGCACGACCGCTGTTGATGGCTTCGAGGTAGTTCGGGAAGCGGCTGGCGTCGAAGCTGCGCGGCAATTCGAACTGGTCGATGTCGCGGCGGTAGATGGCGATCGGCTCGAGGACGTTGTCCTTGGTCAGTCGCCAGATGCCGGCGCGGGCCACTTCGTAGGCCTCGCTGGCGGCCTGGGCGATCAACTGCGCGGCTTCCAGTAGCGGGTCGTCGGACTGGTAGCGATGGCGCGCCAGACGCACGATTAGGTTCTGCTGGGCGCGCGAGCGCACCAGGTGCTGCAGGTGTTCGTCCTGGGAGCGCTGGTACATCTCCAGGGACATCTTCAGGCGGATGTTCTGCTCCTCCAGCTCGCCTGGTGCGGCTTGCTCTGCGGAGGAGTCGTCATGCACGAGATAGCCCTGCAGCAACTGTCGGCCGCGCTGCTGCACGGCCTCGCCGATCTCCAGCAGGCTGAGCGCGCCACGGGGCGTGTGCAGGCTGTAGCGCACCTGGTAGCGGCCGTTCTGCAGTAGCTGCTGCTGGATCTGCTCGTGCAGGCGGTGGCGCGCTTCCGGCTCCATCAGGCTGGCATAGGGCGAATCGAGCAGGCTGCAAAGATCGGCGGCGGCGACTCCGAGGCTGCGTTCGCAGGCAGCGTCGAGGTACAGGAGTGTCCAGCTCGGCTCGTTCAACCGCTCGAAGCGCAACAACCCCAGCCGCGAAGGGACGGGGAGCTGCGTGACAGCCTCGACCGCCGGACGGTTGGCGGGATCGGGATGACTCTTCATGCTCGGCGGTTTTTCCAGTTCTGGGCGAGGTGCTTTGCCTCGGCCGACTTCTGATGGCTCAGGCAAGGGTGCATGATGCAGAAATGTCTGACAAGCAAAGCCTTTATCGGCGCGGTCGGGCATCGATTGAGGAAAAGGCTGACCGTTGATCGGAGGATGCCACGGATGCTGGCGGTTTGCCATGAAGTGCGCGGTGGTAGAGCGGCGGGCAAAAAGAAGCCCCGTCATCCGACGGGGCTGGAGAGAACGAGCGTGGCGTGCTCGTTGGTAAAAACGAATCGGCCCCCGAATGGGGGCCGATGCATTTACAGCAGCAGGGTGCGGATATCGGCGAGCACATCGCCCAGGCGCTTGGTGAAGCGCGCGGCGGCGGCGCCGTTGATCACCCGGTGATCGTAGGACAGCGACAGCGGCAGCATCAGGCGCGGCTGGAAGGCCTTGCCGTCCCACACCGGCTGCATGGTCGCCTTGGACACACCGAGGATCGCCACTTCCGGCGCGTTGACGATCGGCGTGAAGCCGGTGCCGCCAATGTGGCCGAGGCTGGAGATGGTGAAGCAGGCGCCCTGCATGGCGTCGGCCGAGAGCTTCTTGGTGCGCGCCTTTTCCGCAAGTTCCGCGGCTTCGGCGGCCAGTTGCAGCAGGCTCTTCTGGTCGACGTTGCGGATCACCGGCACCAGCAGGCCGTCCGGGGTGTCCACGGCGAAGCCGATGTGCACGTACTTCTTGCGGATCAGCGCCTTGCCGCTGGGGGCGAGGGAGCTGTTGAAGTCCGGCAGTTCCTTGAGCAGGTGCGCACAGGCTTTGAGCAGGATCGGCAGTACGGTCAGCTTGACCCCGGCCTTCTCCGCGGCGGCTTTCTGCGCGATGCGGAAGGCTTCCATGTCGGTGATGTCGGACTGGTCGAACTGGGTGACGTGCGGCACGTTCAGCCAGCTGCGATGCAGGTTGGCGGCACCGACCTGCATCAGGCGGGTCATGGCCACTTCTTCCACTTCGCCGAACTTGCTGAAGTCGACTTCCGGGATCGGCGGGATGCCCGCGCCACCGCTGACCGCGGCGCCGGCCGGAGCCGACTTGGCGCGCTGCAGCTGCTCTTTGACGAAGAGCTGCACGTCTTCCTTGAGGATGCGGCCTTTCGGACCGGTCGCCTTCACTTCGGCCAGCTCGACGCCGAACTCGCGAGCGAGCATGCGCACGGCAGGGCCCGCATGCACCTTGGCGCCGTCACGGCTGGGGGCGCCGACCGGCGCCGGGCCTTCGTCCTTGACCGGAGCCGGTGCGGCGGCCGGAGCGGCTGCAACCGGAGCTGCCGCCGGTGCCGGAGCGGCAGCCGGTTGCTCGGCGGCGGCCGGAGCCGCGGCGCCTGCGACCTTGAGCTTGAGGATCAGGTCGCCGGTGCCGACTTCGTCACCGATCTTGATCGATACGCTTTCCACCACGCCGGCAGCCGGCGAGGGGATTTCCATGCTGGCCTTGTCCGATTCCAGGGTGATCAGCGACTGGTCGGCTTCGACCGTGTCGCCGGCTTTCACCATGACTTCGATGACATTCGCCTTGCCTGCCGAGCCGATGTCCGGGACGTGGATGTCCTGGACGCTGGCGGCAGCGGCCGGCGCCGCCGGAGCGGCAACCGGAGCTGCGGCCGGCGCGGGCGCCGCTGCAGCAGGGGCTTCGGTCTTGGCTGCCGGGGCCTCGGGGGCAGCGGCGCCGCCCTCGACTTCCAGCTCGAGGATCTCGTCGCCTTCCTTCAGGGTGTCGCCCACCTTGACCTTCAGGCTCTTCACCACGCCGGCTTTCGGCGAGGGGATTTCCATGCTGGCCTTGTCCGACTCCAGGGTCAGCAGGCTCTGATCGGCCTCGACCTTGTCACCGACCTTGACCAGCAGTTCGATCACTTCACCCTGACCGTTGCCGATGTCGGGTACACGAATCAGTTCGCTCATCGTGCCTCTCCTCAGCAGTCCAGCGGGTTGCGTTTTTCGGGGTTGATGCCGAACTTGGCGATGGCCTCGGCCACCACTTTCGGTTCGATGTCACCACGGTCGGCCAGGGCTTCCAGCGCGGCCAGGACCACCCAGTGGCGGTCGACTTCGAAGAAGTCGCGCAGCTTGCGACGGCTGTCGCTGCGGCCGAAGCCGTCGGTGCCCAGGACCTTGTATTCCTTGCTCGGAACCCACTGGCGGATCTGCTCGGCGTATAGCTTCATGTAGTCGGTGGAGGCGATGACCGGGCCCTTGCGGCCGCCCAGGCATTCTTCCACGTAGCTCTGCTTGGGCTTCTGGCCCGGGTGCAGGCGGTTCCAGCGCTCCACGGCCAGGCCGTCGCGACGCAGTTCGTTGAAGCTCGGTACCGACCAGACGTCGGCGCCGATGCCGAAGTCCTCGCGGAGGATCTTCGCCGCCGCTTCCACCTCTCGCGCAGGATGGTGCCGGAGCCCAGCAGCTGCACGTGGTGAGCGGCTTCCTTCTTGTCCTCCTCGAGGAGGTACATGCCCTTGATGATGCCTTCCTCTACGCCCTTCGGCATGGCCGGCTGGACGTAGTTCTCGTTCATCACGGTGATGTAATAGAAGATGTCCTGCTGCTCTTCGATCATCTGGCGCGAGCCTTCGCGGATGATCACCGCCAGTTCGTAGGCGTAGGTCGGATCGTAGGTGCGGCAGTTCGGGATGGTCGCCGCCAGCAGGTGGCTGTGACCGTCTTCGTGCTGCAGGCCTTCACCGTTCAGGGTGGTACGGCCGGCGGTGCCGCCGATCAGGAAGCCGTGCGCGCGGCTGTCGCCGGCAGCCCAGGCCAGGTCGCCGATACGCTGGAAGCCGAACATCGAATAGAAGATGTAGAACGGCAGCATCGGCTGGTTGTGCGTGGAGTACGAGGTACCCGCGGCGATCCAGCTGGACATGGCGCCGGCTTCGTTGATGCCTTCCTCGAGGATCTGACCTTTCTTGTCCTCGCGGTAGAACATCACCTGGTCTTTATCGACCGGTTCGTACAGCTGGCCCACCGAGGAGTAGATGCCGAGCTGGCGGAACATGCCTTCCATGCCGAAGGTACGGGCTTCGTCAGGCACGATCGGCACGATGCGCGGGCCGAGGTCCTTGTCCTTGACCAGCTGCGAGATGATCCGCACGAAGGCCATGGTGGTGGAGATTTCGCGGTCGCCCGAGCCGTCGAGCATGGCCTTGAGGGTTTCCAGCGGGGGAACCGGAACCTGGAAGCTCTTCTCGCGGCGAACCGGCATCACGCCACCCAGGGCGGCGCGGCGGGAAGCCAGGTACTTGGCTTCGGCGCTGCCTTCCTCGGGGCGGTAGAACGGCAGGTTTTCCAGGTCGGCATCCTTGATCGGGATGTCGAACTTGTCGCGGAACGACTTCAGCGACTCGACGTCGACCTTCTTGACGTTGTGCGCGATGTTCTTCGCTTCGCCCGAACCGGTACCGTAGCCCTTGATGGTCTTGGCCAGGATGACGGTCGGCTGGCCCTTGTGGTTGACCGCTTGGTGGTAGGCCGCATAGACCTTGTAGGGGTCGTGGCCGCCACGGTTGAGCTTCCAGATTTCCTCGTCGGAGAGGTCCTTGACCATCTCCAGCAGCTCCGGACGGGCACCGAAGAAGTGCTCACGCACATAGGCGCCGTCTTTGGCCTTGTAGTTCTGGTACTCGCCGTCGATGACCTCGTCCATGCGCTGCTGCAGCAGGCCGGCGGTGTCCTTGGCGAACAGCGGGTCCCAGAAGCGGCCCCAGACCACCTTGTTGACGTTCCACTCGGCGCCACGGAACACGCCTTCGAGTTCCTGGATGATCTTGCCGTTGCCGCGAACCGGGCCGTCGAGGCGCTGCAGGTTGCAGTTGATGACGAAGATCAGGTTGTCCAGCTTCTCGCGGCCGGCCAGGGAGATCGCGCCCAGGGATTCCGGCTCGTCGCACTCGCCGTCGCCCATGAAGCACCAGACCTTCTGCTTGCCGGCGGGGATGAAGCCGCGGCTTTCCAGGTACTTCATGAAGCGCGCCTGGTAGATCGCCTGGATCGGGCCCAGACCCATGGATACGGTCGGGAACTGCCAGAAGTCCGGCATCAGCCAGGGGTGCGGGTAGGACCACCTTGTTGACGTTCCACTCGGCGCCACGGAACACGCCTTCGAGTTCCTGGATGATCTTGCCGTTGCCGCGAACCGGGCCGTCGAGGCGCTGCAGGTTGCAGTTGATGACGAAGATCAGGTTGTCCAGCTTCTCGCGGCCGGCCAGGGAGATCGCGCCCAGGGATTCCGGCTCGTCGCACTCGCCGTCGCCCATGAAGCACCAGACCTTCTGCTTGCCGGCGGGGATGAAGCCGCGGCTTTCCAGGTACTTCATGAAGCGCGCCTGGTAGATCGCCTGGATCGGGCCCAGACCCATGGATACGGTCGGGAACTGCCAGAAGTCCGGCATCAGCCAGGGGTGCGGGTAGGAGGACAGGCCGTTGCCGTCCACTTCCTGGCGGAAGTTGTTCAGCTGGTCTTCGCTGATGCGGCCTTCGAGGAAGGCGCGGGCATAGACGCCGGGGGAGGCGTGGCCCTGGAAGAACACCAGGTCGCCGCCGTGTTCTTCGGTCGGGGCCTGGAAGAAGTAGTTGAAGCCGACGTCGTACAGGGTCGCCGAGGAGGCGAAGGACGAGATGTGACCGCCCAGGTCCGGGTCGTTCTTGTTCGCCTTCATCACCATGGCCAGCGCGTTCCAGCGCACCAGCGAGCGAATGCGGCGTTCCATGAACAGGTCGCCGGGCATGCGTGCTTCGTGGGTGACCGGGATGGTGTTGCGATACGGCGTGGTGATGGCGTAAGGCAGCTGGGTGCCGGAGCGGCTGGCCAGCTCGCCCATGCGGGTCATCAGGTAGTGAGCGCGGTCCTCGCCTTCGCGGTCGAGCACGGACTCCAGGGCGTCCAGCCACTCCTGGGTTTCGATGGGATCGAGGTCTTGCATGGCTTGCTCCAGGGCGGAAAGGCTTCCAGAATCGAAAGCCAGTGATCGTTGCCGATAGCGGCGCCGGCTTCGTGGGCGGCGCGGCGAATTCTTGGAAGTACACCGGGGGTGTTTCCGGCGGGTTGTAGTTTTACTACAAAACCTTTTCGGATACAGCCCTCCGCGAAAAAAAGTTAGTAGTAAAACTACAGGCGCCCGAATGGCGGGGCTTCCGCGGGGTGCCGTTCATCAGGAACGATGCATGACTCTGCCGTCCCGGGCCGCTTTGCCGGCCACCTTGAAGCCCCTCGCCGAGCGCGCGGGGCAGAATTTCGCAACTGCCGTCTCCTCCCTTCCCGCTGAAATCGCCTCCTTCTATTCACAGTGGTCCGCCGAGCGGCATGCCGACTTCGCCCACGTCTGTGCGGCCAGCGACTTCGTTGCCGAGCAGGCGGCCCGCGACCCGCAGGCCTTCCTCGAACTGGTCGCCAGCGGCCTGCTGGATCGGCCTCTGGCCGGCGGCGAAATGCGCGCCCAGCTGGATGCACTGCTGGCCGATTGCGCCGATGAGGACGAGTTGGGGCGGCGGCTGCGCCGCTTCCGCCGGCGTCAGCAGGTGCGCATCGTCTGGCGCGACCTGACCCGCAGCAGCGATCTGGCGGGAACGTGCCGCGATCTCAGTGATCTGGCGGACACCTGCATCGATCTGGCTTATCAATGGCTGTACGCGCGGCATTGCCAGCAGTTCGGTACGCCGATGGGCAACCGCTCCGGGCTGCCGCAGCACCTGGTGATCCTCGGCATGGGCAAGCTGGGCGCCGGCGAGCTGAACCTGTCCTCGGACATCGACCTGATCTTCGGCTACCCGGAGGGCGGCGAAACCCAAGGCGCGCGCCGCGCGCTGGACAGCCAGGAGTTCTTTACCCGTCTGGGGCAGCGGCTGATCAAGGCGCTGGATGCCATCACCGTCGAGGGCTTCGTCTTCCGCGTCGACATGCGCCTGCGCCCCTATGGCTCCAGCGGTCCGCTGGTGCACAGCTTTGCCGCCCTGGAGCAGTACTACCAGGACCAGGGGCGCGACTGGGAACGCTACGCGATGATCAAGGCGCGGGTGGTCGGCGGCGACCAGGACTCAGGCCAGCGCCTGCTGGAACTGCTGCGGCCCTTCGTCTATCGGCGCTACCTGGATTTCTCTGCCATCGAGGCGCTGCGCAACATGAAGCAGCTGATCCAGCAGGAGGTCCGGCGCAAGGGCATGAGCGAGAACATCAAGCTCGGCGCCGGCGGCATCCGCGAGGTGGAGTTCATCGCCCAGGCCTTCCAGCTGATCCACGGCGGCCGCGACCTCAGCCTGCAGCAACGCCCGCTGCTGCGCGTGCTGGCGACCCTGGAAGGGCAGGGTTACCTGCCGGCAGCGGTTGTCGGCGAGTTGCGCGAGGGCTACGAGTTCCTGCGCTATGCCGAGCATGCCCTGCAGGCCATCGATGACCGGCAGACGCAGATGCTGCCGGAGGACGAAGTGGCGCGTATTCGCGTCGCCTTCATCATGGGCTTCGCCAACTGGTCGGCCTTCCATGAGGCGATCAATCATTGGCGCGAGCGCATCGACTGGCATTTCCGCCAGGTGATCGCCGACCCCGACGAGGACGAGAGCGGCGAGGCCGAAGGCGCCTGTATCGGCGGCGAATGGCTGCCTTTGTGGGAAGAACAGGTGGACGAGGAGTCCGCTTGCCGGCAGTTGGCCGATGCGGGTTTCGCCGCGCCGGAGGCGGCCTTCAAAAGGCTCATCGACCTGCGTCACGGCAACCAGGTGCGCGCCATGCAACGCCTGGGGCGCGAGCGCCTGGACGCCTTCATTCCGCGCCTGCTGAACATGCTCGCCGAGCACGACAGGCCGGACCTGACCCTGGAGCGCGTGCTGCCGCTGGTGGAAGCGGTGGCGCGGCGTTCGGCCTACCTGGTGCTGCTCACCGAGAATCCCGGCGCGCTTGAGCGCCTGTTGACCCTCTGTGCGGCCAGCCCGATGGTGGCCGAGCAGATCGCCAAGTTCCCGATCCTGCTGGACGAACTGCTCAATGAAGGCCGGCTGCTGAGCCCGCCGCTGGCGCCGGAGCTGAATGCGGAGCTGCGCGAGCGGCTGATGCGCATTCCCGAGGACGACCTCGAACAGCAGATGGAGACCCTGCGCCACTTCAAGCTGGCCCACGGCCTGCGCGTGGTGGCTTCGGAGATCGCCGGCACCCTGCCGCTGATGAAGGTCAGCGACTACCTGACCTGGCTTGCCGAGGCGATCCTCGAACAGGTCCTGGCGCTGGCCTGGCACCAGCTGGTGCAGAAGCACGGCCGGCCGCTGCGGGCCGATGGCACACCGTGCGATCCGGACTTCATCATCGTCGGCTACGGCAAGGTCGGCGGCCTGGAGCTGGGGCATGGCTCGGACCTCGACCTGGTGTTCATCCACGACGGCGATCCGCAGTGCGAGACCGATGGCGAGAAGTCCATCGACGGCTCACAGTTCTTCACCCGCCTGGGGCAGAAGATCATCCACTTCCTGACGACCCAGACCACTTCCGGTGCTCTTTATGAAGTGGACATGCGCCTGCGGCCGAGCGGCGCAGCCGGCCTTCTGGTGAGCTCGCTGGCAGCGTTCCAGGCGTACCAGCAGAACGAAGCCTGGACCTGGGAGCACCAGGCCCTGGTGCGTGCCCGCGTGCTCGCCGGCTGCTCGCGGGTGGCGCGCGAGTTCGAAGGCATTCGGGCTGCGGTGCTCGGCCGGCAGCGCGATCTGGGCGAGCTGCGCCGCGAAGTGAGCGAGATGCGCGCGAAGATGCGCGACAACCTCGGCACCCCCGCGACCGCGGCGGGAACGGCGGCGAATGCCTTCGAAGCCGCGGCTGACTTCGATCTCAAGCAGGATGCCGGTGGTATCGTCGATATCGAATTTATGGTGCAATATGCGGCCCTTGCCTGGTCGTGGCAGCACCCCGAGTTGCTGCAGTTCACCGACAACATCCGCATTCTGGAAGGGTTGGAGCGGGCTGGCCTGATCGCCAGCGAGGACGTCCGTTTCCTGCAGGAGGCCTACAAGGCCTATCGCGCAGCCGCGCACCGCCTGGCGCTGCAGAAACAGCCGGGCGTAGTGAGTGGCGACCGTTTCCATGGCGAACGCCGCGGAGTGATGCGGATCTGGCGCGAGCTCGAGCTCGCCTGATCCCGGGCAGTACGCACCGGTCGCTGGCGCAATGCACTTGCGCGGCGACCGAACGACGAATTTCTGTGAGGAGCTGGCAACGATGTCGATGGCTGATCGTGATGGCGTGATCTGGTATGACGGTGAACTGGTGCAGTGGCGCGATGCGACCACCCACGTGCTGACCCATACCCTGCACTACGGCATGGGCGTGTTCGAGGGCGTGCGCGCCTACAACACCCCTGAAGGCACCGCGATCTTCCGTCTGCAGGCGCACACCGACCGCCTCTTCGATTCGGCGCACATCATGAACATGAAGATGCCGTACTCGAAGGAAGAAATTAACGAGGCGACCCGCGCCGCCGTCCGCGAGAACAACCTCGAAAGCGCCTACATCCGCCCGATGGTGTTCTACGGAAGCGAAGGCATGGGCCTGCGCGCATCCGGCCTGAAGGTCCACGTCATCGTGGCCGCCTGGCACTGGGGCGCTTACATGGGCGACGACGCCCTGGAGCAGGGCATCAAGGTGCGCACCAGCTCCTTCACCCGCCACCACGTGAACATCTCCATGACCCGCGCCAAGTCCAACGGTGCCTACATCAACTCGATGCTGGCCCTGCAGGAAGCCATCTCCGGCGGCGCCGACGAGGCCATGATGCTCGACCCCGAAGGCTACGTGGCCGAGGGCTCCGGCGAGAACATCTTCATCATCAAGGACGGCGTGATCTACACCCCGGAAGTCACCGCCTGCCTGAACGGCATCACCCGCAACACCGTGCTGACCCTGGCCAACGAGCTGGGCCTCAAGGTGGTCGAGAAGCGCATCACCCGCGACGAGGTCTACATCGCCGACGAGGCCTTCTTCACCGGCACCGCCGCTGAAGTGACCCCGATCCGCGAGGTCGACGGCCGCGCCATCGGCATCGGCCGCCGCGGCCCGGTGACCGAGAAGCTGCAGAAGGCCTACTTCGACCTGGTCAGCGGCAAGACCAGCGCCCATCCGGAATGGCGCACCCTGGTCAAGTAAGCTTCAGTCAAGGGCATGACGGGGAGGCGCTGAGCCTCCCCGATCGTTTCTGGAAGGTACATGAGAATTCTGATCGTAGGGCCGTCCTGGGTCGGCGACATGGTGATGGCGCAGACGCTGTTCCATTGCCTGAAACAGCAGCACCCCGAGTGCCAGATCGACGTGCTGGCACCCGAGTGGAGCCGGCCGATCCTCGAGCGCATGCCGGAAGTGCGCCAGGCGCTGAGCTTCCCGCTCGGCCACGGCGTGCTCGACATCGCCGCGCGGCGGCGCATCGGCAAGTCGCTGGCCGGTCAGTACGACCAGGCGATCCTGCTGCCCAACTCGCTCAAGTCGGCACTGGTGCCGTTCTTCGCCGGCATCGCCAAGCGCACCGGCTGGAAGGGCGAGATGCGCTTCGGCCTGCTCAACGACATCCGCACGCTCGACAAGGAGCGCTACCCGCTGATGATCGAGCGCTTCATGGCGCTCGCCTACGAGCCCGGTGCCGAACTGGCCAAGCCCTATCCGCAGCCGCGCCTGTCGATCGACCCGACGACCCGCGACGCCGCCCTGGCCAAGTTCGGCCTGAGCCTGGATCGCCCGGTGCTCGCGCTCTGCCCGGGCGCCGAGTTCGGCGAGGCCAAGCGCTGGCCGGCCGAGTACTACGCCAAGGTCGCCGAAGCGAAGATCCGCGCCGGCTGGCAAGTCTGGATCTTCGGCTCGAAGAACGACCATCCCGGCGGCGAGGACATCCGTTCGCGGCTGATTCCCGGCCTGCGCGAGGAGTCGGTGAACCTCGCCGGTGAAACCGCGCTGGCCGAGGCCATCGACCTGATGTCCTGCGCGTCCGCGGTGGTCACCAACGACTCCGGGCTGATGCACGTGGCCGCGGCGCTGAACCGCCCGCTGGTGGCGGTCTACGGCTCCACCTCGCCGCAGTTCACCCCGCCGCTGGCCGAGGCCGTGGAGATCGTGCGCCTGGGCCTGGATTGCAGCCCCTGCTTCGATCGCGTGTGCCGCTTCGGCCACTACAACTGCCTGCGCGAGCTGCAGCCGCAGCCGGTGCTGGCCGCGCTCGACCGCCTGGTCGCGGACCCGGTCGACGTGGAATGAGGGTTCTGCTGATCAAGACGTCGTCCCTGGGCGACGTCATCCATACCCTGCCGGCACTCACCGACGCCGCCCGCGCCATCCCCGGCATCCAGTTCGACTGGGTGGTGGAGGAGGGCTTCGCCGAGATCCCGGCCTGGCATCCGGCGGTGGCGCAGGTCATCCCCGTGGCCATCCGACGCTGGCGCAAGAACCTCTGGCAGACCCTGAAGAGCGGCGAATGGCGCCGCTTCAAGAAGCGCCTGCGCGAGGTCGACTACGACCTGGTGATCGACGCCCAGGGCCTGCTCAAGAGCGCCTGGCTGACCCGCTACGCGAAGAAGACGCCGGTCGCCGGGCTGGACAAGGAGTCGGCGCGCGAGCCGGCGGCCAGCCGCTTCTACGATCGCGGCTATGCGGTCGCCTGGGGCCAGCACGCCGTTGAGCGCGTGCGCCAGCTGTTCGCCCAGGCGCTCGACTATCCGCTGCCGCAAGGCACCGGCGACTACGGCCTGGACCGCAGCCGCCTGCTCGACGACAGCGCCGGCGCGCCTTACCTGGTGTTCCTGCACGGCACCACCTGGGTCACCAAGCACTGGCCCGAGAAGTACTGGCGCGAACTCGCCGAGCGCATGGGCGAGCGCGGCTGGTCGGTTCGTCTGCCGTGGGGCAATGAAATAGAGCGTTCGCGAGCCGAGCGCATTGCCGATGGCTTGGAAAACGCCTCGGTACTCCCCAAGTTATCCCTCGCGGGCATGGCCAAGGTTCTGGCTGGCGCTTCGGCCTGCGTGGCGGTGGACACCGGGCTCGGACACCTGGCAGCCGCCCTGGACGTGCCGACGTTGTCGCTGTTCGGCCCGACCAACCCCGGACTCACCGGCGCCTACGGGCGCTCGCAGGTGCACCTGGGCAGCGACTGGCCGTGCGCCCCCTGCCTGCAGAAAACCTGCACCTACCAGCCGACGGCCGACGACAAGCGCCAGTTCGACCTGCGGCAAGAGCAACCGCTGTGCTTCACGCGCCTGAATCCGCAGCGCGTGTCCACCCAGCTGGAGGCCCTGCTGCTGGCCCCGGAGACGCTTCGATGAACCTGGCTTTCGTTCTCTACAAATACTTCCCGTTCGGCGGGCTGCAGCGCGACTTCATGCGCATTGCGCTGGAGTGCCAGAAGCGCGGACACGCGATTCGCGTCTACACGCCGATCTGGGAGGGCAAAGTGCCCGCTGGTTTCGACGTGCGCGTCGCGCCGATCAAGGCGCTGTTCAACCATCGCCGCAACGAGAAGTTCAGCGCCTGGCTGGACGCCGACCTCGCGCGCGATCCGGTCGACCGGGTGATCGGTTTCAACAAGATGCCGGGGCTGGACGTGTACTACGCCGCCGACGGCTGCTTCGAGGACAAGGCGCAGACGCTGCGCAACCCGATCTATCGCCGCTGGGGCCGCTACAAGCACTTCGCCGACTACGAGCGCGCAGTGTTCTCGCCGCAGTCCAAGACCGAGATCCTGATGATCTCCGAGGTCCAGCAGCCGCTGTTCGTCAAGCACTACGGCACCCCGGCCGGGCGCTTCCACCTGCTGCCGCCGGGCATCGCCCAGGACCGCCGCGCACCGGCCAATGCCGCCGAGATCCGCGCCGATTTCCGCCGCGAGTTCAAGCTGGGCGACGACGACCTGCTGCTGGTGCAGATCGGCTCCGGCTTCAAGACCAAGGGCCTGGACCGCAGCCTCAAGGCGCTGGCATCGCTGCCGCGCGAGCTGCGCAAGCGCACCCGCCTGATCGCCATCGGCCAGGACGATCCCAAGCCGTTCCTGCTGCAGGTGAAGGCTCTCGGCCTGTCGGACAACGTGCAGATCCTCAAGGGGCGCAGCGACATCCCGCGCTTCCTGCTCGGCGCCGACCTGCTGATCCACCCGGCCTACAACGAGAACACCGGCACCGTGCTGCTGGAGGCGCTGGTCGCCGGCCTGCCGGTGCTGGTCACCGACGTCTGCGGCTACGCCCACTACATCGCCGAGGCCGATGCCGGCCGCGTGGTGCCTTCGCCTTTCGAGCAGGACAACCTGAACCGCATGCTGGTGCAGATGCTCGGGGATGCTGAGGCCCGTGCCGCCTGGTCGCGCAACGGCCTGGCCTTCGCCGACACGGCGGACCTGTATTCCATGCCGCAGCACGCGGCAGACGTGATTCTCGCGGAGCGCCCATGACAAGCCGGTCACCTGTAGGAGCGAGCTTGCTCGCGAACTCTTTTCCTGAGGACCACGGCGTCAAGCGGGTTCGCGAGCAAGCTCGCTCCTACGAAGGCGATCTCCATGAAGCTTGAGATGCACGAGCCGTTCACGACTCTGTGGGCCGGCAAGGACCCCTTCGCCGAAGTCGAGCGCCTGCAGGGCAAGGTCTACCGCGAGCTGGAAGGCCGCCGCACCCTGCGCACCGAAGTCGACGGGCGCGGCTACTTCGTGAAGATCCACCGTGGCATCGGCTGGGGCGAGATCTTCAAGAACCTGCTCAGCGCCAAGCTCCCGGTGCTCGGCGCCGGCCAGGAGCAGCGCGCCCTGGAACGCCTGCACCAGGCCGGCGTGGCCACCATGACCTCGGTGGCCTACGGCGAGCGTGGCAGTGACCCGGCAAACCAGCATTCCTTCATCGTCACCGAGGAACTGGCGCCCACCACCGACCTCGAACAGCTCTCGCTGAACTGGCGCGAGCAGCCGCCCGAGCCGCGCTTCAAGCGCGCGCTGATCGCCGAAGTGGCGAAGATGGTCGGCACCATGCACCGCGCCGGGGTCAACCACCGGGACTGCTACATCTGCCATTTCCTGTTGCATACCGACCGCGCGCCTACGGCCGATGACCTGCGCCTGTCGGTGATCGACCTGCATCGCGCGCAGACCCGCGCCGCCACGCCCAAGCGCTGGCGCGACAAGGACCTGGCCGCGCTTTACTTCTCCGCGCTGGACATCGGCCTGACCGAGCGCGACAAGCTGCGCTTCCTGCGCGGCTACTTCGGCAAGCCGCTGCGCGACATCCTGCGTGACGAAGCGCCGCTTCTCGCCTGGATGGAGCGCAAGGCTGCGAAGTTGTACGACCGCAAGCAGCGCTATGGTGATCTGCTGTGACGCACACCGCCCATTTCTCCGAGGGACGCGAGTGAACGACTTCATCGCCGACGACGACCGCGAGTGCCTGGAACGCCAGGGCCTGGCCGACTTCGACGCGCTCTGGGCACTGCAGCTGCAGGCCGTGGACGAACCCAACACCGAGCGCGGTGGCTGGAGCAGCGTTTCCCGTCTCGAACTGGAGGGCCGCGCCTACTACCTCAAGCGCCAGATCAACCACCTGACCCGCAGCCTGCGGCGTCCGCGCGGCGAACCGACCTTCGCCCGCGAGCTGCGCAACATCCTGCGCTACCAGCAACTCGGTATTCCCGCGTTGCAAGCCGCTTTCTTCGGCATGCGCGAAGTCGACGGTGAGCGCCGCGCGATCCTGCTGACTCGCGCCCTGGACGGCTGGCGCGACCTCGACGCCTGGCTCAAGGAATGGTCGAACCTGCCCGTCGAGCGCCGCCAGGCGATCCTGCACGCCTGCGGGATGCTAGCCCGCCGCCTGCACGAGGCCGGGCAGATGCACGGTTGCTTCTATCCCAAGCACATCTTCCTGAAGGCGGTCGACGACGAGTTCCAGGCTTGCCTGATCGACCTGGAGAAGACCCGTCCGCTGTGGTTCGGCACCCGTGATCGGGTCAAGGACCTCGAGCCCTTGTTGCGCCGTGCGCCGGACTGGAGCGAGGTCGACGTGCGCCAGTTGCTCGCGGCCTACCTGGGCAACTCGGCCAGTGGCGCGGAAGTCGATCATTGGTACAAGCGCCTCGGCTCGCGGCGGCGCAAGAAGGAGAAGCGCGGGTGAAACTCGGCGAACTGCGTGGCACCGGCCGCCAGCCGGCCCTGCCGCTGCGTCTCGAACTGGCCGACGGTGCCGGCCCTGCCGAACTGCGCCTGGACAGCCTGCTGCGCGTGCTGCCGGGTAAGCGTTACGTCGGCGAAGGCAATTGGCGAGGCCGCCAGGTGCTGGCCAAGCTGCTGGTCGGCGGCAGCGCCGCACGGCATTTCCAGCGTGAGCGGGACGGTGTGCGCCTGCTCGCCGAACAGGGGCTGACCACGCCTGCGCTGTTGGTCGACGGACTGCGCGAAGGCGAGGGCGGCTGGCTGCTCTTCGAGTTCCTCGACGGCGCCCAGAGCCTGGGTGACGCCTGGCGCGCGGTGGAGGCCGAGCCCGCGCTTTCCGACGCCCAGCAGGCCGTGCTTGGCGAAGCCCTGGCTGCCATCGCCGCGCTGCATGCAAAAGGGCTCTGGCAGGAAGACCTGCACCTGGACAACCTGCTGCGCCACGACGGGCGCCTGTACCTGATCGACGGCGCCGGCATCCGCGCCGAAACGCCCGGCCAGCCGCTGTCGCGCAAGCACGTGCTGGAAAACCTCGGGGTGTTCTTCGCCCAGCTGCCCCATGACCTCGACCCTTTCATCGAGGAGCTGCTGGTGCACTACCTGCTGGCCAACGGCGAGCACGCCCTGCCGCTGGAAGCGCTGCAGAAGGAGATCGCCCGGGTGCGCCGCTGGCGCGTGGCCGACCTGCTGAAGAAGATCGGCCGTGACTGCAGCCTGTTCAGCGTGCGCCGCGGCGCCTTCGGCCTGCGTGCGGTGCGTCGCGAGGAAGAGAGCGGTCTAGAGCCGCTGCTGGCCAATCCCGACGCTTTCATTGACCGGGGACATGTCTACAAGACCGGCGGTGCGGCTACCGTGGCAAAGGTCGAACTGAACGGCCGGCCGCTGGTCGTGAAGCGCTACAACATCAAGAACCTGCTGCACTGGCTCAAGCGCTTCTGGCGGCCCAGTCGGGCCTGGTCTTCGTGGCGCGAGGGCAACCGCCTGGAATACCTCGGCATCGCCACCGCCAAACCCCTGGCTATGCTGGAGCGGCGCTGGCTGTGGCTGCGCGGTCCGGCGTTCCTGATTACCGATTACCTGGAAGGGCAGGATATAATCGCCCGTTTCAAACCCCACCTGGACGATCCGGAGGGGGCCGGCATGCCGCCGGAGGCCGAGCTCAAGGCCCTGGACAACCTGTTCGCGGCGCTGCTGCGCGAGCGCATCAGCCACGGCGACCTCAAGGGCCACAACCTGTTCTGGCAGGGCGGCGCCACCGGGGGACGCTGGGCACTGATCGACCTCGACGCCATGCACAAGCACCACGGCCAGGCCAGCTTCGAGCGCGCCTACGCCCGCGACCGCGCACGTTTCCTGCGCAACTGGCCGCAGGACAGCGCCCTCCACCGGCTGCTGGACGAACGCATACCCAAGGATTGCAGCGCGGCGCAGGCCGACAGCAATCACTAAAGGCTCCGACGAGCCACCGAAGATCATCGCCGAGCTCCCATGGTGGGGGGCTCAAGGCTCTACCAAGAGGCAACACCTGTGGCATTGACCATCCTCGGCCTGTCCGGCGCCGTAAGCCATGACCCTTCCGCCGCCCTGTACATCGACGGCAAGCTGGTCGCGGCGGTCGAAGAAGAGCGCTTCGTCCGCGACAAGCACGCGAAGAACCGCATGCCCTACGAGTCGGCCAAGTTCTGCCTGGAGCAGGCCGGCATCAAGCCGTCCGACGTCGACGTGGTGGCCATTCCCTTCGCCCCCATCAGCATCCTGGAGAAGGCCCGCTGGCACTACGCCAAGCGCTACGCCTACGCGCCGGACCGCGCGCTGGACGCCATCCTGCTCGGCAACCGCCGCTACAAGCGCTACTACAAGCGCATCGAGTGGTGCCTGCAGCAGCTCGGTTTCGACCTGAAGAAGACCAAGATCCAGCCGGTCGAGCACCACCTGGCCCACGCTTCCAGCGCCTACCACTGCTCCGGCTTCAAGGAGAAGACCGCGATCCTCGGTATCGACGGCAAGGGCGAGTACGCCACGACCTTCTTCGGCTACGGCGAAAACGGCAAGATCCACAAGATCAAGGAATTCTACGACCCGGATTCGCTCGGCGGCCTCTACGGCGCGCTGACCGAGTACCTCGGCTTCGACATGCTCGACGGCGAGTTCAAGGTCATGGGCATGGCGCCTTACGGCGATGCCAGCAAGTACGATTTCTCGCGCCTGGCCAAGTTCGAGAACGGCGAGCTGATCATCAACACCGACTACGTCAACGTCATCGGCTTCCGCCGCTACAAGGAAAAGGGCAAGGGCTACTACTTCTCGCCCAAGCTGATCGAGTGGCTCGGTCCGAAGCGCGAAGGCGACATCGCCGATGATCCGTACATCCACTACGCCGCCAGCATCCAGGCGCTGTTCGAGAAGCTGGCGCTGGAGATGATGGATTACTACCTGGGCGACATCCTCCGCGAGACCGGCAAGATCGCCTTCGCCGGCGGCTGCGCGCTGAACGTCAAGCTGAACCAGAAGATCATCTCGCGTCCGGAAGTGAAGGAGCTGTTCGTCCAGCCCGCCTCCAGCGACGCCGGCACCGCCGTTGGCGCCGCCGCTTACGTCTCGCACCAGCGCGGCGTGCCGGTGGAGAAGATGGAACACGTCTACCTCGGCCCGGAATACAGCAACGAGGACGTCATCGCCGCCTGCGCTCGCCACGAGTCCAAGCCGCAGTGGCGCAAGATCGACAACGTGCCGGAACTGATCGGCAAGGTGCTCGCCGACGGCAACCCGGTGGCCTGGTTCCAGGGCCGCATGGAGTTCGGCCCGCGCGCCCTCGGCGGTCGCTCCATCCTCGGCTGCCCGAGCGTGCCGGGCGTGGCCGACCGCATCAACGCGCAGATCAAGTTCCGCGAACGCTGGAGACCCTTCTGCCCGTCGATGCTGGATACCGTCGGCCCGCAGATGTTCAAGATCGACCATCCGGCGCCCTTCATGACCTTCACCTTCGAGGTCAACGAGGAGTGGAAGACCCGTGTGCCGGAAGTGGTGCACGAGGACGGTACCTCCCGCGCCCAGGTGCTCAAGCGCGAGTACAACCCGCGCTACTACGACCTCATGAAGGAGCTGGAGAAGCTCACCGGCAACGGCGTGGCGCTGAACACCTCGCTGAACCGCCGCGGTGAGCCGATGATCTGCTCGCCGACCGACGCCCTGAACATGTTCTACGGCTCGGACCTGCAGTACCTGATCATGCAGGACATCCTGGTCGTGAAAGAGGGCGCCGCGCCTTATGACTCGCTCGGCTGAACCGCGCGTCCTGCAGTTCTGCCACGGCTATGACGGGCCGTTCCTCGACTGTGCCCGTCAATACGCCAGCCTGTTCGCCGGCACCGGCTACCGGGTGACCACGGTGTTTCTCACCGGGGCGCCCGATCCGGAAGTCGCCGCCGCCTGCGCGAGCGACGAAGTGCTGTTCCTCGAATACAGCTCCAAGGACGTGCGCGGCCTCAAGCTGCGCGCAATCCGCGACCTGCGCGACATCGCCCGCTCGCGTGATTTCCGCTTCTGCATCGCCCATCGCTTCAAGCCGACCTGGGTCGCGATGCTCGCCACCAAACTGCCGGTGATCGGCGTGCACCACGGCTTCGGCGACTACCGCCGGCTGGGCCGCAAGCTGTTCGCCAAAGTGTTCGCCAAGCGCCTGCGTCTGCTCGCCGTATCCAATGCAGTGCGTGACGAACTGCGTGCCTGCTTGCCGGCCTGGCCGGTCGAGCACATCGAGACGCTGTACAACCGCATCGACGTCGATGCCCTCCAGGCCAGCCAGCTGGAGCGCTATCCGGCGCGCCTGCAACTGCGCCTGCCGGAGAATGCCTGGATCGTCGGCAACGTCGGTCGCCTGCATCCGGACAAGGACCAGGCCACGCTGCTGCGCGGCTTCGCCAAGGCCTTGCCGCGCCTGCCGCGCGAAAGCCTGCTGGCGATCATGGGCAAGGGCCGCCTGGAGGAAGACCTTAAGGAACTCGCGCGCGAACTGGGCATCGCCGAACAGGTGCTGTTCCTCGGTCAGGTGGCGGAAGCAAAGCGCTACTTCAAGGCGTTCGACGTCTTCGCCCTGAGCTCCGACCACGAGCCCTTCGGCATGGTGCTGCTGGAGGCGATGGCCGCCGGCGTGCCGCTGATCTCTACCGCCGGTGGCGGTGCGGGTGAGGTGGTCGAAGGCCTGGGCATCCTCTTCCCGCTGCGCGATGACGCCGCGCTGGCCGAGGGGCTGGTGCATATGGCGGCGCTGGATCGCCAGCAGCGCGAAGCCTGCGTTCGTCTGATGGACGAGCGCCTTCGTACGCGCTTCTCTGACGAGGCGGTGCGCCGCGAGTTCTGGCACCTGCCGCTGGTGCGCAGCCTGATCGGACGCGACACCTAGTACCCGTCGGCAAGTCTGTCATTGGTCAGGTCGAGGTGCGTGCCCGCCTTGGGCCGGAGTATGCCCCGGCCGCCTGCCTTGACCGTCTCGCCGGCCGTCCCCTACTCTTCGCGGCTGGCCTACGTGCCATGGCTGAATGCCGGCGTGGCAGGCGACAACCCGCATTGACCTGAGTCGGAAGCACAGTAGACTGCCCGCTGGCCGGGATGCGAAAGGTGAGTCTTGAAAGTCCTGTTTCTGGTTCAAAAAGAACAACGCGCCATCCTCGACCGTCTCTACGATGGCATCGCCGCGCATTGCGATTGCGATCTGCGCTGGCTGAGCAGCGACGAGCAGGCGAACCTGCGCCGCTACTTCCGCGAGCACGTGGACGTCACGCGCTACGACCGCATCCTGTTCTTCCTGCGCTTCAAGAAGGAGATCCGCCAGGTTTCCTTCATCCGCAGCGTGCCGAACCTGGTGATCCTCGAGCACGATGCCTACCAGAACTACATCCCCTGCAAATACACCGGTAAGTTCAGCGCCTACTACCGGCGGCTGCCCTGGGCGCGGGTGATCAGCTCCGGCTACATGGTCAGCGAGCGCCTGCGCCAGGAAGGCTTCGACGCGGTCTTCGTGCCCAAGGGCTACGACCAGGACCTGCTGCATGACCTGGGTCGCGAGCGCGACATCGAACTGGCCTTCGTCGGCAGCACCGGCAGCGTCGCCTACAGCGGGCGCAAGGCGCTGCTCGACGAGCTGGCGCAGGTGGAGAGCCTGCTGGTCACCAAGACCAAGTCCGGCGAGGACTACCTGAACACGCTCAACCGCATCCGCTTCTTCGTCAGCGCGGACGTTGGCATGGGCGAGTACATGATCAAGAATTTCGAAGCCATGGCCTGCGGCTGCGTGCTCTTCGCCTTCGACCAGGGCGAAGAAGAGAACCGCGCGCTGGGCCTGGTGGATATGCAGACCGTAGTGCTCTACCGCGACATTCCGGAGTTGCGCCGCAAGCTGCAGGTGCTCCGCGACGACCCGGCGCTGGCCTCGCGCATCGCCGAGCAAGGCCGTGCGCTGGCGCAGGGTGGCTTCGGTTTCGGCCAGATCGGCGCACGCATCGTCGAGACCATGCGGCCGCCGCTGCGGGAGCGCCCCGAGCCGGGCAGGTTCGAGCGCCTGCGCCAGGTGCTGGGCCTATGAGTGCCATGGCAACTGTCCTTGGCGCCGGAGGTGAGCGTGGGTAACCCGCTGGTTTCCGTGCTGGTACCTTGCTACAACCGCGAGCGCTATATCGAGGAGGCCCTGCTGAGCATCCTCGAGCAGGATTACCCGAATTTCGAGCTGATCGTGGTCGACGACGGCTCCCAGGACGCCAGCGTCGAGAAGATCGAAGCGTTGCGCCAGCGCTTCGACTTCCAGCTGATCCGCCAGCAGAACCAGGGTGTGAGCGCTGCGCTGAACACGGCGCTGAGCCATGCCCGCGGCACCTACATAGCCACGCCCGACTCCGACGATGTAATGCTGCCGGGGCGCCTATCCTTGCAGGCCAGCTACCTGGACGCGCATCCGGAGGTGGGGTGTGTGGGCGCAAAAGTGGTTTATGTCGACGAGCAAGGCAATCGCTTGAAGGCGGAAAAATCCAATGGCATCCGTCGCTACGGCTTCGATGAATTGCTCGCCAGCGCCCACGCCATTGGCGCGCCGGTGGCGATGTACCGGCGCGAGGCGCTGGATCGCGCGGGTGGCTACGACCCGGCGATCCGCATCCAGGATTTCCAGATGACCCTGAAGGTTGCGCATCTGGGCTATTGCATGGACGTCCTGCCGGACCATGTGACCCTCTACCGGAGGCACACCAGCAACATGTCCAAGACCGCATACAAGCGGCAGCTCGACTACGACCTGATGGCCATCGCGCCATACCGGGAGCATCCGAGCTACGCGCAGGCGCTGACCTGCGTAATCAACAAGGCCCTCAAGCAGTCAGTGGTCTACGACAAGGGATACGCGCTGTCGCTGCTGCTGCGTCTGCCGCCCTTGCGCTGGAACTCTGTGACCTGGCGTCGCGTGCGCCATCTGCTGTTCAAGTTCCACGAGTAATGAGCGTGTCGCGTATGAAGGAGTTGTTCCAGGGCGCCTGGGAACTGTGGCGTCCGGCGAAGGAATCGAACGGACTGGCGGTGTCTCGCGGCAGCCGGGTGGCCGAGGCGATGCTCGGCATCGGTGTGTTCTGGACCATTGCCGGCGTGCTGCTGACGCCGACCATGAAGTTCTACTACAACATGGTCGTGCTGTTCGTATACCTGCCGGGGCTCTGGCTGACGATCGCTCGATGGTCCGAACTGGGCCGCTTGATCCGCGAACGCAAGGAGTTCGGGCTTTTCCTCCTGCTGTTCGCCTGGGCGAACCTGTCGCTTTTCTGGTCTTCGGGCGAGTTCGAGCGGATGTCGCGCCTCAAGCAGTCGACCCTGTTCCTCCTGCTGGTCTTCGGCTGGTTGCTCTGGGCGCGCGCGAACGAGGCTCGGCTGCGCGGCACCTTGCTGGCCCTGGGATTGGTCAACAGCTTCTACGCCATGGCCGCGCTGCTCTGGGCGCCGGCCTATGATCCGACCCGGCTGAACGGTTTCGGCGGATTCCTCGACAACCCCAATGCCGCCGGCTACGCCTGCGCCTTCATCATGGTCATGGCGCTGCCGCTGATGCCGCGTGGCCGCTGGCCGCGGCTGACCTGGTCGCTGCTGCAGATTCCGCCGCTGATCTATGTGGCGTTGTGCGGCAGCCGCGGTGCGCTGCTGGCGCTCATGGCCACGGCGCTCTTCTGCCTGGTGCTGCTGCCCGGCTGGCGCGCGCGCCTGGTGGCGCTGCTGTTGCTGGTTGGCGGTTTCGTCCTGGTCCGGCTGGATCCGAATCTGGTGGCGCGCGGCGACTCGGAGCGCCTGGAGCTGCTGCGCAGTGCCGTACCGCTACTGCGGGAGCATTTCTGGATCGGCGTTGGCCTGGGCACTGATTATGCGGTCGAGGGCTGGTCCGGTCAGTTCCACGGCAGCACGCACAACTTCCTTCTGCACACTGCCATCCAGTACGGCATTCCGGCGCTGCTGGTGTGGATGCTGCTGTGGTGCATGCTCGGCTGGCGCGCCTGGCAGTGCCGCGCCAGCCGACTCGGGCTGGCGGTGATGCTGCTGTGGGTGTTCTCCAGCGTGGCGCTGCAGTTCGATGTGTTCAGCCTGTGGGAGCGAACCCGCGCCATGTGGCTGATGCCCTGGGTGGTGTTTCTGCTCGGGCTGTGCCTGGAGCGCGAGACGCCGGCACTCAGCCAGCGCTGAGGATCTGCGCCAGCGCCTGCGCCTTCCAGCGCACTGGGCTGGTGCGCAGATAGGCTGCGGCGAGCGCGGCGCCCTGGTCGGCCAGCAGCCATTGGCGGGCGGCCGCATAACGCAGCATGTGGGCGAAATTGCGCTTGCGCTGCAGGCGGTTGAGCGGACGGCGACGGGCCTTCATATCGGCGATGTCGATCAGCCCCAGGCGGCCCTCCGGAGTCCGCACCACGTTGCCCAGGTGCAGTGAGCGGAAGTACACGCCCTTGTCGTGCAGGGTGGCGATCAGCTCGCCCAACTGCGCGCGCAGCTCATTGCCGTTGTCACCGGCAGCGATCAGCTGGCGCAGGGTGTCGCCCGGCAGCGGTTCATAGTGCACGGCGTCGCGGGCGATACCCGGAATGCGATAGACAGCGATGGTCTGCGGGCAAGGTATGCCCAGGCGTTGCAGCGCCTGCGCGTTGTCGGCGAAACGCTGGGCGTAGGGATATAGGGCGGCGGAGGAGATCAACCGCTTGCGGCGGAACAGCTTGAGGAAATTGCCATCGGCCAGGTGCAGCACCTTGTCGCCATAGCGGTCGGCCTCCAGTACCTCGGCGCCATCGCGCAAGGATTCGTAGGCGGAGAGTGCTAGCTGTTGCATACCGGCGTCCTGATCGGTGGCGCTGAAACGGGGCGGGTATAGTAGCCCAGCCACCGGGCAAACGAGAGGCCTGTGATATAATCGCCGCCCTTTTCACCTTGCGATCTCTCCATGGCCGGCAAAGAAACCACAGCGCCCTCTAGCATGCGGATCTACTTCCGCCTGCTGTCCTACGTGCGTCCTTACATCGGCATCTTCGCCCTGAGCATCCTTGGCTTCCTGATCTTCGCCGCGACCCAGCCGATGCTCGCCGGCATGCTCAAGTTCTTCGTCGATGGCCTGCACAATCCGGACGCACCGCTGTTCCCCTGGGCGCCCTGGGGCTGGCTGCGCGACCTGAAGATGCTCTATGCGGTGCCGCTGCTGATGGTGCTGATCGCCGCCTGGCAGGGTGTCGGTTCCTTCCTCGGCAACTACTACATCGCCAAGGTTTCGCTGAGCCTCGTGCACGACCTGCGCGTCGCACTTTTCAACAACCTGCTGACCCTGCCCAACCGCTACTTCGACAGCCACAACTCCGGCCACCTGATCTCGCGCATCACCTTCAACGTGACCATGGTCACCGGCGCCGCCACCGACGCCATCAAGGTAGTGATCCGCGAGGGCATGACCGTGGTGTTCCTGTTCATCGCCTTGCTGTGGATGAACTGGAAGCTGACCCTGGTGATGGTCGCCATCCTGCCGGTCATCGCCCTGATGGTGACCAGCGCCAGCCGCAAGTTCCGCAAGCAGAGCAAGAAGATCCAGGTGGCCATGGGCGACGTCACCCACGTCTCCTCGGAAACCATCCAGGGCTTCCGCGTGGTGCGCAGCTTCGGCGGCGAGGCCTACGAGCGTGAGCGCTTCTACGAGGTGAGCTCTTCGAACACCAAGAAGAACCTGACCATGAACAAGACCTCGGCGGTCTACACGCCGACCTTGCAACTGGTGATCTTCAGCGCCATGGCTGTGCTGCTGTACCTGGTCCTGCTGCTGCGCGGCGACGCCTCGGTCGGCGACCTGGTGGCCTACATCTCCATGGCGGCCTCGCTGCCCAAGCCGATCCGCCAGCTTTCCGAAGTCAGTTCGACCATCCAGAAGGGCGTGGCCGGCGCCGAGAGCATCTTCGAGCAGCTCGACGAGAAGCCCGAGGTCGACCTCGGCACCGTGGAGCGCGAGCGGGTCCAGGGCCGCCTGGAAGTGCAGAACCTCAGCTTCACCTACCCGGGCAGCGACAAGCGCGTGCTCAACGACCTCAGCTTCAGCGTCGAGCCGGGGCAGATGGTCGCCCTGGTCGGCCGTTCCGGCAGCGGCAAGTCGACCCTGGCCAACCTGATCCCGCGCTTCTACGACCACAGCGAGGGCAAGATCCTCCTCGATGGCGTCGACGTGCAGGACTACCGCCTGATCAACCTGCGCAAGCACATCTCGCTGGTGACCCAGCAGGTCAACCTGTTCAACGACAGCGTGCTGAACAACATCGCCTACGGCGACCTCGCCAGCAAACCGCGCGCCGCGGTGGAGAAGGCCGCCGATGACGCCTTCGCCCGCGAGTTCATCGACCGCCTGCCGCACGGCTTCGAGACCGAGGTTGGCGAGAACGGCGTGATGCTCTCCGGCGGCCAGCGCCAGCGCCTGGCGATCGCCCGCGCGCTGCTCAAGGACGCCCCGGTGCTGATCCTCGACGAGGCCACCTCGGCCCTCGATACCGAGTCCGAGCGCCATATCCAGGGCGCCCTGGAGAAGGTCATGGAAGGTCGCACCACCCTGGTGATCGCCCACCGCCTGAGTACCATCGAGGCGGCGGACCTGATCCTGGTGATGGACCAGGGCCACATCGTCGAGCGCGGCAGCCACGAAGAGCTGATCGCCCTCAATGGCTACTACGCGCGGCTGCACGCCAAGCAGTTCGCCGACGACGAGCCGGCCGACCAGCCCGTCGAGGACGGTGTCGGCGAGTCCGCCTGACGATGGCGCTGCTCGATCGCATCCGCGCCGTCCGCGAGCGTGGCTGGACCCCGATTGACGCCTCGGCCTATGCCGAGGCCTGGCAGCGTTTCGGCGGCAGCGTGGCGACCCACCCGCAGGTGGTCGAGCGCCTCGCCGGCCTGGCTGGTATCCCGGTGCGCTACCTCGGCTGGATTGTCGACGGCCAGCTCAAGGCCGCAATTCCCACCTGGGGCCGGCACCTGGCGCTGTCCAAGGACGTGCTCAAGCGCGAAGGCAAGAAGGCGCTGTTCGACCTGGGCAATGCCGAGATCATCCTGCCGATCGCCGAGGACGCGCGCGTTTCCCTGCGTCACCGCGTGCGCTATCTCTCCGAACTGAACCGCGAGCAGATCCTCGACATTCGACCGCAGGAAGAAGAGCTGGCGCTCAACCGCGCGCCCGCCGACTTCTCGAAGAAATTCCGCTACAACCAGCGTCGCGAACTGCGCCTGCTGGAAGAGGCGGGCGGTGTGCTGCAGCCGATGAGCGAGCTGAGCCCGGCCGAGCAGGCGCGCATCTATGCCGAGCTGTTCCAGCGCCGCTGGGAGTTCGAGGTGCCCGGCAAGGCGCGCCTGGCCGAAGTCTTCGAGCTGATGCGCGAATTCATGCGCGGCTCGCTTGTGCTGCTCGACGGCGAGCCGGTGGCGATCCAGATCCTCTACCGCGTCGAGTCGCCGAAGTGGGTCAGCGTCGAGTACATCAACGGCGGCGTGGCCCCGGAGAACCGCGACTTCAGCCCGGGCAGCGTGCTCAGCTTCGTAAACACCCAGCAGGCCTGGGAAGAGGCCGAGGCGCTGGGCAAGCCGCTACGCTATTCCTTCGGCCGCGCCGACCGCGAATACAAGGACCGCTGGTGCCATCGGGTGCCCGTGTTCCAGGTGTGATGGCAGCAGGCATTTCCCTGTAGGAGCGGACCTTGTCCGCGATTGGCCTAGGAGAGCTCATGAGCGCACGCAAGCAGCTACTGCTGAAGGAACATCGGCGCAAGAAGCGCCTGGTGCTGCTGGCCGCGCTTGTCGCGCTGGTCCTGCTCGGCGTGCTCGCGCCCTGGTGGAGCGTGCCGTTGGCGGTGCTTCTGGGCTGGGTTGCCCATGAAGCCTGGTTCGCCGACCACCTGTTCTATTCGCCGCGCGATGACTACCGCTACGACTTCCCGGCAAGCCAGCTGAGCCTGCCAGCCTCCCTCGGCCCGCATGGCCTGCACATCGCCGCGGACACCTTGCCCGACGACTACGAGAGCCTATTCCTGCAGGTGCGCATCAAGGCCGGACTGTTCGGTCGCTGGCTCGATCCGCAGGTGCTGATCGAAGGCGCCGATGGCGTGGATCGCCAGGACTTCGAGCGCGGCGTCAATGGCGTGCGCTACCTCAACCTGTCCGGCCAGGGCGCAGCCCTGCGTGGCGGCCACCTGCGCATCCACGGTCGTCATTGCCGTCTGGATCACCAGGCCACGCTGCACGCCTTCCGCAACCCGGACTACGCCGAGCGCCCGCTGATGGTCATCGCGCCGCACGCCGACGATGCCGAGCTGGCCGCTTTTGGCCTGTACAGCCGTGCGCAGGACGTGAGCATCGTCACCCTGACCCAGGGCGAGATCGAGGCCGAGCACTACCAGGGCCTTGGCCTGGACAAGGCCGCCGCCGCGCGCCTGAAGGGCCGCCTGCGCGTCTGGGACAGCCTGGCCGTGCCGCTCTGGGGCGGCGTGCCCGCCAGTCGGTGCGTGCAACTCGGGTACTACTGCCTGCAGCTGCCGGCGATGTGCGGCGAGCCGGACAAGGGCTTCGGTTCGCGCGAATCCGGCGAAAGCGACATCCGCGAGATGCGCCTGCACAATCCGTTGCGCCTGCCGGCCGATGCCGACGGGGTGCCGAGCTGGAGCAACCTGGTTGCCGATCTGGCCGCGCTGCTCGAACACTTCCGCCCCGAGGTGCTGGTCACGCCGCACCCGCAGCTCGATCCACATGCCGACCACGTGCACGCCACCCGCGCGTTGCAGGAGGCCATCGAGCGCAGCGCGTGGAAGCCGCAAACGCTGCTGTTCTACGCCAACCACCTGCACGACAACGACCGCTGGCCAATGGGCCCGGCCGCCGGTGGTATCGCGCTGCCGCCGTGCATCGAACCGCTGCCGGCCGATGTGCTGTGGAGCCCGACGCTGGATGCCGCCAAGCGCATCGACAAGGCCCAGGCCCTGGCCATGCAGCACGACCTGCTGGTGCCGCTGCCGGCCAAGAAGCGCTTGCGCCGGCTGATCCAGCGTGCGCTGGCCGGGCGCCGCTGGCCGGCCTCCGGCGAGGACGAATTCTTCCGCAAGGCAGTGCGCCGCCACGAGCTGTTCTGGGTCCGCTCGCTGCGCTGAGCGGATGCCTCCCGGCGCGAGGCCGGATCGGCGGCTATGGTATTATCCGCGCCGATTTCGACCTGCGGAGTTCCCATGAAACTGACCATGCCCCGATTCGATCAGGCCCCCGTGCTGGTGGTTGGCGACGTTATGCTCGACCGCTACTGGCATGGCGCGACCTCGCGCATCTCGCCCGAGGCGCCGGTGCCGGTGGTGCGGGTCGAACAGCATGAGGACCGCCCGGGCGGCGCCGCCAACGTCGCGCTGAACCTGGCCGCGCTCGGCGCACCGGCCTACCTGGTCGGCGTCACCGGCGAGGACGAGGCCGCCGGCAGCCTGACCGATAGCCTCAATGCAGTCGGCGTTGCAACCCGCTTCCAGCGCATCGCCGGGCAGCCGACCATCGTCAAGCTGCGCGTCATGAGCCGCCACCAGCAACTGCTGCGAGTGGACTTCGAAGAACCCTTCCGCACCGACGCCGCGGCGCTGGCCGCCGACGTCGAGGCGCTGCTGGAGCAGGTCCGCGTGCTGGTGCTCTCCGACTACGGCAAGGGCGCCCTGCAGAACCACCAGGCGCTGATCCAGGCCGCGCGTGAGCGCGGCATCCCCGTGCTGGCCGATCCCAAGGGCAAGGACTTCTCCATCTACCGCGGCGCCAGCCTGATCACCCCGAACCTCTCCGAGTTCGAGGCCATCGTCGGCCGCTGCCAGGACGACAACGAACTGGTCGCCAAAGGTCTGGCCCTGCTCGCCGAGCTTGACCTCGGTGCGCTGCTGGTCACCCGCGGCGAACACGGCATGACCCTGCTGCGCCCCGGCCATCCGGCGCTGCACCTGCCGGCCCGTGCCCGCGAGGTGTTCGACGTCACCGGCGCCGGCGACACCGTGATTTCCACCCTGGCCGGCGCTATCGCCGCTGGCGAGGACCTGCCGCAAGCCGTGGCCCTGGCCAACCTGGCCGCCGGCATCGTCGTCGGCAAGCTGGGTACCGCTGCCATCAGCGCACCGGAACTGCGCCGCGCCGTGCAGCGCGAGCAGGGCTCCGAGCGCGGCGTGCTGAGCCTGGAGCAACTGCTGCTGGCCATCGAGGACGCCCGCGCCCACGGCGAGAAGATCGTCTTCACCAACGGCTGCTTCGACATCCTCCATGCCGGCCACGTCAGCTATCTGGAACAGGCCCGCGCGCAGGGCGACCGCCTGATCGTGGCGATCAACGGCGACGCCTCGGTTACCCGCCTCAAGGGCCCCGGCCGGCCGATCAACAGCGTCGATCGGCGCATGGCCGTGCTCGCCGGCCTTGGCGCGGTGGACTGGGTGACCAGCTTCAACGAAGACACCCCCGAGCGCCTGCTGGAACAACTGCGTCCGGACGTGCTGGTGAAAGGCGGCGACTACTCCGTGGAAGGGGTGGTCGGCGGCGACTTCGTCCGCTCCTATGGCGGCGAAGTCCGGGTGCTCGGCCTGGTGCCGAACAGCTCGACCACCGCCATCGTCGAGAAGATCCGCGAGAAGCGCTGAACTCCAATCCGCTCCATCAACTGACCGTCGCGCCAGCGCTTTCCGGCAAAGCGGTCATGGTCCCCCCGCCGGTTCCCGGCGCATGATCCCAGGCATCCCATCCCCGCGTGGAGCGAGATGCCATGACCACCGACGTGCAGGGCCGCGCCCTGGCCGTGCTCAACCGGGTGGCCCAGGCCGACTGGCCGGACCGCCTGAAGCTGCGCAAGCCCTTCGAGAAGCTGCTCTATACCGGTAGCCGCACCGGCTTCCGCCTGGCCAGCCAGCGTGCCGGCAAGCAGGCCAAGGAGCCGCGCAAGGCCGATCCGGACGGGCTGTTCGACCTGTCCCTCTCCGACGAGCAACAGATGCTGGTGGAGATGCTGGAAGGCTTCGCCGCCGAGGTGTTGCGCCCGGCCGCGCATGATGCTGACACCAGCGCCGGCCTACCCGCCGAACTGCTCAAGCAGGCGCTCGAACTTGGCCTGACGCACTACGGCGTTAGCGAAGTGCATGGCGGCATGGCCGGCGAGCGCACCGTGGTGACCAATGCGCTGATCGCCGAAGCCCTGGCGCGCGGCGACCTCAGCCTCGCTGCCGCGCTGCTGGTGCCGCTGTCGGCGGCCAACTGCATCCGCCGCTGGGCCAGTCCTGAACAGCAGGCGCAGTGGCTGCCGGCGTTCGTCGCCGAAGAGGGCCCGCCGTTGATCGGTATCGCCGTGGGCGAGCCGCAACTTCTGGCCGATCCGGGTGAACTCAAGACCGTCGCGCGCAAGCGTGGCCGGCACTACCTGCTCTCCGGCGAGAAATGCCTGGTGATCCGCGGTCGCGAGGCGAGCCAGCTGCTGGTCGCCGCGCAGGCTTCCGACGGCCCGGCGTTGTTCCTCGTCGATGCGACTGCCAAGGGCGTGGAGCGTCGCGCCGAACCAGCGATGGGCCTGAAGGCGGCCGGCACCGCACGCATTCGCCTGAAAGGCGTGAAGGTCGATGCCAGCCGTCGCCTGGCGGCGGAGAAGTTCGACTACCAGGCCTTCCTTGACCTCAACGGCCTGGCCTGGTGCGCGCTGGCACTGGGCACCGCGCAAGCGGCGCTGGACTACGTGATCGGTTACTGCAATGAGCGCGAGGCCTTCGGCGAACCGATCAGCCATCGCCAGGGCGTGGCTTTCATGGTCGCCGACATCGCCATCGAACTGGATGCCATGCGCCTCATGGTCTGGCGCGCCTGCGCCCTGGCCGAGCGCGGCCAGCCGTTCCATCGCGAGGCCTACCTGGCGCGCCTGCTTTGTGCGGAGAAGGCCATGAAGATCGGCACCGACGCCGTGCAACTGCTCGGCGGCCACGGCTTCACCCAGGAACATCCGGCCGAGCGCTGGTATCGCGACCTGCGCGCGGTAGCCATCCTGGCCGGCGGCCTGCACCTCTGAGGAATCCTCCATGTACCTGGAAACCCCGAAGAAATTCCGTGGCCTGGCCAACCAGGCGCATCAGGTGGCGGAGAACTACCTGCGGCCGATCTCGCGCAAGTACGACAAGTCCGAGCACGCCTATCCCAAGGAACTCGACCTGCTCGCCGCGCTGCTCGACGGCATGAACGCCGGCTCGCCCGACGCTGTGGGCGCCACCTCGGCGAGCAAGCGCAAGGGCGCGGCCGTGGAGGCGGGCGTGAAGAACGGCGGCAACCTCTCGGCCTGCCTGGGCGTGATGGAAATGTGCTGGGGCGACGTCGGCCTGCTGCTGGCCATGCCGCGCCAAGGGTTGGGCAACGCTGCCATCGCGGCATTGGCTAACGACGAACAGCTCAAGCGTTTCGGCGGCACCTGGGCGGCCATGGCGATCACCGAGCCGGGCTGTGGTTCGGACTCGGCGGCGATCCGCACCACCGCGACCCGCGATGGCGACCATTACGTGCTCAACGGCGAGAAGATCTTCGTCACCTCAGGAGCGCGCGCTGACGCGGTGGTGGTCTGGGCGACCCTGGATCGCGGCCTGGGCCGCGCGGCGATCAAGTCCTTCGTGGTCGAGAAAGGCACGCCGGGCATGACGGTCACCCGCCTGGAGAAGAAGCTCGGGATCAAGGCGTCGGACACCGCTTCCATTAGCTTCAGCGACTGCCGGGTGCCGGCGGCGAACCTGCTGGGCAATGCCGAGATCGATGTGCAGAAAGGTTTCGCCGGAGTCATGGAAACCTTCGACAACACCCGTCCGTTGGTGGCGGCCATGGCCATCGGCGTGGCCAAGGCGTCGCTGGACCGCGCGCACGACCTGCTGAAAAGGGCCGGCTGCCGCTTCGATTACCGCAAGCCGCTGCTGAGCGTGACCCATGCCGAGGCGACGCTGTATCGCCTGGAGGCCGAGTGGGAATCGGCGCGTCTGCTGACCCTCAAGGCCGCGTGGATGGCCGATAACCGCCTGCCCAACTCCAAGGAGGCGTCGATAGCCAAGGCCAAGGCCGGGCGGGTCGCCAACGAAGTCACCCTGAAATGCGTGGAGCTGGCTGGCGCCCTGGGCTACGGCGAGGATGAGCTGTTGGAGAAGTGGGCGCGCGACTCGAAGATCCTCGACATCTTCGAAGGCACCCAGCAGATCCAGCTGCTGATCGTGGCGCGCAGGCTGTTGGGCAAGAGCTCGAGTCAGCTGAAATAACGGCGCGACCTGTAGGAGCTCGCCACGCGCGCGAATCGCGGGCATGGCCCGCTCCTACATGGTTGGGGTGTCAGGCGGTGCGACGGCCCTTGTTGCCGTTCGCCGGCGGTAGCTGGGCGACCCACTCGCGGAAGCGGATGCGCTCCTCGCGCACCAGCCAACCGCTTTGCGGGGCGAAGCTTTCCGAGAGCCAGACACCGCGGGTCGGGGCCTTGAACAGCTCGCCCTTGAGCAGCGTGAACAGCTCGCCGGTGGGCTCGCCCTGGTGCAGTGGCAGCAGGTAGAGGTCCGGGCGGCGGCGGTCCAGGCGGGCCACCAGCGGGCCGCTTTCCAGGCGCTCGTCGACGTGGAACAGGCTGACGTCGCGAATATCGCGCGGCAGCTCCATGCGCATGTCGTAGACCAGCTGCAACGAGGCGGTGGGCAGGTGCACATAGGCCTGCGGCCGCTCCAGCAGGCGCAGGGCGCCGGCCTGTACCGGACGTGCGGCGCCGGACAGCGGGGTCAGGGAAAAGTGGCTGGCCTCGCGGTAACGCAGGGTGCCCTGGTAGGGCGTCGGCAGCCAGGTGTCGCCGAAGCGCCCGCCGAGCCAGCCGTCGGCGGTTTCCACCAGGCATTCCTCGGCGACTTCCTGGATCGCGGTGAGCAGCGGCAGGTTCAGCTCGTGGGACGGTACGTAGCCGGAAATCAGCTTGAGCACGGTGTCGCCGCGGTCGGCGCGGCGCTGGCGCACCAGCACCCAGTAGTCGCGGCCCTGCCAGTTCAGGGTCAGGCGCACGGACACCCCGAGGTTGGCCAGTTCGGCGGTGAAGCGCTGGTCGTCGGCGACCTCGATCGGCCGGCGTCGCTCCAGCACCTGGGAGAAGTTCAGCGGACGGCCGAAGGGCTGGTAGACCAGGCTGTCGGCGCTGGCCTCGACCAGCAGCGGCAGGGTCTTGAACGTGGTCGGGTCCTTGCGGGCGAGCGTACGGGGCATGTGCGGTCCTCATCGTACAGGGCGCGTCGGACCGCCCGAGGGGCTGGGCGGTCTGGCCGATCGTTCCGGGGTGCCAGGCGCTACGGCGTCGACGGGGAGCCTTGAAAACCCTCGATTATTTCGAGACTAACCCTGAAAAGGATTTGGTTTCCGAGATTTATTCCTGTCGTAGAGCGACTGACGGCAATTTTGCGTGCCGCGGCTTTTCCGCCGCGGAGAGTGAGCATGGCACAGGAAGGCGCCCCTTGTGTCAACCTTGGGTGACTGCCGATCAACGGTCGCGCCGCGCGACGCAGCGTCGAAGCCTTATCCGCCGAGGACTTCGGCGGCCAGCGCGACGTTGTGTCGCAGGTGCTGCGGATTGATGGTGCCGACGATGGCGGCGGCGACGCCGGGATGGCCGAACACCAGCTCGAAGCTGGCGCGCACCGGGTCCTGGCCGTCGGCGAGGCAGGCGTGGCCGCTGGCCAGGGCTTTCTTCACCAGGATGCCCCGGCCCATGGCCAGGGCCTGGTCGAGCACCGGCTTCTCGGTTTGCTCGTTGAGGTTGTAGGTGACCATCGCGCAGTCGCCGCGCTCCAGCGCCAGCAGGCCGCCTTCGACGGTCTTGCCGGAGAAGCCGAAGCCGCGGATCAGGCCCTCCTGCTTGAGCTTCTCGAGGGTCGCGTAGACCTCGGTTTGCTGCAGGATCTGCAGGTCATTGCCGTCGGAATGCACCAGCACCAGGTCGATGTAGTCGGTTTCCAGGCGACGCAGGCTGCGCTCCACGGAGAGGCGGGTGTGCGCGGCGCCGAAGTCGAAGCGCGACTGGCCGTCTTCGAACTCTTCGCCGGTCTTGCTGACGATCACCCAGTCCTGGCGCTGGCCGCGCAGCAGCGGTCCGAGGCGCTCCTCGCTGCGGCCATAGGCCGGCGCGGTGTCGATCAGGTTGATACCGAGCTCGCGGGCCAGCGCCAGCAGGTCGGCGGCTTCGCGGTCATCGGGGATGCGGAAGCCATTGGGGTACTTCACGCCTTGGTCGCGGCCGAGTTTCACCGTGCCCAGGCCCAGCGGCGAGACGTTCAGGCCGGTGCTGCCCAGCGGGCGGTGCAGGGAGTGCAGAGTGCTCACGGCAGCAGCTCCTCCCACACTGGGCGAGCCATGGCGGGGCGTGGAAGGGCCGGCAGCGGCTCGTGCGGAATCGGCTGGATGCCGTCCTTCTGCAAGCTTTCCACCACTCGATCGGCGAAGTTCGGCGCAAGTGCCAGCTTGGTCGGCCAGCCGACCAGCAGGCGGCCCTGCTCGGCGAGGAAGGCGCTGTCCGGGCGCAGCAGGCCCGATTGCGCGGGCTCGGCGCGGTCCACGCGCAGGGTGGCCCAGCGCGCGGCGGAGAGATCGATCCAGGGCAGCAGCTTGTGCAGTTCGCGCTGCGCTTCGGCGATCTGCTCGGATTCGCTGCGTGCCACGCCATCGGCTTCGGCGATGTCGCCGCCCAGGTACCAGACCCACTGGCCGTCGGCGGCCGGATGGGTGGTCACGGTGACGCGCGGCTTCGGCCCGCCACCGACGCAGTGGGCGTACAGCGGTTTCAGGGTCGGCGCCTTGACCAGCACCATGTGCAGCGGGCGGCGTTGCATGGACGGTTGCTCCAGGCCCAGCTCGCGCAGCAGCGCTTCGTTGCCGGCGCCGGCGGCGAGCACCACGCGCTGGGCGCGGATCTCGCGGCCGTCGACGCGCAGGCCGACCAGTTCATCGCCCTCGCGCAATGGCTCGATACGTTCGCCGGCGAGCAGGCCGTCGCCGGCTAGTTCCGCCAGGCGGGCGACCAGGCTCGGCACGTCCAGCACGATTTCGGCGAGGCGGTAGGCCTTGCCCTTAAAGGCTTTGTCCTGCAGCGCGGGCGGCAGCTCGTCGCCCTTGGCCTGGGCGACGCGGCTGCGCACCGCCTTGCTGGCGAAGAAGCTGGTGAGGTTGCCGGCCAGGCCGCCCGGCGACCACAGATAGTGGGCGTCGGAGAGCACACGCACGCCGCGCAGGTCCAGCTCACCGGTTCCGGCCACGCACTCGCGCCACAGCGAGGGCATGTCGGCGATGGCCTCGGATGCGCCGGTCAGCGCGCCGTGCAGCGCGTACTTGGTGCCGCCATGGATGATTCCCTGCGAGCGCATGCTCTGCACGCCACCGAGCGCCTTGTTCTCCACCAGCACGGTGGAGAAGCCGGCACGGCGCAGGCGGGCATTCAGCCAGAGGCCGGCGATGCCGCCGCCGACGACGAGGATGTCGGTGCTCAGGGATTGGGTCATGGAAGGGCGCGCCTCGCGGAAAAACGAAGCGCGCAGTATACCCGCCTCAGTGTCCGGCGGATTGCGAGAACAGCTGGATCACCACCACGCCGCTGACGATCATGCCCATGCCCAGCAGTGCCGGGGTGTCGAGCTTCTGCTGGTAGAGCACCAGCGCGGCGACGCTGACCAGGACGATGCCGAGCCCCGCCCAGATGGCGTAGGCGATGCCCACCGGAATGCTGCGCACCACCAGGGTCAGCATCCAGAAGGAGATCGCGTAGCCGACGATCACCAGCAGCAGGGGGAGGGGCGTGGACAGGCCTTTGACCGACTTCAGCGACGCGGTGGCGATGACTTCGGCGACGATGGCGATGGCGAGATAGAGATAGCCGGGCATGTTCTGTCCTCCCCTGGGCGAGCTGTGGTGGCCCTGTTGAAACTGGAGGCCATTCTAGTCGCCTGGATGATGGGATAAAGTCATTGCCTATCTGATATGGAGATAGGCTATGCAGTGGAACCTCGACCAGTTGCGCCTGTTCGTCAGCGTCGCCGAGCAGTCGTCCTTCTCCGCCGCGGCGCGACAGCTCAAGCGCGTGCAGTCGGCAGTGAGCTCGTCCATCGCGATGCTGGAGAGCGACCTGGGTGTCAGCCTGTTCGAACGCAGCAGCGGCCGCCAGCCAGTGTTGACCCAGGAGGGCAGGGCGCTGCTCGACGAAGCGCGCGAAGTGCTGCGCCAATGCGAGCGCCTTGAGAGCCGCGCCATGGCCCTGGTCCGCGGGCAGGAGGCGCGCCTGCGCCTGGCCCAGGACGAGGCGATGCCCTACCAGCCGGTGCTTTCCAGCCTGCAGGCGCTGGCGCAGGCGTTTCCCACCCTCGAGGTGCAACTGGCCAGCGGCGCCCAGGGCGACGTGGCGCGCAAACTCCTCGAACGGCGCGCCGATCTTGGCCTGCTGTTCCACCACGAAGGCATGCCGAAGGAACTGGAACGCCAGCGCCTGGGCACCATCGAGATGGTTACCGTATGCGGCGCCGGCCATGCCCTGGCCAGCCTGGACTATGCGGACCGCCGCGAGCTGGCGCGGCACCGCCAGCTGCTGATGGCGCCGCAGGACAGCCACTACCCCGGCGGCGAGCAGATCAGCCCGCTGGTCTGGCGCGCCGACAGCTTCTACGCCATGGCCGAACTGCTGATGCGCGACCTCGGCTGGGCCTGGCTGCCGCGCCACGTGGCGCAGTACCCGGCCTACCAGTCGCTGCTGGTGGAACTGGACAGCGACTGGACGCCGCCACCGCTGGTGGTGGAGCTGGTCTGGCGCCGCGACGAGCCGCTGGGGCCGGCGGCGGAGTGGCTGGGGGGATGGCTCGCCGAGCATTTGAAGGAATGACGCGGTTGTAGGAGCGAGCATGCGTGGCACGCGTCCGCGAACGTCCGGACGTTATTTGCTACTCTCCGCCGCCATGAACCGGACCCTCTATACCCTGCTGTTCCACCTGGGCCTGCCGCTGGTCGCGGTGCGCCTGTTCCTGCGTTCGCGCAAGGCGCCGGCCTATGCCAGGCGCATCCGCGAGCGTTTCTCCTTCGGCCTGCCGAAGATGCAGCCCGGCGGCATCTGGGTGCATGCGGTGTCAGTGGGCGAGAGCATCGCCGCCGCGCCGATGATTCGCGAGCTGCAGCAGCGTTATCCACAGCTGCCGATCACCGTTACCTGCATGACGCCGACCGGCTCCGAGCGCATCCGCGCGATGTTCGGCGACAGCGTGCAGCACTGCTACCTGCCCTACGACCTGCCCTGGGCGGCCGCGCGCTTCCTGCGCAAGGTGCAGCCGCGCCTGGCGGTGATCATGGAAACCGAACTCTGGCCGAATCACATTCACCAGTGCGCCCGCCGTGGCATTCCGGTGGCGCTGGCCAATGCGCGCCTCTCCGAGCGTTCGGCGCGCGGCTATGCACGCTTCGAGCGGCTGACCCGGCCGATGCTCGGCGAACTGAGTTGGCTCGCTGTGCAGACCGAGGCCGAGGCCGAACGCTTCCGCCGCCTGGGCGCGCGTCCGGAATGCGTGAGCGTGACCGGCTCGATCAAGTTCGACCTGAGCATCGCCCCCGAATTGCCGGTCCGCGCTGCCGCCCTGCGCGAAGAGTGGCAGGCCACGCAGCGGCCGGTGTGGATCGCCGCGAGCACCCATGCGGGCGAGGACGAAATCATCCTCGCCGCCCATCGCAAGCTGCTGGAGCAGAACCCGGCCGCGCTGCTGATCCTGGTGCCGCGCCACCCGGAGCGCTTCAACGCTGTGTTCGAACTCTGCCGCGGTGCCGGTCTCGCCACCGTGCGCCGTTCCGCCGGCGAGCCTGTGTCTGCGCAGACCCAGGTACTGCTCGGCGACACAATGGGCGAACTGCTGTTCCTCTACGCCCTGGCCGATGTCGCCTTCGTCGGCGGCAGCCTGGTGCCCAATGGCGGGCACAACCTGCTGGAGCCAGCGGCGCTGGGCAAACCGGTGCTCTCCGGCCCGCAGCTGTTCAACTTCCTCGAGATCGCCGCGCAATTGCGCGAAGTCGGCGCGCTGCGCGAAGTGCTGGATGCACCGACCCTGGCAGTCGCCGTCGGGCAGCTCTGGGAGCAGCCGGAGATCACCCGCGAGATGGTCGAGGCCGGCTTAGGTGTGCTGCGGGCCAACCAGGGCGCACTGACCCGCCTGCTCGATGGATTGGCCAAACAGATCGGCTGATCGCAGCTCCTTGTAGGAGCGGGCCATGCCCGCGATCGCGCACAGGGAGTCACCTGTGTAGCGCGCAATCCTGTAGGAGCGGATCTTATCCGCGAAAAATGCGCCTGCTCAGAACGTCGGCGGGGTGATCACCCAGAGCACCACGGTATCCACGTCCCCCGGGTTGCCGTAGCGGTGCGGCTCCTGGCTCGAGTAGCTGAAGCTGTCGCCTTCGTTGAGCACGAAGTGCCTGTCGCCGACCCAGAGTTCGAAGGTGCCGCTGAGGATGTGGCCGGCTTCCTCGCCATCGTGGCTGTAGCTCTGCTGGCTGTACGCGCCCGGCGGGAAGCGCGAGTGGATCATTTCCAGCTGGCGGCTGGGCTGCGGGCTGAGCAACTCGTCGACGATGCCGTCCTCGTAATGCACGCTGGTGCGCGCATTGCGCCGTACCACGTAGCCGGCGTCGGCCGGGTCGACCTGCACTTCGCTGGCGAAGAACCACTGGATGGTCACGCCCAGGCTGCGTGCGATGTTGAACAGTGCCGGGATCGACGGATAAGCCAGGTTGCGTTCCAGCTGGCTGATGTAGCCGGCGGTGAGCTGGCTCTGTTCGGCCAGCTCGGCCAGGGTCATGCCGCGACGCTTGCGCAGGCCGCGGATGCGCGTGCCGAGGAACTGCGCTTCGGGGCTGGCGGGTGCTTCCTGCGGGGCTTTCGGGCTCATGCGGCGAGGGTCCTGGCGATTCGGTCGTCGGGCATTCTAAACAAAGCGCTGTGCCTTGGGACGTTCGCGCACAGTTCCTGTAGGAGCGGGCCCTGCCCGCGATCGCGCGCATGGCGCGCTCCTACAGGGGAATGCCTTCCGTTCTTCAGATCGCCCAGCCGGCCTTGAGCCCCTCGAAGATGGCTTCCTCCACGGTGCGTGGCGCCAGGCAGTCGCCGATGCGGCGGAACTCCACCAGGCCTTCCAGTTGCTCGGCCAGTTCGTCCACCGGCTCGTGGCCCTGGCACAGCACCAGGGTGTCGATGTCCTCGACGATCATCGGCTCGCCGCTGGCGGTGTGCTGCAGGTAGACGCTGCTGTCGTCGCAGCCGTACAGCCGCGCATAAGTGGTGATCGGAATACCCAGGCGGTGCAGCTCGCCGGCCATGTGGTCGCGCACGTAGAGCGGTAGGCTCTCGCCGGCGTGGGTGCCGTTGACCGCGAGCTGCACCTGGTGGCCGGCGCGCACCAATTGCTCGGCGATCCCCGGGGCGATCCAGTCCGCGCGCCAGTCGGAGATCAGCACCGAGCGGCCGACCTTCACTTCACCGCGCAGCACCTGCCAGGCGTCCACCACCTGCAATTCGCCGCCGCGCTCGAAGGGCGGCCAGTAGGGCTTGGCGCCGGTCGCGACTATCACCACGTCCGGTTTTTCCGCCTCGACCAGGGCGCGGTCGACGCGGGTGTTGCGGCGGACTTCAACACCGGCCAGCTGCATCTCGCGCTGCAGGTTGGTCGAGGCGCCGCCGAATTCGGCGCGGCGTGGCAGCAGTTGCGCCAGGTTGACCTGGCCGCCAAGTTGCGCGGAGGCCTCGCACAGTGTCACCTCATGGCCGCGCTGTGCAGCGACTGCCGCGGCTTTCATGCCGGCAGGGCCGCCGCCGACCACCAGTACGCGCTTGCGCCGGGCTGCCGGTTCGATATGGCCGTACTGCAGCTCGCGGCCGGTCTCCGGGCGCTGGATGCAGGAAATCGGCAAGCCACGGTGGAAGTGGCCGATGCACGCCTGGTTGCAGGCGATGCAGGCGCGCACGTTCTCGACATGGCCGGTTTCGGTCTTGTTCGGCATCTCCGGGTCGCAGATCAGCGCGCGGGTCATGCCGCAGACGTCGGCCTGGCCGCGGGCGATGATCAGCTCCGCTTCCTGCGGCTGGTTGATGCGCCCGGTGACGAACAGCGGGATGTCCAGGCGCGACTTGAAGGTCGCCGCCTCGTTCGCCAGGTAGGCGGCCTCGATGGCCATCGGCGGGACGATGTGGATGGCGCCGCCGAGGGAGGCGGAGGTGCCGGCGACTATGTGTACGTAGTCCAACTCGCCCTGCAGGCGCATCACGGCCTGCAGCGATTCGTCTTCGGTCAGGCCTTCCGGATCGCGTTCGTCGGCGGAGATGCGCAGGCCGATGATGAAGTCTTCGCCGGTGGCGGCGCGCACGGCGGCCAGCACTTCGCGGAGGAAGCGCAGGCGGGCGTCGAGGTCGCCGTTGTAGCCGTCGCTGCGGCGGTTCACCCGCGGGTTGAGGAACTGCGCCGGCAGGTAGCCGTGGCTGGCGACCACTTCCACGCCGTCCAGCCCGGCGGTGTACAGGCGGCGCGCGGCGGCCGCGTAGCCGGCGACGATCTCGTCGATCAGCTTCTGGCTCAGTTCGCGTGGCATCACGCGGAAGCGCTCGTTGGGTGAGGCGGAGGCGGAGTAGGCCACGGCCAGCAGGCCGTCGGCGGACTCCATGATCTCGCGCCCGGGGTGGAAGATCTGCGACAGCACCACCGTGCCTTCGGCATGGCAGGCCTCGGCGACGCGGCGGTAGCCGGGGATGCACTCGTCGTCGGTGGCCATCAGCACATGCGAGGTGTAGCGCGCGCTGTCGTGGACGCCCGCCACCTGCATGACGATCAGCCCGGCGCCGCCCTTGGCGCGGGCCTGGTGGTAGGCCACCAATGGGTCGTTGACCAGGTTGTCGGTGGGCATCGAGGTGTCGTGTCCGGTGGACATGATGCGGTTCTTCAGGCGCTTGCCACGGATCTCGAGCGGGCTGAACAGGTGCGGGAAGGCATTCATCGCGGACTTCGTCCTTTCTTGTCGTTCTGTTGGACTGCTTGTTCGTGGGAGCTGTCAGGCGTTGCGGGTCTGCCAGTCCACCGGGTAGAGCGCGTAGAACACGCGGGCCTGCTCGCCCTCATAGGCCAGCGCCGTGTGTTCCGGCACCCAGATCACGTCGCCCGGCCCGGCTTCGACGACGCGGTCTCCCAGGCGCAGGCGGAAGTGGCCTTCCAGCACCACGATCAGCTCGTCGTAGAGCACCGTCCACTCGATCGAGCAGCCGTCGAAGCAGGCGATGCCGGCGCCCATGGTCTGGCTGTCGGCCGCGCCGATCAGGCGGCACAGGGCTGCCCGTTCGACGGGCTGGCCGCCGTAGGGCTGGAACTGCAGGGCGGAGCGCTGGAAGTGGATGACTTCGGACACGGGGGACTCCTGGGCACGCAATGGCGATCTAACGTGCCCTCATGAAAATTTACCACCAGTAAAAAATCAACTTGTTTTTTTAAAAGTGACTGAGTAGTTTCCATTCCACGCCGACGTCATCGACGGCGGCGCAACTCGCGACGTGCTCCACAACAACTACAAGAGGAGATGCGTATGAACCGCTTTTCGCGGTGCTACCGTTCGCCAGCGATTCCGCTTCGCTGCGAGCGCCTGGCGCCAACTGCCCGCCGCCTTCCTCCGAGTGTTGTACCGGTACGCCCGAACCACTCCTGCCGTGGTGTCGCAGCGTCGGCCACGGCTCGCACTCGAAGAGGGTCCGCCTGATGATTTCGCGCAAGTTCGCTATGCAACCTTTGCTGCTGCTTCTGGGGCTCGGCCTGGCCAGCGCCCAGGCGCAGGACAGCATGGTCGTGGTCGGTTACGGCGGTGCCGGGCAGAAAGCCCAGGACGCCGCGTTCTTCCAGCCTTTCGCCAAGGCCAGCGGGGCCAAGCTGACCCAGGCCGAGTACAACGGCGAGATGGCGCGCATCAAGGTGATGGTCGACACCGGCCACACCGACTGGGACGTGGTGCAGATCGAGGGGCCGGACCTGGCGCGCAACTGCGACCTGGGCATGTTCGAGCCGCTGGACTGGAAGGCCGTCGGCGGCTCCGACCAACTGATTCCCAACTCGGCCAAGGAGTGCGGTTCGGCGGCATTGGTGTGGGGCGTGGCCATCGCCTACGACGCCGACAAGCTGAAGACCGCGCCGACCGGCTGGAACGATTTCTGGGACCTGCAGAAATTCCCCGGCAAGCGCGGCCTGCGCAAGCGCGCCGAGTACAACCTGGAGTTCGCCCTGATGGCCGACGGGGTCAAGGCAGCGGACGTCTACCAGGTGCTCTCGACCAAGGCCGGGGTCGACCGCGCCTTCGCCAAGCTCGACCAGATCAAGCCGTCGATCCAGTGGTGGGAAGCCGGCGCGCAACCGCCGCAGTGGCTGGCCGCCGGCGACGTGACCATGACCACCGCCTACACCGGGCGCATCGCCGACGCGCACAAGGCCGGGCGCAACCTCGACCTGGTCTGGCCGGGCAGCCTCTACGGCATGGACTACTGGGCGATCATCAAGGGCTCGCAGCACGCCGACCTGGCCAAGCGCTTCATCGCCTTCGCCAACCAGGCCGATGCGCAGGTCGACTACGTGCGCAACATCCCCTATGGTCCGACCAACAAGCAGGCCGCCGAGCGCTTGCCTGCAGACGTCGCCCACTGGGTGCCGACCGCGCCGGCCAACCTGGCGGTAGGCCTGGCGATGAACGATGAGTTCTGGGCCGACCATGGCGAGGAGCTGGAAGAGCGCTTCAACGCCTGGGCCGCGCAGTAATCGAGATCCCCGGTACAGGCCGGCGGCGCGCAAACGCGCCGCCGGCCTCGGTCATGTAGAGGCGAAGGAGAACAACAATGACAGCCATCGCGGCCAGCGTGCCGTCCCGTGAAACCTGCAGCCCTGAAGAGTGGAAACTGCGCGAGGAGCTGGCGGCCTGCTACCGGCTGATCGCCCACTTCCGCATGAGCGACCTGATCTTCACGCACATCTCCGTGCGCCTGCCCGGGCCCGAGCACCATTTCCTGATCAACCCGTACGGCCTGATGTTCGACGAGATCACCGCGTCGAGCCTGGTGAAGATCGACCTGGCCGGCAATCCGGTCGAGCCGACGCGCTACAAGGTCAACCCGGCCGGCTTCGTCATCCACAGCGCCATCCACGCGGCGCGCGAGGATGCCCAGTGCGTGCTGCATACCCACACCCGCGCCGGATGCGCGGTGGCGGCGCAAGCCGACGGGCTGCTGCCGCTGAACCAGATGTCCATGGAGTTCTACGGCCGCCTCGGCTACCACGACTACGAAGGCATCGCCCTGTCGTTCGACGAGCAGCAGCGCCTGGTGCGCGACCTCGGCGACCACCTGGGGATGATCCTGCGCAGCCACGGCCTGCTGACCGTGGGCGAGAGCGTGAAGCAGGCGTTCCTGCGCATGTACTACCTGGAGAAAGCCTGCGACATCCAGATCGCCGCCCAGGCCGGCGGCGGCAAGCTGGTGATCCCGCCGGACGAGGTCTGCCGGCGCACCGAGCGGCAGTTCAACGAACCGCAGCGGCCATTGGCCGAGGGCGAGCTGAGCGATCCGGACGGCATCGAGCTGGCTTGGGAAGCGCTGTTGCGCATGCTCGACCGCACCCAGCCGGATTATCGGGATTGAGGCTGCCGTTTGTGGTTATCCGGTTCCCCGCGTTCGCGGGGATGACACGGGAGAAAACGCATCCCAATCACGTCACTCCCGCGAACGCGGGAGCCCAAAAGACAGGTGTTCCTACAGGGAAATCCCGCGTCTGAAACGAAGAAGCCCGGCGTCTGCCGGGCTTCTTGTTTATTGCTGGGTCCGCGTCTTGCTGTTGCTTTCCAACTGCTTCTCGGCGGCCTTGGCCAGGTCCGGCGGGAGGAAGTCCTTGTCCGGGTTGTAGTCGGCCTTGAGGTAGCGGCTCAGCGCCTGCAGGTCGGCCGGGCTGAGGGTGCCGGCGGTCTGCTTCAGGCGCAGGTTGTCGAGGATGTAGTCGTAGCGGCTGTTGTTATAGTCGCGTACCGCGCTGTACAGCTGGCGCTGGGCGTCGAGCACGTCGACGATGTTGCGGGTGCCGACCTGGTAGCCGATCTCGGTGGCTTCCAGCGAGCTCTGGTTGGAGATGATCGCCTGGCGCCGCGCCTTCACCGTCTCGACGTCGGTGTTCACAGCGCGATGCTGGTTGCGGGCGTCCTGCACCACCTGGCGGCGCTGGCTTTCGCGCAGCTGCTCGCTCTGGCTCAGGCGCTGGTACGACTCGCGCACTTGCGAACTGGTCAGGCCGCCGCTGTAGATCGGTACGTTCAACTGTACGCCGATGCTGGTCTGGTCGACCCACTTGCCATAGGTCGGCTGGCCCGGAATACCGGAGTTGGTAAAGCCCAGCGCGTCGTTGTCGCCCTTCTGGTACTGCACCACGGCGTCGACGGTCGGCAGGTGGCCGGCCTTGCGCTGGCGCAGGGTCTCTTCGGCGGCGTTGACCGCGTAGTTGCTGGCCTGCAGGGCGATGTTCTGCTGCACCGAGGTGTCCACCCAGGCCTTGGCGTCGTTCGGCGTCGGTACCACCACCGGCAGCGAGTGGAGGATGCCTTCGATGGAGCTGTATTCGCGGTTGGTCAGGGTCACCAGGGCCTGGAAGGCATCTTCCACGGCTTGCTCGGCGACGATGCGGTTGGCCCGCGCGGTGTCGTAGCCGGCCTGGGACTCGAGCACGTCGGTCTTGTCCGACAGGCCGACGTCGAAGCGCTCGTTGGCCTGGTCGAGCTGGCGCTTGAAGGCGGCTTCTTCGGCCTTGCTGGCGGCCAGGTTGTCTTCGGCACGGAGCACGCCGAAGTAGGTTTCGGCGGTCTGCAGGATCAGCCGCTGTTGAGTTGCGGAGAATTCCAGCTGGGCCTGTTCGCTGATGTTTTCCGCGGCCTTGAGCTGGAACCAGCGGTCGGCGCGGAACAGCGGCTGGCTGAGGGTTGCCTGGACCAGTTCGCTGTTGCGGTTGAGCGTGGCGTCCGGCTCGTCCAGCGAGGTGCGGGTGTTGCCCAGGCTGCCGCCGGCGTTGATCTGCGGCAGCAGGCCGGAGCGTGCCTGCGGCACGACTTCCTTGCGCGCCAGGTAATCGGCCTGGGCGGCGGCGAGGTCGGCGTTGTTGTCGACGGCATCCTTGTAAACGCTGATCAGGTCCGTCTTGGAGGGCAGCGGAGCGGCATTCGACGCGGGCTGGGCTGCCCAGACGAAACCGGTAGTGGCGGCCACGGCGACAGCCAGGGAAAGTCTGCGCAGCATTCGTTCGTCCTAGAAAGTGTGCGGGTGGGGCAAGGCTAAGGGGGCCTCGAAAGTCGGTCAAGGCAATCAGTTCGAGGTTTTGGTTGCTGGAGTGTAGCTGTCCGAACGTGACCGCGAAGTCGTATCGAAGACATTTGGTCCGCCGCCATTGGCCAAGCGCCCGACTCTTGATTAGACTGCGCGGGTTCTTGTCGGGGTGCCCCATTGCGAGGGGCTGAGATCGGATAGTTCCGGATCCCGTTGAACCTGATCGGGTTAAGACCCGCGTAGGGAACAAGAAGTCCGCGTCCCCAGTGGCTTTCCGGCCGGCCCCCCGCTAACCGGACGCGTCCTTTGCGCTGTCGTCGCGCCTCCTTGCTCCAGGTTCTCCTCCGACAATCACCCCAGGAGAGCCAGGATGAGCAAGCCGAACACCACCGTTACCCGCCTCGAGCAGCTCGACCGCCAGTCGACGCAGCCGTTTCCCAATTCGCGCAAGGTCTACCTGAGCGGTTCGCGCCCGGACATCCGCGTGCCGGTGCGGGAAATCTCGTTAGCCGACACCCCGACCGCATTCGGCGGCGAGAAGAACGCCCCGGTGTACGTCTACGACACCTCCGGCCCCTACACCGACCCGGATGTACGCATCGACCTGCGCAAGGGCCTGCCCGACGTGCGCTCGCGCTGGATCGACGAGCGCGGTGACACCGAAATCCTTCCCGGCCTGACCTCCGAATTCGGCCAGGCACGCCTGGCCGACGCCAGCCTCGACGCCCTGCGCTTCAACCACGTGCGCACCCCGCGCCGGGCCAAGTCCGGGCGCAACGTCACGCAGATGCACTACGCCAAGCAGGGCATCATCACGCCGGAGATGGAGTACATCGCCATCCGCGAGAACCTGAAGCTGCAGGAAGCCCGCGCCGCCGGCCTGCTCAAGGACCAGCATCCCGGCCACAGCTTCGGCGCCAGCATTCCGCAGGAGATCACCGCCGAGTTCGTCCGTGAGGAGATCGCCCGCGGCCGCGCGATCATCCCGGCGAACATCAACCACACCGAACTCGAGCCGATGATCATCGGCCGCAACTTCCTGGTGAAGATCAACGGCAATATCGGCAACAGCGCGCTGGGTTCGTCGATCGAGGAAGAGGTCGAGAAGCTCACCTGGGGCATCCGCTGGGGCGCCGACACCGTGATGGACCTGTCCACCGGCAAGCACATCCACGAGACCCGCGAGTGGATCCTGCGCAACAGCCCGGTGCCGATCGGCACGGTGCCGATCTACCAGGCGCTGGAGAAGGTCGGCGGCATCGCCGAGGACCTGACCTGGGAAATCTTCCGCGACACCCTGATCGAACAGGCCGAGCAGGGCGTCGACTACTTCACCATCCACGCTGGCGTGCTGCTGCGCTACGTGCCGCTGACCGCCAAGCGCGTCACCGGCATCGTCTCGCGCGGCGGCTCGATCATGGCCAAGTGGTGCCTGGCGCATCACCAGGAGAACTTCCTCTATACCCACTTCGAGGAAATCTGCGAAATCATGAAGGCCTACGACGTCAGCTTCTCGCTGGGCGACGGCCTGCGCCCGGGCTCGGTGGCCGACGCCAACGACGCCGCGCAGTTCGGCGAACTGGAAACCCTCGGCGAGCTGACCAAGATCGCCTGGAAGCACGACGTGCAGGTGATGATCGAAGGCCCCGGCCACGTGCCCATGCAGCTCATCAAGGAGAACATGGACAAGCAGCTGGAGTGCTGCGACGAGGCGCCGTTCTACACCCTCGGCCCGCTGACCACCGACATCGCCCCGGGCTACGACCACATCACCTCGGGCATCGGTGCCGCGATGATCGGCTGGTACGGCTGCGCCATGCTTTGCTACGTCACGCCCAAGGAGCACCTGGGCCTGCCGAACAAGGATGACGTGAAGACCGGGATCATCACCTACAAGATCGCCGCGCACGCCGCCGACCTCGCCAAGGGTCACCCGGGCGCGCAGATTCGCGACAACGCGCTGTCGAAGGCGCGCTTCGAGTTCCGCTGGGAAGACCAGTTCAACCTCGGCCTCGACCCGGACACGGCGCGTGCCTATCACGACGAGACACTGCCGAAGGATTCGGCCAAGGTCGCGCACTTCTGCTCCATGTGCGGGCCGAAGTTCTGCTCGATGAAGATCACCCAGGAAGTCCGCGACTACGCTCGCGAGAATGGCCTGGGCGATGAACAGCAGGCCATCGAAGCCGGCTTCCAGGAACAGGCCGCGCGCTTCAAGGACGAGGGATCGGTGATCTACAAGCAGGTCTGACCGGCAGCACCCTGTAGGAGCGAGCTTGCTCGCGAACAACCCCAAGCTCGGGGCCGGTTCGCGAGCAAGCTCGCTCCTACGAAAAGCACTCTCACTCCAACAACATTCGAGCCTTGCGCATCGTGACCACCACCACCGCAACCAACTATTCACCCGCCATCGCCGTCGGCGCCGCCCAGCGCGTGCTCGGCCTGCGCGACCTGTTCTCCCTGTGGTTCTCCCTCGGCATCGGCCTGATGGTGCTGCAGACCGGCGCGCTGCTGGCGCCCGGCCTGGGCCTGGCCGGCTCGCTGCTGGCGATCTTCCTCGGCACCCTGGTCGGCGTTCTGCTGCTGGCTGCTGCCGGGGTGATCGGCAGCGACACCGGGCTGGCCGCCATGGCCTCGCTCAAGCTGTCTCTGGGCAGCCATGGCGCGGCGTTGCCGGCGATTCTCAATCTGCTGCAGCTGATCGGCTGGGGCGCCTTCGAGGTGATCGTCATGCGCGACGCCGCGAGCCTGCTGGCGGCGCGCGCCTTCGGCGAGGGCAGCCTGTGGACCAGTCCGGCACTCTGGACCCTGGTGTTCGGCGCCCTGGCGACCCTGCTCGCGGTCAGCGGCCCGCTGGCCTTCGTCCGCCGCGTGCTGCGCAAGTGGGGCATCTGGTTGCTGCTGGCGGCTTGTGTCTGGCTGACCATCGACCTGTTCAAGCGCGCCGACCTCGCCGCCATCTGGGCGCGCGCGGGCGACGGTTCGATGCCGCTGGCGGTGGGCTTCGACATCGCCATCGCCATGCCGCTGTCGTGGCTGCCGCTGATCTCCGACTACTCGCGCTTCGGCAAGCACGCCGGGCAGGTATTCGGCGGTGCGGCGACCGGCTTCTTCATCGGTTGCTTCTGGCTGATGGGCCTGGGCGTTGCCTACACCCTGGCGTTCGCCCAAGGCAGCGACGCCAATGCGCTGCTGCTGGCGCTGGCCGGTGCCGGCATGGGCATTCCGCTGCTGCTGATCCTGCTCGACGAGTCGGAGAAGGCCTTCGCCGACATCCACTCGGCGGCGGTTTCCAGCGGCATCCTGGTGCCGCTCAAAGTCGAGCACCTGGCGCTGGTCATCGGCGTCGTCTGCACCCTGATAGCCTGGTTCGCGCCGCTGGCGCAGTACCAGAACTTCCTGTTGCTGATCGGCTCGGTGTTCGCCCCGCTGTTCGGCGTGGTGCTGGTCGACCACTTCCTGCTGCGCCGCCGCGCCAGCGCGCAGATTCAGCCGGGCCTGCGCTGGGGCTCGCTGCTGGCCTGGGCAGGCGGCGTGGTGGTCTATCACCTGCTGGCGAACTACGCGCCGAACCTCGGCGCGACCCTGCCGGCGCTGCTGGTGTCGGGTGTGCTGCAAATGGCGCTGGGGCGCGTCGGCAGCAAGGTCTGATCGGCCTGTTGGCCGAATCGCGGGCATGGCCCGCTCCTACGGTTCCAGGAAGCACTAACGTAGGAGCGGGCCATGCCCGCGATCTCTTACTGCGCGCTGCGTCCGGGGAAGTAATACGGCTTCACGATGCCGTTCAAACGCGGGTAGGGGATCTTCAACTCCGGATGCCCGACCGAGTGCGGCGCGATGCGGTCGATGTCGTACTTGAGCGTCAGCGCCCCGAAGGTCAGGGCGAAGTGCGGGGTCGGCTGGAACGGCCAGTCCTTGACGAAGTTCGGGTCCTGCTCGAGGAGCTTGTTCTGCACGATCCAGGCCTGGTGCGCCAGGCGCGCGGTGTCCCAGAAGGCCTTTTCCTGGCCGGGCAGCAAGATGTCCTGCAGTTCCAGCACCTTGTGCAGGCGGCGGTCATAATTGATGAAGGCGCGCCCCGGCTGGCCGTATTCACCGCCGGTGAAGACGTAGCTGGACAGCTCGACGATCACCAGGCCGTCATGCTGCTCGCGTACCTTCGCTTGCAGATAGCTGCTCCAGCCGGGCTTGGCATCGGCGAGGAAACGCTTCTCGTAGAGTTCCAGCGAGGCCGGGCGCGCTTCGTCCGGCGTGGCGCGGGTGAGGTCGAGCAGTTGCGCGTCGATGGCAGCGTTCAGTGCGGGCTCGTCGGCGAAGCTCAGGGTGTCGAGATTGAACAGCGGGCACTGCTCTCCGGTACAGCCCGGTTGCTGGTGTTCGAAGGCTTTGCGTTCGGGTTGCAGTGGCTCGCCCAGGCCAGGCCCGAAAAGGCTCTGGCAGGCGCCAAGCATCAGGCAGAGGGCGCCCAGGGCGGCGATTTTCAGAAGGTGCATGGGAATCCTTGTCTCGTGGCCGGTGCCGCGCGCGGGCGGCGCGGCTTCGACCCTGTCGCGAGGGAGGGGTTCGCCGCGCCGCGCAGTTTAGCAGCGTCGCCGGTCTGCCCGCCGGGCGGTGGGTGAAAGAGGCTGCGTGGTGCGGTGCGGCGCGCTAGGATTGCGCGAATGTACAAGCCATCAGCGAGTTGAGTGGGATGTCGGAAATCTTCAAGGCCGGTCCGGACGACGTCGAGATCTCGGAGCGCGAGGAATGCTTCAGCGGCTTCTATCGCATCGAGCGGTTGCAGCTGCGCCATCGCCAGTTCGCCGGCGGCATGGGGCCGCTGATCAGCCGCGAGCTGTTCGTCCGCCACGACGCCGTTTGCGTGCTGCCCTACGACCCGCAGCGCGATGAAGTGGTGCTGGTCGAACAATTCCGCGTCGGTGCGCTGGAGGCGGGGGTCAATCCCTGGCTGCTGGAGCTGGTCGCCGGTTTGATCGACAAGGATGAAGAGCCCGAAGAAGTCGCCCGTCGCGAAGCGGTGGAAGAAGCGGGCATCACCCTGGGCGCGCTCTGGCCGATCGCGCAGTACCTGCCCTCGCCGGGTGGTAGCAATGAGCTGGTGTACCTGTTCGTCGGTCGCTGCGACAGCAGCCAGGCCGTTGGCATCCATGGCCTGGCCGAGGAGGGCGAGGACATCCGCGTGCATGTGCTGCCCTTCGAGGACGCGCTGCAGGCAGTTCGCGACGGACGCATCAACAACGCGGCGAGCATGCTCGCCCTGCAATGGCTGGCGCTCAACCGCGCCGAGGTTCGAGGCTTATGGGTGTGAACCTGCTGCGCGAGCGTTATCGCGTAGACCTGGTCGGATTGCAGGCCACCTGCGAGGCCAACTACCTGCGCCTGATGCGCCTGCTCCCGGACATGCGAGAAAATTGCACGGCCCGGCGCGTGGCACTCAGCGAGGGCGAGCGTCTGCTCGGTGTGCTGGCCCTGGAAGTGATCGAAGCCTGTCCGTACACCACCACCCTGCAGGTGCGTCAGGAGCTCGGCCTGCCTTGGCTGCCGGCGCCGCGTCTGGAAGTGCGGGTCTACCACGATGCGCGCATGGCCGAAGTCATAGGTGCCGAGCAGGCGCGCCGGCTGCTGGCCATCTACCCCTATCCGAACCAGGACATGCACCAGCCGGACGAGAAGAACCAGCTGAACCTGTTCCTCGGCGAATGGCTCAGCCACTGCCTGGCCTGCGGCCACGAGTTGGAGCCGGTGCTGCAGCGCTGAGGTCTGTGTGATGGCCTGGTGCCATGATATGCTCGCGCTCGTCCGGTAATTGCCCGCCGGGCGACGTCTGCAAGTGTGAACTGTGACTCTTTCCCGGTTTGCCCCATCCACGGGCTGTCACCATACTTCCCTCCAACGACGACGCCTCGCCTGACAGGAGAAGGCGCATTGCCTGCGAAATCCACTTCCGCCCAAGAGTCGCTGCTGCTCGTGCAGCTTTCCGATAGCCATCTTTTCGCCGAGGCCGACGGTCGTCTGCTGGGCATGGATACGGCCGACAGCCTGCGCCAGGTGGTCAGCCAGGTGCTCGGCGAGCAGGCGGAAATCGATCTGGTGCTCGCGACTGGCGACCTTTCGCAGGATGGCTCAGTCGAGTCCTACAGGAAGTTCAGGGAAATCTCCGGCGCGATTGCGGCGCCGACGCGCTGGTTCCCCGGTAATCACGACGAACTCGCGCCGATGCGCGAAGTCTGCGGTGACGCTGACCTGCTCGATGCTGTGGTCGACCTGGGCGCCTGGCGCATCATCCTGCTCGATTCCACCATTCCCGGCGCCGTGCCCGGGCAGATGACCGCGGAACAGCTGGCCCTGCTCGACGAGGCGCTGCTCGCGGCGTGCGACCGCCATGTGCTCGTCACTTTCCACCATCACCCGGTGGCTATCGGCAGCCAATGGATGGATCGCATCGGTATTCGCAATCCCGACGACCTGTTCGCGGTGCTAGATCGCCATCCGCAGGTGCGCTGCCTGCTCTGGGGCCACGTGCACCAGGAGTTCGACCAGATGCGCGGCGACGTGCGGCTGTTGGCCTCACCCTCGACCTGCGTGCAGTTCGCGCCCGGCAGCGAAGATTTCTGCGTCGACAGCCTGGCCCCCGGCTACCGCTGGCTGCGGCTGTACCCCGATGGGCGGCTGGAGACTGGCGTTTCGCGGGTCACCGGCATCGATTTCCAGGTCGACTACAGCGTCAAGGGCTACTGAGACTTCCCTCGCATTCCCTTGACCGCGGACGCTTGCAGCCAGCCGCTCGCAGCTTGTAGCCTCCCGCCCCATGACCGACATCCTCTATATCCACGGCTTCAACAGCTCGCCGGCGTCGCACAAGGCTCGCCAGCTGCAGGCCGTCATGACCCGCCTGGGCCTGCAGGATCATTTGCGCGTCCCCGAGTTGCACCATCACCCGAAACAGGCCATGGCCCAGCTCGAAGCCGCCATCGGCGAACTCGACCGGCCATTGCTGGTCGGTAGCTCCCTGGGCGGCTACTATGCGACCCACCTCGCCGAGCGGCATGGCCTCAAGGCCCTGCTGATCAACCCGGCGGTGTTGCCCCATGGCCGCTTCGACGGCTACCTCGGCCCACAGAAGAACCATTACAGCGGCGAGGAATGGGAGCTGACCCAGGCGCATGTCGACGCCCTGGCGGTGCTCGAAGTACCGCCGCCGGTCGATGCGACGCGCTACCAGGTGTGGCTGCAGACCGGCGACGAAACCCTCGATTACAAGGTGGCCGCGGTTTTCTACCGAGCCTGCGCACTGCGCATCGAAGCCGGCGGCGACCACAGTTTCCAGGGCTTTGCCCGCCAGTTGCCGGCGCTTCTGGCCTTCGCCGGCGTGCCGGCAGGCCTGTGGCGCGACCTCGATTTCTCCATCTTTGACTGAATTTCCTGACTGAAAAGGGACCCCATGGCCCAGCAGAACGCCTATACCGCAGAAGCCATCGAAGTCCTCTCCGGCCTCGATCCGGTGCGCAAGCGCCCGGGCATGTACACCGACACCACGCGGCCGAACCACCTGGCCCAGGAAGTCATCGACAACTCGGTCGACGAAGCCCTCGCCGGTCACGCCAAGAGCGTGCAGGTCATCCTCCACGAGGACAACTCGCTGGAAGTGATCGACGACGGCCGCGGCATGCCGGTGGACATCCACCCGGAAGAGGGGGTGCCGGGGGTCGAGCTGATCCTCACCAAGCTGCACGCCGGCGGTAAGTTCTCGAACAAGAACTACCAGTTCTCCGGCGGTCTGCACGGCGTCGGCATCTCGGTGGTGAACGCGCTGTCGACTACCGTCGAAGTGCGCGTCAAGCGTGACGGTAACGAATACCGCATGACCTTCGCCGATGGCTTCAAGTCCAGCGACCTGGAAGTCGTCGGCACCGTCGGCAAGCGCAACACCGGCACCACCGTGCGCTTCTGGCCGGATGCCAAGTACTTCGACTCCGCGAAATTCTCCGTCAGCCGCCTCAAGCACGTGCTCAAGGCCAAGGCCGTACTTTGCCCGGGGCTGCTGGTCACTTTCGAAGACAAGAGCAGCGGCGAGCGCGTCGAGTGGCACTACGAGGACGGCCTGCGCTCCTACCTGGTCGACTCCGTCGCCGATCTGCCGCGCCTGCCGGAAGAGCCCTTCTGCGGCAGCCTGGCCGGCAGCAAGGAAGCCGTGGACTGGGCGCTGCTGTGGCTGCCCGAGGGCGGCGAGTCGCTGCAGGAAAGCTACGTCAACCTGATCCCCACCGCGCAGGGCGGCACCCACGTCAACGGCCTGCGCCAGGGCCTGCTGGACGCCATGCGCGAGTTCTGCGAGTTCCGCAACCTGCTGCCGCGCGGCGTGAAGCTGGCGCCGGAAGACGTCTGGGAGCGCATCGCCTTCGTCCTCTCGATGAAGCTGCAGGAGCCGCAGTTCTCCGGGCAGACCAAGGAACGCCTGTCCTCCCGCGAGGCAGCGGCCTTCGTTTCCGGTGTGGTGAAAGACGCCTTCAGCCTCTGGCTGAACGCCAACCCCGAGTTGGGCCTGCAGTTGGCCGAGCTGGCCATCAGCAACGCCGGCCGCCGCCTGAAGGCGGGCAAGAAAGTCGAGCGCAAGAAGATTACCCAGGGCCCGGCTCTGCCCGGCAAGCTGGCCGACTGCGCCGGCCAGGACCCGATGCGCGCCGAGCTGTTCCTGGTGGAAGGTGATTCCGCCGGCGGCTCGGCCAAGCAGGCGCGGGACAAGGAATTCCAGGCGATCATGCCGCTGCGCGGGAAGATCCTGAACACCTGGGAAGTGGATGGCGGCGAAGTCCTGGCCAGCCAGGAAGTGCACGACATCGCCGTGGCCATCGGCGTCGATCCGGGCGCAGCGGACATGAGCCAGCTGCGCTACGGCAAGATCTGCATCCTCGCCGACGCCGACTCTGACGGCCTGCACATCGCCACCCTGCTGTGCGCACTGTTCGTCCGCCACTTCCGCCCGCTGGTGGAAGCCGGGCACGTCTACGTGGCGATGCCGCCGCTGTACCGCATCGACCTGGGCAAGGAAGTCTTCTACGCCCTCGACGAGGCCGAGCGTGACGGCATCCTCGAACGCCTGCTGGCCGAAAAGCGCCGCGGCAAGCCGCAGGTCACCCGATTCAAGGGCCTGGGCGAGATGAACCCGCCGCAGCTGCGCGAAACCACCATGGACCCGAACACCCGGCGCCTGGTGCAGCTGACCCTGGAAGACGCCGAAGGCACCGTGGAGATCATGGACATGCTGCTGGCGAAGAAGCGCGCCGGCGACCGCAAGTCCTGGCTGGAGACCAAGGGCAACCTGGCCGAGGTCCTGGCCTGATGCGCTTGTGGCTGGCCGCCCTGGCGGCCGTCCTGGGCTGCGCGACTGCACTCGCTGACACGCCTGCACCCGCTGAGCTGGCGTTCGTCAGCGAGCACGCCGTCGAAGGCATGCGCGGCGGCAACCTGTCGGGGCTGGCGCTGTGCGATGGCGAGCTGTGGACCGTGTCCGACCGAGACGACGACCGCGCCTACAGCCTGCGGCCGGACGAGACGCCCGGCAGTGTCTGGCAGGCCAAGGCGGAGCTGTTCAGTGCGCCCGGGCTGCCGGACAGCGGCTTGTCCTGGGGCGAACGAGTGCGTACCTGGGGCATGAGCCTGCTGCGCGGAGGTGCCCTGGATCTCGAAGGCATCAGCTGCGATCGCGCGGGCAACCGCTATCTGGTGAGCGAGGCCTACGCTGGCGTGCTGCGCCTGCCGCAGACCGGCGAACCGGAATGGCTGCCGCTGCCCAAGTCGCTGCTGCGCCAGGCCCGTGCCAGCGGCTTGCTGATGGTCAACAACGCCTACTACGAAGGGATCGCCATCGATCCCGACGGCAAGCGCCTCTGGCTCGCCGCCGAGCGCCAACGCCGTGGCTTGCTGCGCCTGCGCAACGACAACGGCACCTGGAAGTGCGACGGCGCCTGCGTGATGTTCAACGAGGGCGGCACCGCCATGCCGCCGGCGGCCTTGAACAGCGACAAGCCCTGGCCGTTGGACTTCGCCGACCTCTCGCTTTACCAGGGCAAGCTGTTCACCCTTGAGCGCCTGCTGCACCAGATCTGCCGGCGCGACGCCGACAGTGGCGCCGTCGAGCGCTGCTGGTCGTTCGCCGCTGGCGCGCTGACGCCTGAGCGGCGTTATCCGCTGCCTTATGGGGTGGCCGAGGCGCTGGTGATCGACGACAAGGGCGCCTGGATCGGCCTGGACAACGGCGACACACCTCGCGCCAATGGTGATTTGCGTCCCTACGTACTGCGCTTCGCCGCACCGGCGGAGGGCTGGCTGGGTGGCCAATGAGCGAAGCACAACCCGGACGCGGCCTCGGCAAGGCCATGATGATCGGCGCCTGGCTGGCCGGCATCGGCCTTGCCACGCACTTCTTCGGTCTCTGGGAGCAGCGCCAGCACAACCCGAATGTGCAACCGCAGTCGCTGCACGGCGACGGCTTCGTCGAGCTGCGCCTGCTGAGCAATCGCCAGGGTCACTACGTGTTCGATGGACTGATCGACGGCACGCCGGCGACCTTTCTGCTCGACACTGGTGCCAGCGCCGTGGCGGTGCCGGAAACCCTTGCCCAGCGGCTGCAGCTCAAGCGTGGCGCGCCGGTCGACCTGGATACCGCCAACGGTCGCACCCAGGGCTGGCGTACGCGCCTGCAGCGCCTGGAACTCGGCGACATTCTGCTCCACGACGTGCCGGCGCTGATTGCGCCGGGCATGGACGGCAACGAGGTGCTGCTCGGCATGAGCGCCCTCAAACAACTCGAATTCTCCCAGCGCGACGGCACCCTGGTGCTGCGCCAGAACATTTCCCCGTGAGGCACGCATGAGCGAAACCCTCGATCTCAGCCTGGAAGGTGTGGAGCGTCGCTCCCTCGCCGACTTCACCGAGCAGGCTTATCTGAACTACTCCATGTACGTGATCATGGACCGCGCCCTGCCGCATATCGGCGACGGCCTGAAACCGGTGCAGCGCCGCATCGTCTACGCCATGAGCGAGCTGGGCCTGGACGCGGACGCCAAGCACAAGAAGTCGGCGCGTACCGTCGGTGACGTGCTGGGTAAGTACCACCCGCACGGCGACTCGGCCTGCTACGAGGCCATGGTGCTGATGGCGCAGCCGTTCTCCTACCGCTATCCGCTGGTGGATGGCCAGGGCAACTGGGGGGCGCCGGACGATCCCAAGTCCTTCGCCGCCATGCGTTACACCGAGGCGCGCCTGTCGCGCTACGCCGAGACCCTGCTTTCCGAGCTGGGCCAGGGCACCGCGGACTGGGTGCCGAACTTCGACGGCACCCTGGAAGAGCCGGCCGTGCTGCCGGCGCGCCTGCCCAACCTGCTGCTCAATGGCACCACCGGTATCGCCGTGGGCATGGCCACCGACATCCCGCCGCATAACCTGCGCGAAGTGGCTGCGGCCTGCATTCGTCTGCTGGACCAGCCCGACGCCACGGTCGGTGAGCTGATCGAGCATGTGCCGGGCCCGGATTTCCCCACCGAGGCGGAAATCATCACCCCGCGCGCCGACCTACAGAAAATCTACGAAACCGGCCGCGGCTCGGTGCGCATGCGCGCCGTGTATCGCGTGGAAGACGGCGACATCGTGGTCACCGCGCTACCGCACCAGGTGTCCGGCGCCAAGGTGCTGGAGCAGATCGCCAGCCAGATGCAGGCCAAGAAGCTGCCGATGGTTGCCGACCTGCGCGACGAGTCGGACCACGAGAACCCGACCCGCATCGTCATCATTCCGCGTTCCAATCGCGTGGATGCCGAAGAGCTGATGACCCACCTGTTCGCCACCACGGACCTGGAAAGCTCCTACCGGGTGAACATGAACGTCATCGGCCTGGACGGCAAACCGCAGGTCAAGGACCTGCGCCAGGTGCTGAGCGAGTGGCTGACCTATCGCACCGACACCGTGCGCCGTCGCCTGCAGTTCCGCCTGGACAAGGTCGAGAAGCGCCTGCACCTGTTGGAAGGCTTGCTGGTCGCCTTCCTCAACCTCGACGAAGTCATCCACATCATCCGCACCGAAGACCAGCCCAAGCCAGTGCTGATGCAACGCTTCGAGTTGTCCGAGCTGCAAGCCGACTACATCCTCGACACCCGCCTGCGTCAGCTGGCGCGCCTGGAAGAGATGAAGATCCGCGGCGAGCAGGACGAACTGGCCAAGGAACGCGCCAAGCTGCTGGCGATCCTCGGTTCCAACGCCAAGCTGCGCAAACTGGTACGTGACGAGCTGCTGGCCGATGCCGAGACCTACGGCGACGACCGTCGCTCGCCAATCGTCGAGCGCGCCGAGGCGAAGGCGCTGTCGGAAACCGAACTGATGCCGACCGAGCCGGTCACCGTGGTGCTGTCCGAGAAGGGCTGGGTGCGCTGCGCCAAGGGCCACGACATCGATGCGACCGGGCTTTCCTACAAGGCCGGCGACGGCTTCAAGGCTGCCGCTCCAGGCCGTTCAAATCAGTACGCCGTGTTCATCGACTCCACCGGCCGCAGTTATTCGCTGGCGGCGCACAGCCTGCCGTCTGCGCGTGGGCAGGGCGAGCCGCTCACTGGCCGCCTGACCCCGCCGCCGGGGGCGAGCTTCGAGCGCGTGCTCCTGCCGGAGGACAGCGCGCTCTACGTACTGGCTTCGGATGCGGGCTATGGCTTCGTGGTCAAGGGCGAGGACATGCAGGCCAAGAACAAGGCCGGCAAGGCGCTGCTCAGCCTGCCCAACGGCGCGCAGGTGATGGCGCCGCGTCCGGTTGCGGACGTCGAGCAGGACTGGCTGGCGGCGGTGACCACCGAAGGTCGCCTGCTGCTGTTCAAGGTCGCCGACCTGCCGCAGCTGGCCAAGGGCAAGGGCAACAAGATCATCGGCGTGCCGGGCGAGCGTGTTGCCAGTCGCGAGGAGTACCTCACGGACCTGGCGGTGCTACCGAATGGCGCAACCCTGGTGCTGCAGGCGGGCAAGCGCACCCTGTCGCTTAAAGGCGATGACCTGGAACATTACAAGGGTGAGCGTGGTCGGCGTGGCAACAAGCTACCGCGCGGTTTCCAGCGGGTCGATGCGCTGCTGGTCGAGCCCCTGTCTCAGGATTGAAACGCCCCGCGACACACTCTGCCTCTGGAGCTATGGCGCCGGTTAGGGGATGATAGGTCCCTTTGACAGGGGCGCCTTGGCGCCTTTGTCGTTAAATTCTTCGATTTGTAGCAAGTATCGCCGAACTTCGGCGAAACACGGTGATGCCCGATGAGCGCTCTGCGCATCCTCGCATGTCTTTCCCTCGTCAGCCTGCTCGGGCTGGCGGGATGTTCGGTGAATCGACCGGCCCAGCTATATCAGCTGGATACCGGTTCGAGTTCGGTGCCGACCCGCGACAACGGCGTGGCCGTTCTTCTCGGGCCGGTGCAACTGGCCGACTACCTGCAGCGCGAAACCATGGTTCAGCGCCAGGCCGATGGCATCCTCAATCTGTCCAGCGATGCGCGCTGGGCCGGTAGCCTGCAAACCAACGTGAGCCAGCAACTGCTGCGTCAGCTCTCCAGTCAACTGGACAGCACGCGCCTGGCGCTGTTCCCGGAAAAGCCCGGATTCGCTCCGCAGGTGCAAGTGATGCTCGACATCAGTCGCCTCGACTCTGGTCCGAAAGAGCCCGCCGTACTCGATGCGCGCTGGCGCCTGCTCGACCAGAAGGGTGCGCTGCGCGACAGCCGTGTCTTCCATCAGGAAGAGAAGCATGACGGCAGCATCAAGGATCAGGTCCGCGCGCAAAGCGACCTGTTGCGCCGCCTGGCTGAGCAGCTGGCCGGCGACGTACGCCCTGTGGCAGTAGCGATCGAGCAGCCGCCGGCGCCGCGCAAGCAGCCGACCGCAGTTGCCGAACAGGCGGCCAAGCCCAAGGAAGAAGGGCCGAAAATGCCGCTGGTTGTGCCCATCCGCACCGATGTAGAAGTCTTCCGCTTCTAATTGCCGCTCCTCTCGTGCCGCGCCCGAACCGCTCTCTGTCGGGCGTCGGCACTTAACAACTTCTTAACTGCGTCGGTGCTAATAAGGCTGCGAATCTGCCAATCGCGGTGACCGGAATCCCTTCGGTCATGGTCTGGCGGAGGAGCACCCGTGCTGCCGTCCATCTCCCCGTCCTCCCTGCCTTTCGGGCTGGCGCGCCTGAGCCCGGTCGCGCGCGCCTGGCTGTTGGGGGCGCTCGCGCTGTTGCTTTTCTGCATGCAGGCCCAGGGGCGCGAAGTGATCGGCTTCGATTCGCGCTTCGTGCTCTTCGCCCAGGAGATGCTGCGCCACGGCCCCAGCTTCTTCCCCATGACCTATGGCGAGGCCTACCCGGACTATCCGGGCACCTCGACGCTATTCATCTACTTGCTGTCGCTGCCGTTCGGGCGGGTGGACAGCCTGGCCGCCTGGTTGCCTTCGGCGCTCGCCTCGGCGGCGGTCGTCGCGCTGGTCTACCGCCTGCTGGAGCCGATCTCGGTTCGCTGGGCGTTGCTCAGCGTTGCGCTCCTGCTGCTGACAGCAACTTTCGTCAGCGAAACCCGCGCGGTCTCGCTGGACCAGATGATCTCTGCCCTGGCCTTGGGCGCCTTCTATCTCGCCTACCGCGACCGCGAGCGGCCGTTGCCACGGCTGCTGGGCTGGCTGGGCGTGCTGATGCTGGTCGGCTTCCTGATTCGTGGCCCGCTGGGCCTGGTGATACCCGCCGGCGTGGTCTGTGCCTGCTGGGTTGCGGCAGGGGAGTGGCGGCGTCTGCTGGCCTTTGCCCCGCTCGCCGCAGGATTGCTGCTGGTCTGTTGCCTGGTATTGCTCGCAGTGGCCGATCTGAGCGATGGCGCTGCCTTCGCCCACTCGGTCCTGCAGATGGAGGTGGTCGGTCGCCTGGACGGCAGCGCCGGCGCCAACTCGCCGCTCTATTACTTCCTCAGCGCGCCCGGCAACTATGCCATTGCGTTCCCGCTGGCGCTGCCGGCTCTGGCTCTGCTGTTCGGCAAGGGCGGGCGCACCGAGGAGCAGGGCACGCGCGTGCTCCTGCGTGCCTGTGCGCTGGCGGCTCTGGTCGTGATGATCGGCCTGTCGCTGCCGCAGGCCAAGAAGGCCCGCTACATCCTGGCGATGGCACCCTATGCGGCGATCATCGCGGCCTATCCGTTCCACGTCGTTGGAAGCCGTCTGGCTTCCATTCTGCGCATCGTGCTTCAGAGTCTGTGGTTTGCCTTGCCTGGTCTACTTAGCCTGGCGCTGCTGTTCGCTTGGCGGCATTCACCTCAGCTTGCCGACTATCACCACGCCATGCATCGCGCTCTGGCGCTGCTTCTACTGTTCCAGGGGCTGGCGCTGTGGGCGCTGGCGAAGCCGCGCCAGCGTGCCCTGGCGTTGGCCGGGTGCGCGGTTCTGTCGCTGTGGGCCGCCTACATCGTCGCTTTCGAGCCCATCGAACGCGGCCTCTACGGCACCCGCGAATTCACTCTCGCAGCGGACGCCGCCATCAGCGCCAAGCCGGCGCCGGTGGCTTTCGTCGGGCTCGGCAAGGACGCCAAGGCGATCAAGTATCTGGTCAACCTCGATCACGACCTGCAGCCGCGCTTCGTCGATCAGGACAGCCAGTTGGCAGGTTTGCAGGGGCCGCTCTACCTGGTGATGGATGCCGCTCATGAGCGTGCGCTTGCTGCGACGCCATTGGCCGGGCTGCGCCCGGTGGTGGCTGCCGATTTCGATCATGATCCCTATGTGCTGCTGTATCTCCCTGCACCCGGCGGGGCCCGCGAGTGACCTTCAGCGCATGACACGTCTCCTCATCCTCGCTGCTTGCCTGCTGTCGTTGTGCGGTTGTGGCGCCAGCCCTGGCGAGCGCCGGCACATCGCCCGGGACCAGGCGTTCTTCCGCGAACACCCGCTGCCGCCGCTGGCGCTGGAGCCGCGCCCGGGACACTTCGTGCTGGCGGTGCTGCCCGACACCCAGTACTACTCGGAGAACAATCACCAGGCGCGCTCGCTTTTCCGCACGACCCGGCGCTACGACAACCTGTCTTACGACCCGGTGATGGCCTTTTTCGCCCAGACTCACTGGCTGGCGCAGAACGCCACCGCGCTGCAGATTCCGCTGGTGGTGCACCTGGGGGACGTGGTGCAGAACGCCAGCAGCCTGACCCAGTGGCGAGTCGCCTCCAGCGCCATGCGCCTGCTCGAGGAAGGTGGCGTGCCCTACAGCATCATGACCGGTGCGCGGGATATCCAGGGCGAGCTGCCCGGCGACGACCATCGCTCGGTACGCGATCACTTCGATGAGTTCTTCGGGCCGCAACGGGCGACCTGGCAATCCACCTATGCCGGCAGCGATCCGCTGGGCTTGAGCCAGTACCACCGTTTCCGCGTCGGTGACCAGGACTTCCTGCTGCTGGCGCTGGACTGCAATCCGAGCGACGCGACCCTGGCCTGGGCCCAGCGCGTACTCGACGAGCATCCGAATACGCCGGTGATCCTGGCTTCCCATGGCATAACCCTGCCGCCCAACGGGGAGGCGCGCCTGTGGGACAAGCTGATCCGGCGCAATGATCAGATCTTCCTGACCCTCAGCAGCCAGCTGAACGGGTCGAGCCATCGTCGCCTGAGCAACGACCACGGGCTGAGCGTCGACATGCTGCAGTTCGACTACCAGATGCAGTACCTGGGCGGGAACGGCCTTCTGCGTTTGCTGGAGTTCGATTTGGCAGGCAACCGCATCGAGGCGCTCACGATGTCGCCCTGGGTGCTCTGGAAGAGTCGCTATCTGCCAGCTGCGACGCGCGCCTGCAGCGACGCCTCGAGTCTTTCCGACTGCGATCAGCTCGCCCCGCGGCCGGCGGAGCAGAAGGGTTGGGACAACCGCTACAGCATCGAAGTGGACTTCCGCCAACGCTTCTCGGCGTTCGCCGGCTATCGCCAGGTGGCGCAGGACGTCCCTGCGGAAGATGGCTTGCTGAGCCAGCTGCGGCGCTCGCTGAATATCGAGTGATTGGGGCGCTGGGCTTACTGGGAAGCTGACGCCAGCCTTGCCGGGCGGCAGGGCTGGGTTCGACTCGTCAGGAAGTGCGCAGGGCGCGCATGCGGGTGAGCTGGCGCTCGAGCATCGACGGGTAGGGTTCTTTCAGCCATTCGACGCAACTGGCTTCCGCCGGGTTGGCGATGGGGCGCACGCGGGCGCGCTGGCGCACCTGCTCGTCCTCGGCGATGGAGCGCTCGATCAAAAGCAGGTTGCGACTGTGCTGGCTGAGGTTCAGTGCGCTCTGTACGGCAGCTTCCTGCAGCAGCTCGGCCTGAGCCAGTGCGGCCAGCTCCTCGCCGTGGGTCATGCCCAGCTGCAGTTGCAGGGTGATGCCGCTATCGACTACTTCGATCTGCAGTGCGTGGCCCAGGGCGCGCATCAGTTCGCCGCAGCACAGGGCGTGGGTCAGGTAGTCGTCGTCGTCGCGAGCATGGAAGAGGATCAGGCTGCCGCCATCGCTGAGGGTGAACAGCTGGCCCTTGTACAGGCGCGCGGCCTGCTCCAGGCAATCGCGATAGCGCTCCAGCAGGTCCACCAGGCGGCTACGCGGCAGGCGTCGCAGTTGCTCCTGATTGCCCAGCTGCACGGCGAGTACGGCGCACGGGTTGGGCAGTACCGGCTCAAGCTCCGCTTCTTCAGGCTCTTCTTCGATCAGCGGCTCGTCGAGCTCTTCCACGTCGCTGGCCTCGACATGCGGCAGTTCGCCGTCGTCGAAGATGTTCTCGTCGAATTCGTGCTCGTCCGCCGACAGTTCCAGCTTGGGCTCGATGTCATCGTCGAGCTCGATGTGCGGGTCCTGCACCGGCTTCGGCGCAGCCTCTGCAGCCTTGGCCGGTGCAGCGGCGGCTGGCTTGGGTGCGGTTTTGCGCGGCGCGGGTGGTGGCGCTGGTGCGGGCTCGGGCGCGGGCGGTTTCTCCGGCACCAGGCGGGCCTGGAGTTGGCGGGCGAGGTCGCCGATTTCGTTGTGCAGGCCGGCACCGGGGGCGGGGTCATCCGGATCGCGCAGCCAGACGCGCAGCTGCAGCAGCGGCGTGGAGATGTGGCGGCCCAGGCGCAGGCTGAGGGTCAGGGTGAGCAGCAGCAGGATCAGGCTGATCAGTCCCATGCTCTGCAGGCTGACCATCATCGGCTGCTGGAATTGTTCCATGTCCAGGCTGATGCGCAACTGCCCGGCCATGACGTCCTGGAAGGTGATCTGCGTCGAGTACACGCCCTCGGTGTTGCCCAGCAGGCCTTGTTTCGGCCGGTTGCCGGACTCGGCCAGGGTGCGGCCGTCCGCGCTGTAGATGGCCGCGTGGGCCACCAGCGGGTTCTTGGTCAGGTTACCCAGCAGCACGTTGAGGCTGAGGATGTCGTTCGACACCAGCAGCTCGGTGGCCGAGGCGGCGGTCTGCGTGGTCAGGCTCTGGCCCACGGCATCGGCCTGCTGGTGCATGGCCTGCTTGAACTGCATGCCCATGACCCAGGCGTAGATGACCAGCGCGGCGGCGACCAGCACCAGGCTATGCATGGCGATGCGCAGGGCGATGGGCACCCGGCGCTGGCGCAGGGCGTGGTAGAGCAGCAGGAAGAAATTGTCGGGCTTGACGGAGGTGGGCCGGGTCACAGCGGGCTCGGTCTCTGTAGGAACAGTTGCCGGGCAGTATAACGGCGCCCCGGAAGCGGGCAAAGCGCCGCACCTCCTGCATTTCGGCGGGTCGCTCGATGCGACGCGGCAATCCGATCGGCGGTTGGCCGCATGCCGGGCGAGGCGCGGGCCGGGAAAGTCGGTAGAATGTGCGCCTTTTCTTCCATGGCGGAGACTGCGCCTTGCGCGAAATCGTCCTGATCAATATCACCGGGGAAGACCGCCCCGGCCTCACCGCCGCCATCACCGGCGTGCTGGCCCAGGGTGGGGTGAACATCCTCGACATCGGCCAAGCGGTGATCCACGACACCCTGTCCTTCGGCATCCTGGTCGAGATCCCGGATACCGAGCAGGCGTCCGCGGTGCTCAAGGAAGTGCTGTTCACGGCCTACAAGCTGGACCAGCAGGTGCGCTTCACGCCGGTCTCCGAAGCCGACTACCAGCAATGGGTCGGCGGCCAGGGCAAGCCGCGCCAGATCGTGACCCTGCTGACCCGCCGGGTAACCGCCGAGCAGTTGCACCGCGTCAGCTCGATCACGGCCAAGTACGGCCTGAACATCGACCACATCGATCGCCTGTCCGGGCGCATGCCGCTGGACATGCCGGAAGAGCACGGCAAGGGCTGCATCGAGTTCTCCGTGCGCGGCGAGCCGATCGATTCGGGCGCACTGCGCGCCGAGTTCCTCAGCGTGGCCCAGGAGCTGAACGTCGACATCGCCTTCCAGCAGGACTCGCTGTTCCGTCGCAATCGTCGCCTGGCGGTGTTCGACATGGACTCGACGCTGATCGAGGCCGAGGTCATCGACGAGCTGGCCAAGGCCGCCGGCGTTGGCGAGCAGGTGTCCGAGATCACTGAGCGCGCCATGCGCGGCGAGCTCGATTTCCGCGCCAGCTTCAAGGAGCGCCTGGCACTGCTCAAGGGACTCTCCGAAGACGTGCTGGAAGAAATCGGCGCCTCGCTGCGCCTGACCGAAGGGGCGGAAACCCTGTTCGCCGAACTCAAGCGCCTGGGCTACAAGACCGCGATCCTCTCCGGTGGCTTCACCTACTTCGCGCGCCAGCTGCAGGCCAAGCTGGGCATCGACTACGTGTTCGCCAATGAACTGCAGATCGTCGACGGCAAGGTCACCGGTGTAGCCGTCGAGCCGATCGTCGACGCCCAGCGCAAGGCCGACCTGCTGCGTGAGCTGGCGGCGAAGGAAGGTCTGCAGCTGGAGCAGACCATTGCCGTGGGCGACGGTGCCAACGACCTGCCGATGCTGGGGCTGGCCGGCCTCGGCGTGGCCTTCCGCGCCAAACCGCTGGTCAAGCAGTCGGCCAAGCAGGCGATCTCCACCCTCGGGCTGGATGGCATCCTCTACCTGCTGGGCTTCCGCGATCGTGACGGACGCTGAGGTCTCAACGCCAACGAAAAAGCCGCGCCTTCGGGCGGGCTTTTTCGTTCTGGCTTGCACCTTGCGGGATCACTCCTCCGAGGAGAAGTCGTAGTCCATCGCCTGGCTCGGGCCCTGCAGGTAGCGGCCCTGGATGTAGTTCGCGCCGGCCTGCCACAGGGTCGCCAGGGCGCTGGCGCTCTCGACCATGGGCACGATGGTCAGCTTGGCCTGGGCGTGCAGGCTGGCCATCAGGGTCTTCAGGCTTTCCTGGTTTTCCGCCCGGCTGAGGTCCTGCACGTAGGAGCCGTCGACCTTCACGAAGTCGACGTTCATGTGCTTGAGCGTGTTGAACGGGTTCAGCGCGCAACCGAACTGGCCGAGGGCGACCTGGCAGTGCAGCTCGGCCAGGCCTTCGCAGAGCGCCTTGGCCTGTTTCAGGTGGGCGACGGCGTCGGTTTCGCTGATCTGGATGATCAGCGAGTCGGCCGGCAGGCGCGCGGCTTTCAGCGCCACGTTTAGCCATGGCAGCAGCCCCGCGTCCTGCAGGCTGGGCGCGGAGAGGTGCACGAAGAGCTTGGTCTCGTGACCTTTGGAACGGTGTTCGGCGAGCAGCTTGATGGAGTTGAGCAGCACCCAGCGGTCAATGCGCTCGGCCAGCCCGCCGGCCTTGGCGGCGTTGAGGAAGTCCGCTGCCGGCACTTCCTCGCCTTGCGGGTTGATCAGGCGCAGCAGCACTTCGTAGTGCTCGTGGCTGTCGCCGCGCAGGCTGATGATCGGCTGGAACAGCAGGCGGAAGCTGTTCTTCTCCAGGGCCTGCTGGACGATTGCCAACAGATCGCCGCGGTTGGCGGCGGCGGCCAGCTCGTCGGCCGGATCGTAGAGTTTGACGCCGTTACCGCCCTTCTGCGCGACTTCGTCGGCACAGCGGTGCGCGCGTTCGATGACGTCCTGGGTCTGGCTGGTCTTCTCGTCGAGCCCGGCGCAGCCGATCGACAGGGTGACCTGGGCAGTGCGGCCGTGGATGTCGAACAGGTGGCCCTCGATCTTCTTCAGCAGGCCGTCGAACAGCGCTTTGCTCTGTTCCGGGTTCTGCCCGCTGACCAGCACGCTGAAGGCATCGTCGCTGAAGCGGCCCAGTTGCACACCGGCCGGGAAATGCTCGCGCAGCAGGCGGGCGAGGTCGGCCAACAGCAGATCGATGTTGGCGATGCCCAGGGTCAGCTGCAGGTTCTGTGCACGATCGAGTTGCAGGTACGCCAGGGTCGCCGACTGCCCTGCAGTAATGACGCGTTCCACCGCGGCATCGGTCAGGTCGAGGAAGTGCGCACGGTTGAAGAGGCCGGTGACCAGGTCCTGACAGCTGACTTCGCGGAGCTTTTCTTCCAGCTCGCTGTTGTCGCTGTCGGCGCGGATCACCACCTGGATGCAAGGTTCGCCGTCGTAGGTTGCTGGCGAGAAGGTCATGCGCGCCTTGAAGCTCGCGCCGTCGACCTTGATGCCGCCGCAACGCAGTTCAGCGTTGCCTTCGTTGTTCTGGTAGCCCTTGAGGAAGTCCTTGAAGGTGGCCTGATCGGTGGGCGCGATCAGGTCGATCATCGGCAAGCCTTCCAGCTCCTCGGCGTCTTCATAGCCGAACAGGTCGACGTAGGCGCGGTTGGCATAGATGTGCATGCCATCGTGCACGTAGGTGATGGCGTCGACCGAGCTGTCGAGCAGCAGCTGGCAGCGCTTCTCCGCTTCGCGCAGCGCGACCTCGGCGGCACGGCGGGCGCGACGTTCCTCGAGGTTGCTCAGCTCGCGATTGGCCACCAGCACCAGGCGTTCGTCTTCGCCGTGCGGCACGGCGTCCTGGGCGCCCAGGGCGAGGGCTTCGGTGATGTCGTCGGTGTCGTTGCCGGCGATCAGCTGCAGGAAGGGGATGTCCTTGGCCTGCCGACGGATGCTCGCCAACGCCTCGCCCGGTGCCATCGCGCTGCTTTCCGCAGCGGCAATCAGCAGGTCCCAGCTTTGCTGGAGGGCTTCGTTGAGGTCGTCACTGGAAGTGATGCGGTGGACGCGGGTGGCGCGTCCGGCATTGCGAAAGAGGCTGACCAGCCGCTCGGCTTCGTTCTGGGAGTCTTCGAGAATCAGCAGGCGGATGGTTTTCTTTTCATTGGCCATGGGGGCTGCTTATACCGCGCCGGACGGCAGCAAAGTGGCGACGAATGGAGTCCGGGCGAATCTACAGAGACTTCCAGAGCGAGTCAAAGTCTTCCTCCCCCGGCGCCACCTTGCTGCTCGAGGCTGTGACAGGCTTATCGCCAGCATCCTTGGCAAGCTCCTGGATGCGGTACTCGAACTGGCTGAAACTGGCGGTCGCGGTGAGCTTGCGGACCAGGGTCGCGCGACGCTCGTCGCCATGCTGGTTGATCTGCACGCGGCTGCCTTCCTGGAAGGGCAGGCGCGGCGTGATCACGGTGGCCGGCCGCGAGATCGCGGCGATTTCCGGCAACAGCAGGGCGCGCAGGTATTGGCTACCTTGCTCGGTCTTGCGCAGCAGTTGCAGGCCGCAGGGCTGTGCGAGCGGGGCGATCAGCTCGATGCCCATCTGCGTGCCGCCGCCACGGACTTGGCGAATCCAGCGCACGACAGCGATGCTCCAGCCTTGCTCGGGAGCGTCCTGGATGCCGAGGAGCTCGCCGGCTTGCAGCTGGCTGGGGATTTCCTTCGGCCAGGTCAGGCAGTAGCCGCCGGGGCTGTGGTTGACGATGGGCAAGGTGAATACCGGGTACTCGTCGCACAGCGTTTCGTCGGGCGTAACCGTGCGGTCGCCCTCGCCTGGCTTGAGCGGCTTGTATTCGATTTCCTCGAGCGGTGCGCCGGGCTCCCAGTCCTTGATCTTCTGCGCGTCGAAGGCGCTGGCCCAGGCGTCCTTGATCTCGCGCTTGAAGGTCGGCGCTTCCTGTGCCGGCAGCTTGAGCAGCTCGGCGAAGGATTGGCGCCCGGCGAGGAAGTAGTGCAGCGCGCTCATGCCGATGCACAGGGTCAGCTGGCCCTGGCCCAGGGTGCGTTGGAAGGTGCGCTCGGCGATGTCGCCCCAGGCGCTCGCCAGGTGCTGGAGCATGTCGATGCTGACGCCGTCGATGACTTTTAGCGGCAGTTGAGGGCGTTGTTCGGGCGTGGCCTGCAGGTATTCCTTGAGCGATGCGACCAGCTGCTGTGGGTCCATGCCCAACGCGCCGGCCAGGTCGCTTTCCTTGAACAGCGAGCGGTAGCGCGGCGGGCCGTCTACCTGCGGGGCAATCACGAACAGGCTGGCCGGCGTGCTGGCTGGCTGCAGCTTGACCTGTTCGCTCCAGGATTCGAGGGCTTCGGCCAGGCGCGCGATGCTGTTCTGGCGCATCTGGTTGCAGCGCGCGCAGCCCAGCAGCAGGGCGACCAGGTAGGCGCGCTCGATGCTCATGGACTTGCCGTTGCGGACCAGGTCGTCGCGTACCGCGAGGCCCTGGACGCTGTGTTGGCGGGCCAGCTGGTAAAGCTGGTGGAGTTCCAGCCAGAGGCTTTCCGGAACCGGGCAGTAGAGTTGCGAGGCACGCACCAGCGGGCCGCACAGGCTGCGGATCGCGCGTTGCAGGGCCAGCACCAGGATCTGTGCGCGCTCGCGGCTGAAGCGCGGGGCTTCCCGGACGACCGCCAGCTTGTAGCCGATCGCCAGGTGGTTCTGCAGGGCCTGGCAGAGGTTGGCGACCTTGCGCGGGCGCTCGTCGAGGACGATGGACTGATTGAGGAAGTGGCGCTCCAGGTGCTGACAGACCGAGTGCACTTCCGGGCGGAACAGCTCCAGCAGCTGCAGGCGCGCCTCCACCGGGAGCTTGAGCTGGTTCAGCTCGATCAGCCCCTGGTAGAGCTGGCGCGCGGTCTCCCCGAGGTTGGCCTTGGGCAGGTGGTCGAGCCAGTCCTTCAAGTCACGCGGATTGGCGTTGCAGAAACTCAGGCTCTCGTGCGTCGGGGTAGGGACGCGCAGCAATTGATAAGGACTCGGATTGTCCATGGTCAGATGAGTTGCTCCACGATCTGTGCCTTGTGGCTGACCGGTCGGCTGGGTTCGGTGCCGGGTTTTTCCGAAACTCTAGCAGTATCCATCTTTCGTGACAGCCCACCCAGGGAATGGTGCCGCGCGGTCCTCGGGGCGCCGGCAATTCGCCATGCGCCCCGCACTGCAATCAGACCTGGCGGGCCTTGCCCAGCAGTTGGCCCATGCGCACCGGGCTGCCGGCGGCCAGTTGTTCAGCCCAGCCTACCTGCTCCGGTCCGAACAGGACGATGGCGGTGGAGCCGAGCTTGAAGCGGCCCAGCTCGGCGCCTTTCTCCAGGTGGATGGGCGCGCGTGCCGCTTCGTCGTAGGCGAAGGCCTTCAGCTCGCGCTTCGGCGGCGTGACCAGGCCGGCCCAGACGGTTTCGATCGAGGCGACGATCATGGCACCGACCAGCACCACGGCCATTGGACCACGTTCGGTATCGAACAGGCAGACGACGCGCTCGTTTCGAGCAAAAAGCTCGGGTACCTGCTCGGCGGTCAGCTGGTTCACCGAGAACAGCCGGCCGGGCACGTAGACCATCTCGCGCAGGGTGCCGGCCAGCGGCATGTGCACGCGGTGGTAGTCCTTCGGCGACAGGTAGACGGTGGCGAACTCGCCGCCCATGAAGGGCGCGGCGCGCTCGGCGTCGCCGCCCAGCAGTTCGGTCAGGCTGAAGCTGTGGCCCTTGGCCTGGAAGACGCGGCCGTGTTCGATCGGGCCGAGCTGGCTGATCGCGCCGTCGGCCGGGCAGAGCACGCCGGCCGGGGTTTCATCCAGCGGCCGCGCGCCGTCTTTCAGGGCGCGGGTGAAGAACGCATTGAAGTGCTCGTAGGCACGCAGGTCTTCGACTTGCGCTTCGCGCATGTCGACCTGGTAACGGCGAGCGAACCAGGGAATCAGGCGGTCCTTGAACCAGGCCGCGCGGCACTCGGCGGCGCAGCCGATCAGGCGCGACAGCAGGTGATGCGGCAGCAGGTACTGGGCCAGGATGAACAAACGGTCTTTGAACGACATTCCTCAAACCTCTACAGGGGTGTCGGGGTGGTTGCCCCATTCCGACCAGGACCCGGCATAGCCCTTGACCCGCGGATAGCCGAGGGCCTTGGCCACCAGGTAGGTGAAGCCGGAACGGTGGTGGGTCTGGCAGTGAGTGATCACTTCCTTGTCCGGGGTGATGCCCAGGCTCGTCAGGATCTCTTGCATGTCAGTGCGGATGCGCAGGGCGCGGGCCGGGTCCATGCCGGCGGTCCACTCGAAGTTGACCGCGCCGGGGATGTGCCCGCCCTTGGCCGCCAGGACTTTCTGGCCGCTGTATTCACTGGGGTTGCGCGCGTCCCAGATGGCCAGGTCGGCGGCGCCGATGCGGCTCTGGATGTATTCGCGGGTGGCGGTGGGTTCGTCGTGCAGGGTCAGCGGCAGCGGGCCGCCGACGGGCGCGGGGATGTCCCGGCTCAGTTCGCGGCCATCGGCCAGCCAGGCGTGCAGGCCGCCGTCGAGGTAGTGGTAGGCCGAGTGGCCGATGACGTCGAGCAGCCAGATGAAGCGGCCGGCCCAGCCGCCGCCTTCGTCGTCGTAGACCACGTAGACGGCATCGGGGTTGTGCCCCAGTTCGCCGAACAGTGCCTCGAGATCGGTTTTCGCCGGCAGCAGGCCGGGCGCCGGCGGCTGGCCCCACTGGGTGCGCTTGGGATCGACGAAGCGCGCGCCGGGCAGGTGGCCTTCGGCATAGCGTGCCGGGCTGGTCAGGTCGACCAGGATGAGCTCGGGGGCGTTCAGGCGGGCAGCCAGTTCGGCCGGCTCGATCACCAGGGGCAGGGCGGAAAAGGCGGACATCTCGGCGTCTCCGTAATGGGCTGGCCGGTCGCGGCGGGGCAGGGGCCCGCTGCGGCCGGCGGAACGCCGCAGTTTAACGGAAAGCGCGTGGCGCGGGCGGTTTTCCCGTGCTTGGGCGCATCAGCCGCGATTGCCTATGAACTGCTGGAGGCTGCGCTCGATGCACTGGCAGGTCTTGTCGAAGGCCTGGGCCTGGGTGTCGCCGATGGGCTGGCCCTGGCGATCGGCAATCACCAGCATCAGCACGCGCTGAGGGCTGCCGAGCGAGCGCAGCAGCAGGTGTTCGCTGGGCAGCGCTTCCTTCAGTTTGCCGGGCAGCACGGCCGAGTAGTCGGCCATGTTGGTCGGCGTCAATTGCAGGCGCGCTGGGCGCTCCAGCAGCTTGCGCAGCAGCTGGCTGCTGGTTGTCTGCAGTTGCAGGTTCTCGACCGCTGGGGCTAGGCCGAAACTGCGCCGTGCCTGCAGGACGGATTGCTGGCGATCGGCGAGCAGCAGGGCACCGCGGTCGAAGCCGCATAGGCTGATGGCCTCGGCGGCGGTGTCGAGCAGTTGCAGCAGGTTGCCGAAGGGCGATGGCGCGCGCAGCAGTTCGGCGCACAGGCGTTTCCACTGCTCGGCATTGCCAGGGCGCGCCGCGATCTGCGCAGGTGCTGGTTTGTGGACCCGCCAGCGCTGGCTGTCCCAGGGCCATAGCAGGGCCTGGGCCGGATGCCAGAAGCGTGGGTCGGCGTCGCGTCGGGCGCTTTGGGCGGCGAGTGCGTGGACCTGCTGCTGCAGGTCTTCCAGGGGGATCTGCAGGTAGAGGGCGGTCAGGCGCTCCCAGCGTTGCATGTGCGCATCGCCCCAGGACTGGTGGGCGGCCATGGCCAGGCTGTTGGCGAGGAGAATGGTATTGGCTGGGCGGGTCAGCCAGCGCGACAGTTCCGGGTCGGCATCCAGGCGCTGTTGCTGGGCCAGCGGCGTGCTTTCGGCATGCGCCAGGTGCAGGGCGCGGGCCAGCAGCTCATGGTCCTCGCCGAGCAGGCGCAGGCCCTGGACGATCCAGTCCGGCAGGCGCCAGCGTTCGGCCAGTGCGCGGCACAGCGGCAGCAGGCGCATGCCCAGCAGCTCCTGCTCCACTTCGGCGGTCGGCCGCCCTTCGACGAGCACCTGTTGCTGCCACTGCTCGACCAGGTCCGGGCGCGCGACGCCCAGTGCCCACAGCGGAGAGAGGATGAACAGGCTGCCCCAGTGGATTTCCTGCCAGAGCCGAGCCAGGCGCACGGCGAACAGGCCGGCAGCCTGCTGCATGGCGTGGCGGCTGATCACCAGCAATTGCCCGAGAACCGGCGGCATCTGCGCCCGAGGCACCTGCGGTAGGCGCTCCAGCAGTCCCAGGGCGCGGGTCAGGCCGAGGCGGCTGAGGGCGACTTCCAGGCTTTCGGCCGGATTGTCCTGGGCCATGCGGGCGCGGTTGGCCTCGCGCAGGATGGCCAGCGCGAGGGTCGGACAGTCCTGCAGCAGATCGGCGATATCGCGCAGCGAGCGGCGGTTGTCGCCCAGCGCCCGGCGAATGCGTTCGTGCTGCTCGGCGGGAACCGGGAGCGGCAACTCTTCCAGTTGCTTGAGCCAGGTATCGAGGACGGCTGGATCGGGAGTCTGCAAGGACATGCGGAGGCGCCAAACTGGTTTTTAGTGTTGTCAGCCTATAGTCTTGCGCGGATTTTCCGATAACAACAGCGAGGCGTGCGAGAGCGCCTTCGTCCCGTTCACTGTTCCAGTCGGTCACCCATGGCAAAAATCATCGGCATCTTCGTTCTTCTGGGCAGCGTCCTCGGCGGGTACCTGCTTTCCGGCGGCAAGATCATGGCCATCGTGCAGCCCTTCGAGTTGCTGATCATCGGGGGCGCGGCGCTGGGTGCATTCCTGCAGGCGAACCCGGGCAGCACCTTCATGACGGTGCTGAAGAAGGCGCCGAAGATGTTCAGCAACCGCTTCACCCACACCTTCTACCTGGAGGTGCTGGGGATGCTCTACGAGATCCTCAACAAGAGCCGCCGCGAGGGCATGATGGCCATCGAGGCCGACCTCGAAGAGCCCGCCGCCAGCCCGATCTTCAGCAAGTACCCGGCCGTCCTGAAGGACGACCGCATGACGGCCTACGTCTGCGACTACCTGCGCATCATGTCCTCCGGCAACATGGCGCCGCACGAGCTGGAAGGCCTGTTCGACATGGAACTGGGCAGCCTGAAGGAAGAACTCGAGCACCCCTCCCATGCGGTGACCCGCGTTGCCGACGGCCTGCCGGGCTTCGGTATCGTCGCCGCGGTACTCGGCATCGTGATCACCATGGCCCTGCTCGGTCAGGGCAGCCAGGCGGAGATCGGCCACCACGTCGCCGCCGCGCTGGTGGGGACCTTCCTCGGTATTCTCGCCGCCTACGGCTTCGTCGGCCCGCTGGCCAATGCCCTCGAGCACGACGCCAAGGAAGAACTGAACCTCTACGAATCGATCAAGGCCTGCCTGGTGGCTTCGGCTTCCGGCATGCCGCCGTCGCTGGCCGTGGAATTCGGCCGCAAGGTGCTGCTGCCGGCGCACCGTCCGAGCTTCTCTGAACTGGAACAGGCCGTGCGCGGGCGCTAAGGAATGGATAACAACCAGCCGATCATCGTCAAGCGCATCAAGCGCTACGCCGCCGGCCACCACGGCGGCGGCTGGAAGATCGCCTTCGCCGACTTCGCCACGGCGATGATGGCGTTCTTCCTGGTGCTTTGGCTGCTGTCCTCGGCGACCCCCGAGCAGAAGAAGGCGATTTCTGGCTACTTCCAGGACCCGATCGGCTTCACCGAGAGCGCCAGCCCATACGTGATCGACCTGGGCGGTACGCCGACACCAGCGCCGGACAAGACCCTCAATCCGCAGATCCAGGCGCAGCCGGAAGCGGACGAGACGCGCATCAGCCCGCAGGCGGAAAAGGAGATCAACCCTGCCGACGCCGAGCGCCAGGCCGAGCAGATCGAGCAGGAGCGCCTGGAACTGTTGCTCAAGGAGTTGCAGGACAAGGTCGATGCGAATCCTGAGCTGAAGCCGTTCAAGGACCAGATCCTGTTCCAGATCACCCGCGACGGCCTGCGCATCCAGATCGTCGACGCCGCCAACCGGCCGATGTTCGATCTCGGCAGCGCGCGTCTGCAGCCGTATTTCGAAGACATCCTGCTGGCCATGGCCGAGACCATCAAGCAGGTGCCGAACAAGATCAGCGTCAGCGGCCACACCGACGCCAAGCCCTACGCCGGCGACGAGTTCGGCAACTGGGAGCTGTCGGCCAACCGCGCCAACGCGGCGCGTCGCGCGCTGGTTGCCGGCGGTTATCCGGATGGACAGATCGCCCGGGTGGTCGGCTACGCGTCTTCGCAGCTGTACGATCGCAAGGACCCGCTCAACCCGGTCAACCGGCGCATCGACATCATCGTCCTGACCAAGCGGGCGCAACGCGCCATCGAAGGCCAGGGCGGCGGCGATCAGCAGGCGCCGGAAGGTTCGGCGCCGAATGCCGCGCCCTCAGCAACGCCAACAACGCCAGCGGCGCCGGCTCAGCCCGGGGCTGCAGCGGAACCGCTGCCGGATCAGCAGCTGCAGGAAAAGCTCAACCTGTTCGACGGCGGCGGCAAGCTCAAGCTCGAAGAGCTGAAGAAGCAGTAAGCCGGGCCGACCTCAGTATTCCTCGGTCGGCAGGCTGGCCAGGATGTGCCGGTAGCTGGCCATGCGCTGTTCGCTGATCCGACCTTCCTCCAGCGCCTTGAGCAGCGCACAACCCGGCTCGCGATCATGCTTGCAGTCGCGGAAGCGGCAATGCCCGAGCAGGTCGTGGAACTCGATGAAGCCCGCCTCGACGTCGTCCCGGCTCACGTGAACCAGGCCGAATTCGCGGATACCGGGCGAGTCGATCAGGTCGCCACCCGCGGGGAAGTGGAACAGCCGCGCCGTGGTGGTGGTGTGGGTCCCCTTGCCGGTGACCTCCGAAAGGTCGCCGACCCGCGTGTCGACGCCCGGCAGCAGCGCGTTGACCAGCGACGACTTGCCCACCCCGGATTGCCCGACGAACACGCTGACGTGCTCATTCAGCGCGGCGCGCAGGGCGTCCATCGCCAAGCCGTTGAATGCCGATACTTCCAGCAGCGGATAGCCCAGGTCGCGATAGATGCTAAGCAGCGAGTCGATCTGTTCGGCGTTCTGCTCGTCGATCAGGTCGGCCTTGTTCAGCAGCAGCAGCGGCTTGATGCCGGCATGCTCGGCCGCCACCAGGTAGCGGTCGATCAGGTTGGCGTGGGGCTCGGGGCGCGGGGCGAAGACAATGACGATGCGATCGACATTGGAAGCCACCGGCTTGAGCACGCCGCGCATGTCCGGGCGGCACAGCTCGGAAGTACGCGGCAGCTGCGCAACGATCACGCCGATGCCCTGGTTGCCCGGGCGCCAGACCACGCGGTCGCCGGTCACCAGTGTCGGCAGGTTGGCGCGCAGGTGGCAGCGCAGCACTTCGCCGGCATGCTCGCCTTCCAGTGCCTCGACTTCCA